>NZ_CP053947.1:2186586-2498956 GCF_018438165.1 Acinetobacter sp. WY4 | reverse complement strand
CGACCAGCGCATGCAGGTTGAAAGACAATGTACCTTTAGTGCCTTTCACTTCGACCTGCCGGCCGTTCTGAGTAACTGTTACACCGTTAGGTACAGTTACTGGGGCTTTAGCCACACGAGACATGAGGAATCACCTATTAAGAAACAAAAGCAATAACTTCACCACCAACGCCTGCAGCACGTGCAGCGCGATCAGTCATGATGCCTTTGCTTGTAGAAACAATTGCAATACCTAAACCTTGCTTAACGCTAGGAAGTGCATCTTTACCGCGATACTGACGTAGACCTGGACGGCTTACGCGCTTCACAGTTTCGATAACTGGTTTGCCTTCGAAATACTTTAAAGTCAAAGTAAGAGTTGGTTTGCCTTCAGCATCCGCAACTTCTACGTTTGAAATATAACCTTCTTGTTGAAGTAAGTTAGCAATTGCTACTTTCAACTTAGAATTAGGCATAGAAACAGTTTGTTTCTTTGCCATTTGTGCGTTACGAACACGTGTTAGCATGTCGGCAACGGTATCTTGCATACTCATCTATAGTGCTCCTTACCAGCTTGCCTTAACAACGCCAGGTACATCACCTTGCATTACTGTTTCACGTAATTTGTTACGGCTTAAACCGAACTTACGGAAGTAACCATGAGGACGACCAGTTAAACCACAACGGTTACGTAGACGTACTGGAGATGCATTACGTGGTAATGCTTGTAATTTCATCATCGCTTCGAAACGTTCTTCGTCTGATGCATTTACGTTTGCAATAACAGCTTTTAATTCAGCACGTTTTGCAGCGTATTTAGCAACAGTAGCTTCGCGTTTCAATTCGCGATTAATCATACCTTTCTTAGCCATATCGACCTCTTATTTGAACGGGAAGCCGAATGCACGCATAAGCGCACGGCCTTCGTCATCGGTGCGAGCAGTCGTAGTAATGGTAATATCCATACCACGAATACGATCAATCTTGTCAAAATCGATTTCAGGGAACATGATTTGTTCCTTAAGACCCATTGAGTAGTTACCACGACCGTCGAATGATTTCGCAGAGAAACCACGGAAGTCACGGATACGAGGGATCGCAATCGAGATCAAACGGTCCAAGAATTCGTACATACGTTCGCCGCGTAAAGTAACTTTACAACCGATCGGCCAACCATCACGGATTTTAAAACCAGCGATTGATTTACGAGCTAACGTAAGTACTGGTTTTTGACCAGCGATAGCTTGCATATCTGAAAGAGCACCATCAAGGAGTTTTTTGTCAGCAGCAGCTGCGCCAACACCCATGTTGATCGTGATTTTAGTGATGCGAGGAATCTCCATCACATTCTTAACGCCCAATACTTCTTGTAATTGAGCTTTAAGTTCGTCGTTGTAACGTGTTTTAAGTCTGGCCATGGCCTATATCAACCTATTACTTCGCTACCGCCACTGATTCACCATTTGATTTGAATACGCGAGTTTTCACGCCATCAATCACTTGGTAACCAACACGGTCAGCCTTTTGGGTTGTAGCATTAAAAACTGCCACGTTTGAAATATGAAGCGAAGCTTCCTGAGTTACAACGCTACCTTCAGCGCCTGTAGCACGGTTTGGCTTCTGATGCTTCTTCACCAAGTTAAGGCCTTCAACCTTAACACGGTCATTAGAAACAGACAGAACAGTACCCTGTTTGCCTTTTTCTTTACCTGCGATCACAATTACTTGATCGCCTTTTTTAATCTTAGCCATGATCGCCTCTTATAGAACTTCAGGAGCCAATGAAATAATTTTCATGAACTGTTCAGTACGAAGTTCACGAGTCACTGGTCCGAAAATACGAGTTGCAATCGGCGCTTTGTTGTTGTTCAAAATAACAGCAGCGTTATCGTCGAAACGAATCACTGAACCGTCTGCACGACGGATACCGAATTTTGTACGAACCACAACCGCATTCATCACGTCACCTTTTTTAACACGTGCGCGTGGAATTGCTTCTTTTACAGTAACTTTAATAATGTCGCCAACAGAAGCATAACGACGATGCGAGCCACCAAGTACTTTAATACATTGTACGCGGCGTGCACCACTGTTGTCTGCTACGTCGAGCATAGTTTCGGTCTGAATCATTGCCCTACTCCAAAACCGAGCAACACCGGTCGAAATTTCGAAAGGCTCAAAGAGTACTCGAAATTGACCGATGATGCAACAAGAACGTTAATTACTCAGCAGCTGCTTCAACAACTTCAACTAGAGTCCAAGACTTAGTTTTAGAAATTGGGCGGCTTTCTTTAATGGTTACAACATCACCAGCTTTCGCTGTGTTGTTCTCATCATGAGCATGTAATTTTGTTGAACGGCGGATTAATTTGCCATACAACGGGTGTTGAACTTGGCGTTCAATAAGAACAACGATAGATTTATCCATCTTGTCGCTTACAACTTTGCCAGTTAACGTGCGGACTGTTTTATCACTCATTGTCCGTTCCCCTGTTTTTCGGTAAGGAGGGTCTTAATACGAGCAATAGTCTGACGAGTAAGTGCAACTTCATGCGATTTACCCAATTGACCAGTTGCTTTCGCCATACGAAGACGGAATTGGTTAAGCTGTTGCTCATCAAGCAAAGCTGTCAACTCTTCTACCGACTTTTCACGTAGATCTTTAGTTTTCATTACATTACCGTCCGAGTCACGATAGCGGTTTTAAACGGAAGCTTAGCTGCTGCAAGCGTAAACGCTTCGCGAGCCAATTCTTCGTTAACACCATCAATTTCGTACAAGACTTTACCTGGTTTGATTTGGCAAACCCAATATTCCACAGAACCTTTACCTTTACCCATACGCACTTCAAGAGGCTTAGAAGTAATCGGCTTGTCCGGGAATACACGGATAAAGATCTTACCACCACGCTTAATACGACGGCTAATTGTACGACGCGCTGCTTCAATTTGACGCGCAGTCATTTGACCACGTTCAACTGATTTAAGTGCAATAGTACCGAAAGATACTGTGCTACCGCGGTGTGCTAGACCAGTGTTACGGCCTTTCTGCACTTTACGGAATTTAGTACGCTTAGGTTGCAACATGGATTATTCTCCTTTTTCAGCAGAACGATCATTGCGACGACCACGACGCTCTTGACCTTCACCACGACCACGACCGCGTTTAGCTGGACGCTCTTCTGCTGGAGCTGGGTTCATGACTTGTTTCATGCCGCCCAAGATCTCACCACGGAAGATCCAAACTTTAACACCGATCGTACCGTAAGTAGTCTCAGCACGCATAGTCGCATAGTCGATATCTGCACGAAGCGTATGTAGAGGTACACGACCTTCACGATACCACTCAGTACGAGCAATCTCAGCACCACCTAAACGGCCTGAAACTTCTACTTTGATACCTTTAGCACCAGCACGCATTGTGTTTTGTACCGCACGCTTCATAGCACGACGGAACATTACACGTTTTTCTAATTGAGAAGCGATAGCTTCAGCAACTAGACGCGCGTCTAAGTCTGGACGATCAATTTCATTGATACTTACTTGCGCAGGAACACCCATGATAGATGTCAATTCGCGTTGTAGTTTCTCAATATCTTCGCCTTTTTTACCGATTACGATACCTGGACGAGCAGTGCTAATAGTTACTTTAGCAGCGCCTGTAGGGCGTTCGATAAGAATGTTGCTGATCATCGCGTTTTTAAGTTTTTTGATCAAAAACTCACGAACTTGAAGATCTTTAAGCAAGTATTCAGCGTATTGTTTCGGATTCGCATACCAGTTAGCGTTATGACGTTTCACAACACCTAGGCGGATACCGATTGGATGAACCTTCTGACCCATATCAAACCCCTACCTTAACGGTAATGTGACAAGTACGCTTAGTAATACGATCTGCACGGCCTTTAGCACGTGGCATAATACGTTTCAGGCTCATGCCTTCATCAACGTAGATCGTAGAAACTTTAAGGTCGTCTACATCTAAACTGTTATTGTGTTCAGCGTTTGCAATCGCAGATTCCAACGCTTTCTTAACTAGAACTGCAGCTTTTTTGTTGCTGAAGTTAAGGATGTTAAGAGCGTGCGCAACAGATTTGCCGCGGATAAGATCTGCAACCAAACGAGCTTTTTGTGCCGAGATAGCGGCACCGCGTAATTTAGCAGTTACTTCCATCATAGCACCCATTAACGTTTAGATTTCTTGTCAACACCGTGACCGCGATAGGTACGAGTTGGTGCAAATTCACCAAGCTTGTGACCAACCATGTGCTCAGAAACGATCACAGGAACGTGGTTACGGCCATTGTGTACAGAAATTGTTAAACCAACAAAATCCGGGAGGATCATCGAACGACGCGACCAAGTTTTGATCGGCTTACGGTTATTAGCCGCGATAGCCGCTTCAACCTTAGCGAACAAGTGCGCATCGACGAATGGGCCTTTTTTCAGAGAACGAGGCATTGTCAGATTCCTTTACTTGTTACTTAACGCGACGGTCGCGAATAATCATCTTAGTCGTACGCTTATTGGTACGTGTCTTGTACCCTTTAGCTTTTTGACCCCATGGGCTTACAGGTTGAATACCTTTGTTACGCCCTTCACCACCACCATGTGGATGGTCAACTGGGTTCATCGCCATACCACGAACGGTAGGACGAACACCACGCCAGCGTGATGCACCAGCTTTACCTAGTGAACGAAGGTTGCTTTCTGAGTTAGATACTTCACCTAACACAGCACGGCATTCAACGTGAATTTTACGCATCTCGCCTGAACGCAGACGAACGATAGCGTAAGAACCGTCACGACCCAACAGCTGAACTGAAGTACCAGCTGAACGAGCTAACTGCGCGCCTTTACCGATTTTAAGTTCGATGTTGTGAAGAGTAGAACCGATAGGCATGTTGCGAAGCGGCAAGCAGTTACCTGGACGAATTGGAGCATCGTTACCAGACTGTACTTTATCGCCAGCGCGAAGGCCTTTAGGAGCGATGATATAACGACGCTCACCGTCAGCATACAATACAAGTGCAATGTGTGCAGTACGGTTAGGATCGTATTCGATACGCTCTACAGTTGCAGGAATACCATCTTTGTTACGTTTAAAGTCAACTAGACGGTAGTGCTGCTTGTGACCGCCACCAACGTGACGAGTCGTGATGTGACCGTTGTTATTACGGCCGCCAGTACGTTTTTTAGCTTCAACCAACGGAGAGTATGGTGCGCCTTTGTGAAGGTGATCGTGAACCACTTTCTCTACAAAGCGACGTCCTGGAGACGTTGGCTTACATTTTTGAATAGGCATAATTCTCGTCCTTATTCCGCTGTGCTTTCAGCGGTATCGCCCAAGTCAGCCATTTCAACATCTTGGCCAGCTTTCAGGGTGACGTATGCTTTTTTAACATCAGAACGACGTCCTAATGTTTTACCAAAGCGTTTAGACTTACCTTTAGTGATAGTCGTGTTAACTTTAACAACTTCCACACCAAAGAGTTGTTCCACTGCTTTTTTGATTTCAAGCTTGTTTGCATTTAATGCAACTTTAAACACTTGAACACCAGCAGTTTCACCTAAAACTTGTGCTTTTTCTGAGAATACAGGTCCTTGCAGGACTTGATAGATACGTTCGTTGTTCATCCGAGTTCTACCTCAATTTTCTTAGCAGCAGCTACAGACATAACAACTTTGTCGAACGCAATCAAGCTAACCGGATCGATTGCAGCAGCATCAACCACATCAACGTGTGGAATGTTACGCGCAGCAAGATACAGGTTCTCATCAACAGCATCAGTAACGATCAATGCGCGAGTCGCATTCAAGTCGTTAAGTTTTGCAAGCAATTCTTTAGTTTTTGGAGCTGCAACAGCAAACTCTTCAACTAAAACTAGGCGATCTTGACGAACAAGTTCAGCTAGGATGCATTGCATAGCACCGCGGTACATTTTACGGTTTACTTTTTGAGACCAGTCTTGTGGACGAGCAGCAAAAGTTTTACCACCGCCAACCCAGATTGGGCTACGAATAGAACCAGCACGAGCGCGGCCAGTACCTTTTTGACGGAATGGCTTGCGACCACCACCAGAAACGTCTGCACGTGATTTCTGAGCTTTTGAACCTTGACGGCCACCAGCTAAATAAGCTGTAACCACTTGGTGAACAAGAGCTTCATTAAATTCACGACCGAACGCAACTTCTGATAATTCAACAGCAGAGCCGGAAACAGTATTTAAATTCACGTTATTTCCCCTCAGGCCTTGATCGTAGGACGAACGATTACGTCGCCACCAGTAGCACCAGGAACCGCGCCTTTAACAACTAGAACTGAACGTTCTGTGTCGATAGCAACGATCTCAAGACCCTGTGTAGTTACGCGTTCAGCACCTAAATGGCCAGCCATTTTTTTGCCTTTGAATACGCGACCAGGAGTCTGGTTTTGACCAGTAGAACCTAAAACACGGTGAGAAACTGAGTTACCGTGAGTTGCATCTTGCGTACGGAAGTTCCAACGCTTAACACCACCTTGGAAACCTTTACCTTTAGATTGACCAGTTACGTCAACAACTTGACCAACTTGGAACAATTCAACGGTAAGCGTACCACCAACTTCACGACCTTCAAGATCAGCTTCTGTAGCACGGAATTCTTGAACTAGACGACCAGCTGCAACACCCGCTTTCGCGAAGTGGCCTTTCTGAGCGTTAGTTACGCGAGATTCGCGACGTTCACCAGTAGTGATTTGAATCGCTTGATAACCATCAGTTTCAAGCGTTTTGATTTGAGTGATGCGGTTAGGATCAACCTCAATCACTGTAACAGGCACAGAAACACCAGCATCTGTAAAGATACGTGTCATACCGCACTTGCGACCGACTAAACCAATAGCCATGTGCATAAACCTCTAAAAAAGCGGCCTAATTAACTTAGAGTGTTAATTAACCCGAAAGCCTTAACCCAATGCGATCTGAACATCAACACCAGCTGCAAGATCTAACTTCATCAATGCATCTACAGTTTTGTCTGTAGGTTGAACGATGTCGATCAAACGCTTGTAAGTACGGATTTCGTACTGGTCACGCGCGTCTTTGTTTACGTGTGGTGATGTTAAAACGTTAAAACGTTCAATGCGTGTTGGCATTGGAATTGGACCACACACTTGTGCGCCAGTACGTTTTGCGGTTTCTACGATTTCTTGAGCTGATTGATCAATCAGGCGATGATCAAAAGACTTAAGACGGATACGAATTCTCTGGTTAGACATACCAGTAAACTCCAAGCCAAATATATAAAGAATCACTCTTGACGCATCTCACCCCACTTTATGTGGGCAAGTGTCAAGAGCAGTGAAATATCACTAAGGTCATGATCGATGCCACGACTGTAACGATAGTTAACTACTTTATTCGCAGTTAACCCCCTTCCTATTGAAGGGTCGCTTATTATAGCCATTGTTTAATGCATAAGCAAATCTCTTTTATGGTTTTATCCAAGTTTTCAATTTATGACTTAAAACAATAGTTTATTGTGTAAATATTAGGCAGTTTTTGCCAAAACATATTCTATAGCACGATTTAACATCTGATTTCCTTCAATAAATTTTTGCTTCGTGGTTTTTTTTAATTCAAATAAATTTTGCACATATTTTCCTGAAAATTGTGCAAGCTCTCCTTCATTTTCTAAAAACAATTCGAGTGTTTCTGGGGTAATTTCCGGATGAAACTGGAAGCCCAATACATTTCTACCCAACTGGTACATCTGATTACGACAGGCTTCATTTTCTGCCAGATGGACTGCCCCTTTAGGCAATTCAAATGTTTCATTGTGCCATTGCAGAATATTAAACTGCTCCGGCAGGCTAAAACACGTCTCTGGTAGATTCGCCACTCTGTGCACCGTGGTCCACCCCAATTCCTGTTCTGGATTGCGACTAACACCTGCACCCAAAGCATTTGCAATCAACTGCCCACCCAGACACAGGCCAATTGCCGGTTTGCCATGCGAAAGATAGCGACGCAACCAGCGTTTTTCTATTTTTAACCAAGGGAAATTTGCTTCATCATTCACACTCATGGTTCCCCCCATAATGATCAGCAAATCCACCTCTTCCACTGCAGGCAGCGCCTCGATCTCCAGCGGTCGATCCACGGGTAAAGCAAAAAATTCAGTCGCTGTAATGTGCGCCTGATGCTGCTTTAAAAATTCATAACAACTACCAAAACCTTCACCAGCAATATGCTGAAAATAATGCACTTTTAAATACGACTTCATGCTCCTCAACCTATTTTTTTAGCTATATAGATTTAGGTTTTGCAAAAATGAAGCCAACTTTTTATAAGACTTGTTGTTTTTAAACAATTCACAACGTAACTGGCAGTGAGTCACAGATTCTCTTAAGCTAGAGTAATATTTGATTACATTTGAGAGCATTCACGTGAAAAAAAATCCTCAAACAGCGCTCATTCATGCACCACGAAAGGCTCCTCAAGCGATTTCTACCATTCAGCCTCCCCTCTATCGTGCATCGACGATTATCTTTAACAATACCGATGCCCTGTTTAATCGCCATTGGACCGATGACTATGACTATAGTTATGGCACGCATGGCACGCCTACGACCTTTACGCTGGGCGATAACATCGCACAGCTCGAAGGTGGTTTATATCACCTGCTCGCACCGAGTGGTTTATCCGCGATTAATCTCGTGAATTCTTGCTTTTTAAGCCAAGGAGATGAGGTTTGGGTGGCTGACAATATCTATGGTCCAAACATGGAACATTTACGCAATCTGGAAAAGCGTTATGGAATTACGGTTAAGGTCTACAATCCCATAGAGCTTGATACATTTCAGCCTACAGATAAAGCCAAACTGATCTGGCTCGAGGCTGCTGGCTCAGTCACCTTGGAATTTCCGGATCTGGCTGGTTTAGTGAAAAAAGCTCAGGCACACAATATTCTTACTGCGCTGGATAATACCTGGGGCGCAGGTCTGGCTTTTGATGCCTTTGATTTTAGTGAAGAGCATTTAAGTGTAGATATGACGGTACATGCACTGACCAAATATCCAAGCGGCGGGGGTGATATTCTGATGGGCTCGGTGGTTACGCGAGATAAGGCCCTGCATCACAAACTGTTCCGCGCACATGCCATTCAGGGCATTAGTGTTTCTGGTGATGATGTGGCACAGATACAACGCAGTCTGGCTTCGATGCAACTTCGCTATGAACATCAGTCGAAAAGTGCACTGGCATTAATGACATGGCTTCAACAGCAAGCCGAGTTTGTACAGGTGCTGCATCCTGCTGACCCGGACAGCGCAGGCCATCAGTACTGGAAAGAAATTTGCAAGCAAGGTGATAGTGCCGGCCTGGTCAGCGTGATCTTTGACAGCACATACGTAATGCAGGATATCCGGAATTTCTGTGATAGCTTAAAACTGTTTAAGCTTGGCTTTAGTTGGGGTGGCCCTGTCAGTCTGGTCATGCTATATAACTTAAAAGACATGCGTGTGCTGGAACATTCACACTTAAAAGACGGCTTGCTGGTTCGTTTCTGTATTGGACTGGAATATCCGGAAGATTTGATTCAAGATATTCAGCATGCACTAGAACAAATGAAAAAACTTAAAAACGAATAATAAATAACAGGAAAAGCTATGGGTAGACCAATTGTTATTGCTAAAAAAACTGCGGATACCACACAGGATATTGTGCTGCATTCCCAACTTGCCAATCGACATGGCTTGATTGCAGGTGCCACTGGTACCGGAAAGACTGTGACTTTAAAAGTATTGGCGGAGAGCTTTTCTCGAATTGGTGTACCTGTATTCCTCGCCGATGCCAAAGGCGATGTGTCCAGCCTGGCCAAAGCAGGTGAAAGCAGCCCCAAGTTTGATGAACGGATTAAAAGTCTCAATATCGAGTCCATTCCTTTTGCAGCCTCACCAGTGGTGTTTTGGGATTTATTTGGCGAACAGGGTCATCCGATTCGCACTACCATTTCTGAAATTGGCCCGCTGCTGCTGGCGCAAATACTGAATCTGAATGACACCCAGGAAGGCGTTTTATCTGCCGTGTTTCGGATTGCCGATGATCAGGGTTTATTGCTGATCGACTTTAAAGATCTGAAAGCGATGCTGAGTTATGTCTCTGAGCATGCGGCTGACTTTAAAGCTGAATATGGCAATCTTTCACCCGCCAGTCTCGGTGCGATTCAACGTAATTTGTTAGCACTGGCTGACCAAGGCGGTGACCAGTTTTTTGGCGAGCCGGCGCTGGATCTGATGGACTTTTTGCAGACGGATAGTCAAGGACGTGGCAATATCAATTTGTTGGCGGCTGACAAGCTGATGAATACGCCTAAGCTATATGCCACGTTCTTACTCTGGATGCTCTCCGAGCTGTTTGAACAGCTTCCCGAAGTCGGCGATCTGGACAAACCTAAACTGGTGTTTTTCTTTGATGAAGCCCATCTCTTATTTGATAATGCCAGCCCTGCCCTGCAAGAAAAAATTGAGCAGGTGGTGCGTCTAATTCGCTCGAAAGGTGTAGGGATTTATTTTGTCACGCAAAATCCGTTGGACTTACCTGAAAGTGTCTTAGGCCAGCTCGGCAATCGGGTTCAACATGCTTTGCGGGCTTTCACTCCCAAAGATCAAAAAGCAGTGAAAACCGCAGCAGAGACTTTCCGAGCCAATCCTGAATTTAAAGTCGATCAGGTGATTACCGAACTTGCTGTCGGTGAAGCCCTAATTAGCTGCCTGGATGAAAAAGGCATTCCGCAAATAGTAGAGCGTGGCTGGGTCATGCCGCCGCATTCATCCTTTACACCGATCTCGCTTGAAGAACGCAAGGCTCTCATGCAGCAAAGTATTGTCGCCGGTATTTATGAGCAGCCAGTCGATCGGGATAGCGCCCATGAAATGCTGCAAAACAAGGTCGCAGAACGCCAGCAACAGGCTCAGGCCGCCGAACTTGCCAAACAGCAAAGCAAGGAACAGGAAGCTCTTGCCAAGCAGCAAATTAAAGAACAGGAACGTCTGGCACGAGAACAGCAAAAAGAAGCTGAACGCGCAGCCAAGCAACGAGAAAAACTGACTCAGGATATTGTCGGCACCTTTGCCAAAAGTGCTGCCCGTAGCCTGGGCGGGAGTACTGGGCAGAAAATTGTGCGCGGCTTACTGGGTTCGCTGTTTGGCCGCAAATAATCCCCCTCCTTTTCCGATCATCATCACACTTTTTATGGGATATTTTTATATCCCGTAATTTTTTTATGGTTTTATGACTATGCGCTATTGTAAAGCCATTTTAAAAGATGTAATTTAAATACATCTTTTAAAAAACACCTGTAGACGGCTCTCATGACTCCACAACATATTGAACTTGTACAAGCGACTGTTCCTGTTTTACGTGAAAACGGCGTAGCACTTACCACGTATTTCTATAACCGCATGCTGAAAAACCATCCAGAGTTGAAAAACACCTTCAACATGGATCATCAAAGTACTGGCCGTCAACCACGTGCCTTGGCTGCCGCAGTACTTGCCTATGCCGAAAACATTACCAATCCGGGCGTTTTGGCCAAAGCCATCGAACGCATTACCACTAAACATGTCAGCCTGGATATTCAACCGGATCAATATGCGATTGTCGGTGAGAATCTGTTGCACTCGATCAGCGAAGTTTTAGATGTACCCATGGACTCAGACCTGATTGCAGCCTGGAAAGAAGCGTATATGCAACTGGCAGATATTTTGATTGGTGTGGAAAAATCTAAATATGCCACCCTAGCTTCTGAAAATGGTGGCTGGGCGGGCTGGCGCGAATTTGAAGTAGCAGCAGTCAATGATACCGACGCAGGTAAAATCTTTACACTTAAAGCTAAAGATGGTGCAGCGATTGCAAGTGCTGAAGCCGGTGAACATATTTCAGTACGTGTACAGGTGCCTGAACAGCACATTCGTCAACCACAACAGTTTAGCTTTGATCAGGCTCAAAACGAGCAATATCAAATTACTGTGAAAGCGGAAGAAAATCCAACCGCATTCTCGGTTGCACAGACACTGATCGACCACTACAAAGTTGGTGATGTAGTTGAAGTGTCTGCCCCGCTCAAGCTTTAATTGCAAAAACGGTTTAGACTAGCATCAGATTCTGATTAAAAGCTCCATTCGTGGAGCTTTTAACATTCAATTCTTTCATTTTCTAGCTGTTGACGTTATGCAACTCAATAAATTCACTGACTATGCGCTTCGGATTCTGATGTATGTCGCACAGCCACGTGATCTCCCCTATACCATTGCAGAACTTGCCGAGCGATTACAGGTTTCACAAAATCATGCCATGAAAATCGTGCATTTTATGGCGAAACAGGAGTGGCTGATTACCACACGTGGTAAAGGTGGCGGCATACGTTTAAATCCGGCCAGCCTGAACCTCCAGCTGGGACAGATTGTGCGGATCCTGCAACGCGACAGCAATGTAGTGGAATGCAATAGCCCACCCTGCGTATTACGTCCGACCTGTGGTTTAAAAGGTATTTTAGATGATGCGGTGGAACAGTTTTATAGCAGTCTGGACCAATATGTGCTTAAAGATGTGATTAGGCCACGAAATGCGCGTTTCAGTACAAATTCTCCGATCGGCCTGATTAATCTTTAAAGTCTTCCGGGTCAGGTCTTGTGACTTATTCTTGCGGCAAAGTTCGCTTGCCTGTGCGACTTCCTTTATAATGTTTCATTGTAGATCATTTATTGAAGTTGAGTTATGCACCACAGCAGAGGAAAATCCAAAAACAGTAAGACAGCCCATGCGCCTAAGCAAAAGATCAGCTACGAGAAAAAAGTTGATTCTGCCATTACTGAATATTCTGTGCGCGCACTCAACTGGCTACGCAAAGCCGAATTTTTAATGAGTGCACCCAAACTCAGTCTTTGTGTAGAAGATACAGGCTATGAAATTGCTTTTGCCGGCCGCTCGAATGCGGGTAAGTCTAGTGCGATTAATGCCCTGACCAACCAGAAACAGTTGGCACGTGCATCGAAAAAACCTGGCCGTACCCAGATGATCAACTTTTTCAGCCTGGGTAATCCGGATCAGCGTCTGGTCGACTTACCCGGTTATGGTTATGCGGCTGTGCCTGAAAAAATGAAACTGGTCTGGCAAAAAGAACTGGAAAATTACCTGATTCACCGCCAGAGCTTACAAGGCCTGGTATTGCTGATGGATATCCGCCATCCACTGCAACACTTTGATGTGATGATGCTGGAATGGGCTTATTCCCGCCAGTTGTTCGTGCATGTCTTGTTAACCAAGTCAGATAAACTAAACCGTGGTCCTGCATCCAAAGCCTTGCAGGAAGTCAAAGCGGCATTGAAAAAGATGAAGCTGGATTTCTCGATTCAACTGTTTTCCTCCATGAACAAACAAGGTTTAGAAGAACTGGCCAGCGTCATGGGTGGCCGTTTGAACTTTACCTTAGATCAAGCATCTGAATATGATCTGGACAGCATTCCGGAAGCATCAGCGCATGATTTGAATGAATCTGATGAACCGCTTGAAGAGCTCGAGCTTAGTGAAACTGATTCTGAGCATGCTGAAGTATCGATTCATGATTTAAATGAAGCTGAAGAACCGCTGGAATTGCTTGAGCAGGATCAATCCGAGCTTAAAGCGGCAGATGAGCTAAATCAGAATAAGCGTTCAGCGGATTAAGACCATATCACCTAAATGATCTGTGATCATTCTTGATTTATTAAAACTCAACGTACAAATAAAAAAGCAGGTCAAATACCTGCTTTTTTTTATTTTTTAAATGTTTTAGCTATCTGTAGCTTGAAGATCGGGTTCACGCGTATGCCGGTCCACCACCACGCTGATCATCATATCTCCCTGAACATTCACGACTGTGCGTACGGTATCCAGTAAACGGTCGATCGGTAAAAGAATAGCAATCGCCTCGGCAGGCAAACCGACCGACTGCAAGACCATGATCATGGTCACCATACCGGCACTCGGAATTCCTGGTGCACCTAAGGATGCAATCATCGCCGTGGCGCAGACCACCAGTTGCTGCCCCAGACTCAGATCCAGTCCCATTAAATTGGCAATAAATAATGCTGCTGCCGCTTCATACAGTGCTGTGCCATCCATATTCAACTGTGTACCAAGTGGAATCACAAAGCCTGCGGTATGTGGACGTACTCCTAAATTTTCCTGTGCGCATTTCATTGACAAGGGCATGGTGGCCGAACTGGAACTGGTAGCAAAGGCAGTAATCAGAGCAGCTCGTGTGCCTTTAAAGAACGTGACCGGATCCATCTTGCCGAAAACCCATAGCAATAAAGGCAAGACCACGATGCCATGAAAAATCGTCGTGCCGGTAACCACCGCAGCGAATTCAGCCAGACGACTGAGGACTGAAACATCTTCAGTGGCAATTAATTTGGCCAATAAGGCAAAAATACCGAGTGGTGCCAGTTTCATTACCCAGCCAATCATCAACATCATGATTTCGAAAAACTGGTGACTCAGCTTGCGCACAGTACGAAATTTATCTCCTCCCGCAACCAGTGCCACACCAACAAATAGCGCAAAGACTACCACCGCCAAGACATTCCCATCGGCAAATGCTTTAAACGGATTGATCAGGGTATTCTGAATAAAGTTGGTAAAGAAAGAAGATGGCGTAAGCGTATCCGGTGTTTGATGTTGCGCCATGGCATCCTGGAACATCAGCACATCAACACCCTTACCGACATTAAACAAATGCGCACACGCCAGCCCCAAAATGAGTGCTAAGGTAGTGGTGGTCACACAGCACATCAGGGTAATTTTCCAGGTGCGGCTTAGCTGCCCACCCGCCTGCAGATTGGATACGCCGACCACGATCGAGCTAAAAATCAGCGGCACTAACAGCATTTTTAACAAGCCAATAAAAATACTGCTGACGATGCCGATGCCATATAAGCTGATATCAAAAAATGAGGTCTGCGGAAATATCGTCAATAGAAATCCAAACAGCACCCCCAATACGGCGGCAATTAAAATTTGCGTATTTAAGCTCATCTTTTCATGCATTTTTAATATTGATCTTAAGTCGCACTATGCCATGCAGTGTCTACAGAATCGAGTAATATTTTATAAACGCGGCGTGAGGACATGATATCAAATGGCCTTTTTCACCCGGCTTAAAAACAAAAAAACCGAATCTGAGATTCGGCTTTTTAAACAAGAAAAAATTACTGCGTTTCGATTTCACGTAAGCGGATCAGGCCTTCCTGAGAGGTACTGCAGACCAGCTCGCCGTTCTGCCACATCCGGCCAAAATTCAGGCCGCGCGAACTGGCGCTTTGGGTGGCATCCATATCGTAAAGCATCCACTCATCCGCACGGAACGGTTTATGGAAGTACATGGCATGGTCAATACTGGCACATTGCAAACTTGGCGAGATATAGCTCAGACCATGTGGACGAAGCGCTGTGGTCATCAAGGTAAAATCAGAATAGAAAGCAGCAATAGCCTGATGCAAGGAGATCTGATCGACTTCTGCAGCAATACGGTCATGCGTACGGATATAGTGCGCATAAGACGGTGCTTCAGGTTGAGGCTGGAATGGATTTTGCGGATTGACCGGACGAATTTCCACATGACGATCACGAGTGAAAGATGCACGGACATTTTCCGGAATAAACTCAATAATCTGTTTGATCAGTTCCGCTTCATTTTTCAGGCTTTCTGCCGGTGGATATTCAGGCTCTGAAATCTGGTAATTTAGCCCTTCTTCCTGATGCGCGAAAGACACCATACACATGAAAATGGTACGGCCATGCTGAATAGCGCGCACCTGACGGCTGACAAAGCTCTTGCCGTCACGGATACGATCCACTTCATAAATAATCGGTGCATTGACATCCCCGCCAAACAGAAAATAGGCATGTAATGAATGTGCTGGACGATCTGTGGTATAAGACGCGGCGCTTAGTGCCTGCCCTAAAACCTGCCCACCGAACACGCGCTTGCCCACCAGATTCCGGCTGATTCCCCGGAAAATGTTTTCTTCTAACTTTTCTAAGCTGAGCAGCTCGACCAGTTCCTGTGTTAAGGCATTCATAAGCAACCTATCTAATATTGGAGATATCCAAAATGGAAAAACGGATCTAAATAATTGATCTGGAATATTCTGCCACAAAATCAGACCGAAACTCTAAAGTTTGCATGACTGTTCTGTCATACTGATGTCATAAGTGACTAGGAAAAGCACCTGCTTTCACGCTAAAATTGAAGCACTTCTGTTGAAGTTGTTAAAAAAAGATATATTGTTTCGCTTTAGAAACCCGCAAAATAAATTCCCTCAGAAGTCCTGTGGTTTTGGTCAGTAAAATTAGGAGCAGCTATGTCCAAGAATGGCTTTGGTCAAATGTATCGCAAGCTTTCAAGTAAGTTACTTGATCTTGTGGTTACCCCTCATGTTCTTGGGGAAGTACCAAGTGAAGTGACAGCGCCTGAATCTGATCAGACTGCAGCAGAATCGCAGAAACTGGTCTGCTACGTTTTACAGAACCATTCGCGTAGTAATGCACTGGTTGTCGATGCAGAAACGCGACGCTTAAAATTGCCGGCTGCACTTGATCCAATGCAACTGGGCAATAATAAGGAAAAAGCATCGGTACTGTTTTTACAGCATCATGATGAAAATAACCTGTTGAGTTCTCCCCCGCATGCTTTCCCGCCGCGCCTGTTACGTCTGATTGAAATCCTGGAACAGCATCCTGAGCTGGATGTCGAACTGGTTCCGGTAACAGTACTTTGGGGACGTGAACCTGAGAAAGAAGATTCCTGGTTTAAGCTTTTATTTACCGATACTTGGTCTACGCCAAGCCGGGTCAAACAACTGGTCAATATCGGCCTGCATGGTCGCCAGTCTTATTTAGAGTTTCATGAACCGCAATCTTTACGCACCTTGATTAACTTTGCCAAAGAGACGCATCCAAATTCAGCGCCAGCAACTTATATTGTCAGCACTTTAAATGATTACCTGGATGGTCAGCGTGAAGTCATTCTCGGGCCGGATCTGTCCGACCGCCGTAATGTGATGCATGGTCTGATCAAGTCGCCAGATGTACAGGCGGCGATTCGCAATGACAGTATTCGCAGCAAAATCTCGATGCTGGAGTCTGAACGTCGCGCCATCGGTTATCTGAACGAAATCGTTTCCGACTATTCTCATTCTACCGTACGTTTTGCCGACAAGGCCCTGACCCGCTTATGGACCCAGCTTTATGACGGCGTGGAAGTGCATAATTTCAGTACCGTGCGTGAGCTGGCCAAGGATTATGAAATTGTCTATACCCCATGTCACCGCAGTCACATTGACTATTTGTTATTGTCTTATGTGATCTATCGTCGTGGCTTGATGGTGCCGTATATCGCTGCGGGCGATAACCTGAATATGCCTTTTGTCGGTCAGATTTTGCGCGGTGGTGGCGCTTTCTTTATTCGCCGTACTTTCCGCGGCAATGCGCTCTATACCACGGTGTTTAAAGAATATCTGTATAGCGTCCTGTCACGTAATACCCCGCTCGAGTACTTTATTGAAGGGGGCCGTTCACGTACCGGTCGTTTGCTACCGCCAAAAACCGGGATGCTGGCAATGACCGTGCATGGTCATTTACGTGGCAAATCCAAACCGATTGTGTTTGTACCGACCTATATCGGCTATGAACGCCTAATGGAAGGTGGTACCTATGTCGGTGAGATGAGTGGCAAGCCAAAAGAAGCCGAGTCTATTTTTGGTATTTTGAAAACCCTGCGCAAGATTGAACGTATTTTTGGCAAGGTGCACCTAAACTTCGGTAAACCAGTATTTCTGGATGATATCCTGAAACAGCATGGTGCAGAACATATCAAGATCGAAAAGAATGATGATCCGGTTCCACAAGCGGTTTCTGATGCGGTGAATAGCTCGGCACAGGCTATTCTGGAAAATATCAACAGTGCGGTGGTGATCAATCCGGTATCGTTATTGTCTTTAATCTTGCTGGCTACGCCGAAACATACGCTGGATGAAGAGATCTGTATCAAACAGCTGGACACCTATCGCACCTTGCTTGCCGCCCTGCCTTATGATGAACGCATGCAGGTCACGCCGCTTTCTGGCAAGGAAATTATTGCCTATGCAATGAAGCTGAAACTGATCAAGCGGGTCAAGCATGTACTGGGCGATATCATTGCCATTGAAGATAATCAGGCAGTTCTGCTGACCTATTTCCGTAATAATATTGTGCACACCTTTGTACTGCCTTCTTTGATTGCAGCTTTGGTTGAACATAACGGTACCATTCGCCGTCATGATGTCGTGAATATCAGCAGTACCCTGTACCCATTCCTTAAAGCCGAACTGTTCTTAAAATGGCATGAAGACGAGATTCAGGATCAGGTGAATGCGCATATTGATAGCTTAATTGCCTCGAAACTGATTACACAAGATGGTGAAAACCTGATTGCACCTGCACCAAATACAGAAGCGCATCATCAGCTTGAAGTTCTAGCTGCACCAGTAACCCAAAGTCTGGAACGTTACTACATGACTTTGGCACTGATTACCCAGCGTGGTTCTGGCAATATTTCGACCCGTCAGGTCGAAGAGCTGAGTTATCTGGTGGGACAGCGCCTGTCTGTGCTATATGAGTTCAACTCACCTGAGTTCTTCGACAAAGCCCTTTTCCAGAGCTTTATTAAAGTCTTAACCCAAAAAGGTTATCTGTGTACCAATGAAGACAATGCGATTGTCTTTGATGAGCAACTAACCAATGTGGCTCAATATGCAGATTTGGTACTGGATGAAGTGAAGCTACAAATGCTGCACCACATCACCGACTTTACGGATGAAGAACTGAAAGAAGCTTTGGATGCAGTTGCGGCTGAACAAGCCAAGAAACGCGCGAAGCGGAAGAAGAAGTAAGATTATTTAAGCCCCTAAGCTCCTTCTCCCTCCGCGGTGAAAAGCACTGCTTCGCAAGGGAGATGAGGAAAAATGTTCAAAAAATTCTCCACCTCTCCCTAGCCCTCTCCTAAAAGGAGAGGGAATTTAATCCTCCCTCTCCCCTTCGAGAAAAGGAGGAATGTTCCTCTTTTAAAAGAAGGGGCTAAAGATTATTTTTCCATCAACTCCAAATAATCCTCATAACAATCTGGATGCTCTAACTCAAATCCCATTTTCTGCATTCGAGTCGCATAAAGTTTCTTACCTGTCACCTGCTCGCTTTCTACTTGCAGCAAAGGAAGTCCCATCTGTTGTTGGAACCATTGCAATATTTCATGCATTAATTTTGGCCGGTTATCAGTCACAATATAAGACCTTTCAGGATGTTCCACGTGAATCATATGTGACAAGAAACGTGATAAATCTTCAACATGAATCCGGTTGGACCAATGCAGATTCGGATATCTCAACATCGAGGCGGCCATTTTTTGCAGACGTGCAACTGAAGTACCGTAAATGCCGCTCGGACGAATGATGGTACATTGCTCAGGATAAGCAGCGAAATAAGCCTGCTCCATCTGCTGCAAGATTTTGCCCTGAGCATCAATTGGGTGAATTTCAGTTTCGTCGTCTACGATTTCACCGGAATTTTGCCCATACACTCGTGTCGATGACACCACCACAATCCGCTTCACCGGATGCTGTTTCAAGGCAGCCACAATAGGTTGAACCGAATCCAGATAAGTCTGCTGATAGCCTTCAACCGTACTTTGTTTTGGACTAAGTAATACATAGACCCAGTCAATCGGTGCAACTGCAGTTAAATCCAGTTGATGCACATCCTGAATCAGATGAGTTGCGAATGAATCTGTTTTGGGACTCTGGCTAATTGTGCTAATTTGATGACCTTGCTCAAATAGTTGTTTAGACACACGTCGAGATGTTTTACCATAACCGATAAATAAAATATGCATTGAGCACCGAATCACAAATCTGGTTGAGGGGACATGGCTGCAGTCCATCAGTTACAAGGCGTTGGCAATGCCGCCGCTGCATTACTCGAAAAACTAAATATCTTCAATACTGATGATTTGCTTTTTCATCTACCACGTGACTATGAAGACCGTAGCACGATCATTCCCATGAATCAATTGAGCGTGGGACGCAGTTATCTGCTGGAAGGGATCGTTAAAGGTGTAGATTTTCCACCCGGTAAACGCAAATCTATGGCTGTGCTGCTGGATGATGATTTTGGCAAAGTCACTTTACGTTTTTATCATATTTATAAAGGCATTACCGACCGCTGCAAACTAGGTAACCGTTTAAGATTTTTTGGTGAAGTGCGGGTCGGTGCGCGCGGTCTGGAAATGTATCATCCCGAACTGCAAGTCATTACTGAGGACACACCTTTACCTCAAACCCAGCTCACCGCGATTTACCCTGCGACTGAAGGCCTGACCCAGCCAAAAATACGGGCCTATATTCAGCAGGCCTTGGCTCAATACAGCGATCATCTGCCTGAATTGTTACCAGCAAAATTTAGTAACGGTTATGCGCTGAAACAGGCGCTGGAATATATCCATCACCCGCCTGTCAACGCCAATATGCTGCAGCTGGCACAAGGCTCACATCCTGCACAGCAGCGTCTGATCTTTGAAGAGCTGGTAGCGCATCAGATCAGTTTATTGACACGTCGGGCTTTTATTCAGCAGGTCGAAGCGCCTTCATTTGCGCCCAGTCAGACCTATGCCAAACAGTTACTAGTCAGTCTGACTTTTGAAATGACCGGTGCGCAAAAACGTGTATCCAGAGAAATCGTGCAGGATTTAAAAAGCAATAAACCAATGTTGCGTCTGGTGCAAGGCGATGTTGGTGCAGGTAAAACCCTAGTGGCCGGTGTCGCAGCCTGCCATGCCTTAGAGGAAGGCTGGCAAGTGGCGTTGATGGCACCGACCGAGATTCTGGCCGAGCAGCATTATCTGAACTTTAAACGCTGGTTTGAGCCTTTGGGCTTAAATGTAGCCTGGCTTTCCGGCAAGCAGAAAGGTAAAGCTCGCGCCGCAGCGGAACAGGTGATTCGGGATGGCAGCGCCCATCTGGTGATCGGAACGCATGCCCTGTTTCAGGAAAATGTCGAGTTTGCCAAACTGGGTCTGGTGATTATTGATGAACAGCACCGCTTTGGTGTGGATCAGCGCCTTGCACTCAGAAATAAAGGGCTAGATGGTATGTCTCCGCATCAACTGGTGATGACTGCGACTCCGATTCCCCGCACACTGGCCATGTCTGCCTATGGTGATCTGGATACCTCGGTGATTGACGAGCTGCCGCCGGGCCGTACCCCGATTCAGACCGTGACCATTCCATTAGATCGACGCGAAGAAGTCTTGCAACGGATTGCCAGCAACTGTGCTGAAGGTAAGCAGGCATATTGGGTGTGTACACTGGTAGAACAGTCCGAAACCCTGGATGCTCAGGCCGCAGAAGCGACCTTTGCCGAAATTCGCGAGCGCTTTCCTGCGCTGAATATCGGACTGGTACATGGCAAGATGAAAGCCGATGAAAAACAGGCGGTAATGCAGCAGTTTAAAAATAATGAATTACAGCTCCTGATTGCCACCACCGTGATCGAAGTCGGGGTAGATGTACCCAATGCTTCCATCATGGTAATTGAAAATGCTGAACGTCTGGGCCTATCTCAATTGCATCAGTTACGGGGCCGGGTCGGTCGTGGCGCCAAAGCCAGTTTCTGTGCCCTACTGTATAAACATCCGCTGTCTCAAAATGGTCAGGAACGTTTAAGAATCATGCGCGAAACCAATGATGGTTTTATGATTGCCGAGAAAGATCTGGAGTTACGTGGCCCGGGTGAGCTGCTCGGGACCAAACAGACCGGGGACATGAATTTCCGTGTGGCCAAACTTGAACGTGATGATCACCTGCTCAATCAGGCACATTATGTGGCTCAGCAGATGCTCAAGGATTATCCCGATCAGGCCGAAGCATTATTGCAACGCTGGCTACCGGAAGCACCGCGCTATGCCTATGTTTAAATTACTGCAACATGGAAAATCCTGGCTGACCCACTTACAGCCCTGCCAGCTCTGTCTGACCGATCATCAGTCCATTCATTCAGTCTGTGAAGATTGCTGGCGACAATTACCCTGGGCACATCAAACCATTCAACGGCAGGAAATGCAGTTCCAGATTGCCTGCGACTATGCTTACCCGATGGACCGGCTGATTCAACTGTTTAAATATGAACAGAAGCTGCATTTGCAAAATTTACTGGCAGGTGTGCTGTTAAGTTTAGACCTACCTAAAGTCAGTGCGATAGTACCGATGCCGATCTCGAATGAGCGTCTGGCTGAGCGCGGTTATAATCAATCTCTAGTGCTGGCCAAACATGTGGCAAAACAGTTGAATGTACCCATCTGGCAACCTGTTCGACGAATGAAACAACACTCGCAAAAGGGCCTAAGCCGGCTGGAGCGGATTGAAGACATCCAATCACAATTCCAGATCAGTACCATTTCCAAGCTGCGTTACCGTCGGGTGCTGATTATTGATGATGTGGTGACGACCGGCAGCTCGATTCGAGCACTGAGCCAAACACTTGAACAACTGGGCTGTCAAAAAGTTTATGCAGCCTGTCTGGCAGGTGCTCAAATCTGAAAATTTAAGCTTGGGCGAGTAACTGCGACTTCACCCAAGGAATCACAATTTCAGTGGTCAAGGGTGCGAGTCGTAGCTCTTTTTCATCCAGATCGACCCATTTCATTTCGGCAATTTCCGCTTCAATTTTTGGCGCTTGATCTAGACTTACCCAATAGACATAACTCACCAGTTGATGATCAGGTTCATTTGCCGTCTGGGTTTCAAAACGCCCAATGAATTGCTGAATCTGCGCCTGTGTGCCAATTTCTTCCTGAATTTCACGCAACATCGTTGCTTCTGGTGCTTCATTTGGCTCCAGCTTGCCACCAACCTGCATAAAGCAGGACGTCCCTTTTTTACGAACCACCAGCAGTTGCTGCGCTTCATTTAAAATAATGGCTGCAGCCACCGTAATCACTTTCATTTATTTTCTACAAATCATGCTGTGGACAGCTTATTTTACAAGATCGGTCTGATCGACCATACCCCATTTCGCTTCAGGCGGCTGATAACTTTCAAACTGGCGCAAAATATCATCCAGATTATCACTCACAATTAAAGCATCGCTAAAGCGCGCTTTGGTAAAACCTTTCTCAGTCGTCATATGGATAAATTTGAGTAAATCATCATAGAAACCATCTACATTTAAAAAAGCACAAGGTTTTTTATGAATTCCCAACTGTGCCCAGGTCCATTGTTCAAAAATTTCTTCCAGGGTTCCAGTACCACCCGGAATGGCAATAAATCCCTGTGCCAGTTCCGACATGCGGGTTTTACGTTCATGCATATTATCGACCACAAATAGCTCGGTAATATGCGGATGCGCCAGCTCACGATTGACCAGCTGTCTTGGAATTACGCCAATCACCTTGCCACCAGCAGCCAAAGCACTATCAGCGATAATTCCCATCAAGCCAGAACGACCACCGCCATAGACCAGCGTCTGATGCCTTGCTGCCAAGGTTTGGCCAACCTTTTCGGCAATCTGGGCATAGAGAGGATCCGAGCCCAGTGCTGAACCACAAAAAATTGCGATAGAATTCATCATTTCACTCTCCAATTGACGCTATATTGTACGAAATCGCTGCAAGCGTGTTTTTTCCAAAAATAACTGCTTAATATCAGTGTTTTTATTCAATTCCTTGTCTAAAATACACCCATTCCAATTCACATACTGCGCCAGGGAGAAAAGACAGCATGCTTGAAGCCTTTTACGCCACAGAGCGCGGTAGCTTAGAAGATATCACGATTAACGGTGATTTCGACCTGCATCCAGATTTAGTATGGCTTGATCTGATTGCACCTTCGCAAGAAGAGCAGCAATGGATTCTAGATGCCTATGCGCAAAACTTACCGACCTTAAAATCGCTGGAAGATATCTCCTCTAGTGCCCGATTTTACCGTGATGATGACGGTATTTTGCATATCAGCACCTATTTTTTAACCAAAAATAAAAACTATCAGGTCGAGAATGAAAACGAAGATGAATCCAGCATGCTGGCGACGGTACAAACCGTAGCATTCATTCTGCATAAGGACCGTCTTTTTACCTTGCGTGGCGAAAAGCTGGTGGCTTTTCGTGCCTTCCGTGCCCGTGCGCGCCGCAATGATTATGAAATCGATTATAAAGATCCGACCTGGATTTTATTGGGCCTGCTCGAAGCCAAACTGGATGAGCTGGCCGATATTCTGGAAGATGTACATAAAGATTTAGAGAAATATTCAACTGAAGTGTTGAATAACCGCCATCGTGAGCAGATTCTTGATCTGGATGACATGATTACCCGACTAGCTCAACTGGAAGATATGCTCGGTAAAGCGCAGCTCTGTCTGATCGATTTACGTCGTGTTCTGACTTTCCTGTCTCGTCCACGCGCCTTAGGCAGTCATATTTATGATGCGGATATCCGAGAACTTAGTGAAGATGTCCGCTCGCTGGTTGAACATGATGCCTTCCTGTTTCAGAAAGTGCGCTTCCTGCTCGATACCACGTCCGGATTCATTAACACGGAACAGAACGATACGATTCGTCGATTCTCGATCTTGCCAAGTATGCTTGCGCCACCGATGCTGATCGCCAGTATTTATGGCATGAATACCGAAGTTCTGCCTTTTGCACAAGGCACCATGAGCTTCATTATGGTCAGTATTATTTTGATCGGCTTTTTAATCGGGCCATTGATTTACTTTAGATGGAAGAAGTGGATTTAATTTCTTCACCCTCTCTCTAACTCTCTCCCATAGGGAGAGAGGACTTCCAATATTTATTGAGATAGTAGTTTTTAAAATATCATTTCTATCCATAAATTTAGAGAGGAAGTTCCCTCTCCTTTTAGGAGAGGGTTAGGGTGAGGTCATATTTTAATCCTTCCTAACGTCCTTTTGATAAAGGAAGGACTTTACTTTTAAAATGTGTCAACAATAAAAAAAAAGCACCTTTCGGTGCTTTTTTATTTACTGAATGATCTGTAAATCATCCTGTAAATGACAGGCCTGAATGATATTCATCATTTTAGCAGGGACAGCTTTAAACTGTAGTCCTTGCGCTTGAGGCGTCTGGCGCAACCAGCGCACCAATACTGCCAAAGCCAAAGTACTACCACTTTCAAGCCCAGCTAGATTAACCACAAGCGGAAACTTGCTCTGTGACTGAACCACACGCAGACCATTTAGGTAATAGTCCTGCGCATTGGCATAGTCAATCTTGCCTGAAACCTGCAATTCCTGATCCTTGAATACAATCACGGCTCACCTATCTGATTATTTCTTGTTCTTGTCGATTGCAGCTTCTGCATCCGGTTTGAAGTTAGCAATGGCTTTATCTATATTACCGCCATTACGTTTGACTGTCGCAGCAAACTGGTTACGGAATTGCAAACCTAGATCGATACCCGATACGTTGATGTTGCGGATTTTCCATTGTGAACCTTTGTCCACCAGCTGGAACGCCACGGGAATTTTCTCGCCCTTATTATTAAAGTCGATGGTTACAACAGGGTTTTTGCTATTGCTGGCCTTGTATGGACGCACGCTATAGGTCTGATTGCTGAACTTGGAAAATGCAGAACCATAATTTTCAATGAGCGTTTCACGGAAATTCTTTTCAAACTGCGCGCGCTGTGCAGCAGTACTATACTGGTTCGTCGCATAAGTCCCCATCACAATACGCGTGAAAGACTGTGAATCAATGTATGGATCCAAATTCTGGCGGACAATCGCTTTGACCAGCGCCGGATTGTTCTGCAATTTTGCATTATCGGCTTTGAGGCGCTCAATCAAACCATCTGCCACTTTTTTAATAAAAGCAGGTGGTGCTTCAGACGGTGCAGCAAACACTGTACCAGCAACCATTGTGGAAAGAATGCCTGCTGCAAGCGTTTGTTTTACTAAAGTCTTCACTGAAATCTCCTCAATCTACTATTCAACAAATGCAGGTTCTGCATCAGTCGATTCTGAAACTGTCGCCTGTTCTGGGGTAGTTTCTTGACTATCCGACGATTTACCGGCACCGCCAGTAATGAACTTCGTCACTAAATCTTCAATTTCCATGGTGCCTTGGGTATTGGCAATCTGATCACCACGTTTCAAATAGTTCAGACCACCACCTGGAATAATTTTCAGGTATTTTTCACCCAATAACCCATTGGTCGCTACCATAATATAAGCATCCTCATCAATATTGGTGATGGATTTCATGTTAGCTAACAGTTGTTTTTCCATGTCTTTTTGTTGCACAGGTGCAGCCGCAGTATAGTCCGAACTATAACGTAACTCTTCCAGTGCTTCCTGCTGAACCTGCTTTAACTGTTCAGCATTAAATGAGGTCAATGAGCCATCCAGGGTCATATGCACGGTTGCCAGACGCGTTACAGGATCTAAGGTAATGTCATCCACCTGCCCCACTTTCACACCACTTAATGCCACTTTGGCACGTGGCTTGATCCCATTTACATTTTCAAAAGTCGCTGTCATTTTATAGCTGTCGGAAATATTGTGTCCGACCAGACCACTGACACGCATTGCTAGGAAAAATAAGGCAATACCAAACAAAATAACAAAAACACCAACGGCCAGCTCACTAGTACGTGATTTCATTAAACACCTCCGAACATGACCGCAGTCAACACAAAGTCAAAGCCTAAAACGCACAGCGAAGAATACACGACTGTACGCGTTGTAGAAGTTGCAATACCTTCCGATGTCGGGACACAGGCATAGCCTTGGTATACCGCAATCCAGGTACAAATTAATGCGAATACAAAACTTTTAATAATGGTGCCATTTAAGACATCTTTATAGAATTGCACGCTGCTTTCCATGCCGCTCCAATAAGCGCCTTCATCGGCTCCCAGGAAATCCACCCCGACCATTTTGCCGCCCATAATGCCAACTGCAGCAAAGATGACGGAAAGCATTGGCAAGCTAAAAATCCCTGCCCAAAGACGTGGAGAAATCACCCGCTTCAATGGATCGACACCGATCATTTCCATACTGGACAATTGTTCAGTGGCTTTCATCAGACCAATTTCAGCAGTCAAGGCTGAACCGGCACGTCCTGCAAACAGCAAAGCAGCGACCACAGGTGCCAGCTCACGCAGCAAGGTCAGCGCGACTGCTGTTCCTAGCATCGACTCACTACCAAAGGTCGACAAGATGCTGAACATTTGCAAACCAAGCACGGCTCCAATAAACAGGCCAGAAACCACAATAATCAGCAGGGACAATACCCCAACCCGATACATCTGATAAATAAACAGCTTTACGCCAAGCCAGGTCGGCATGGAAAATAAAATCTGCAACAGCATCAGGGTCGCGACCCCAATCCCCTGTACACGTTCAATAACGCGTCTACCTAATGCGGCAATTGCATTCATGAACGAACCTCATCACTTAAATAAGCTTGATGACTAAACTGATAATCCACTGGACCTTCTACCGAACCGGTCAGAAATTGCTGTACAAAAGCAGACGGATGCGCTTTCAGCTCTGCCGGTGTGCCCTCGCCCTGAATTTTGCCTTCTGCCACCACATAGATGTAGTCTGCAATTGATAAAGTTTCTGCAACATCATGCGAGACAATAATTGTGGTTAAGTCCAGTGCTTCACGTAATGAACGGATCAGACGAGTCAAAACGCCCATCACAATCGGATCTTGTCCGGCAAAGGGTTCATCGTACATGATCAGCTCAGGATCCAGCGCAATCGCACGGGCCAAAGCCACGCGTCGGTTCATACCACCGGATAGTTCAGACGGCATCATCTGTTCTGCACCACGTAAACCGACTGATTCCAGCTTCAGTGCCACGATTTCCTTAATCAGATGTTCCGGCAATTTAGTATGTGCTCGAATCGGAAATGCGACATTTTCATACACGCTCATATCGGTAAACAAAGCACCGCTCTGAAACAGCATGCCCATCCGTGCACGTGCTGAAAAAAGTTCGGAACGTGACATCGTGGCAATATCCTTGCCGTCCAATAAAACCTGACCGTGCTCAGGAACCAGCTGCCCACCAATCAGTCTTAATAAGGTGGTTTTACCAGTACCGGATGGTCCCATAATGGCGGTAATCTGCCCACGACGAATATTTAAACTCACGTCGTCATAAATCACGCGCTCACCCCGCTTGAAGCTCAGATTCTTGACTTCAATCAGAGATTGAGTATCTCGCGCTGTTTGATTTTTCATAGCTGAGTTTATTCCTGCATTTTTTCAGCATGCATACTATAAAGGAACGAAGTTCAAAATGTTAGCAGTTGAAAAAGATGGTTTAATATCATAAAAAAATGACAACAATGGATTATTTCGTATTTTTTATAATAAAAATATGCACTTAAGCTTGATTCAAGCACATTGATTAATTAAAAAGACTGTATAAATAATAGATAATATTACATAAAATCAAAGTCAATGCGATATATGGCATATACACCTCTATCAATTGAGATCGAACAGCTAAGCTTTTCATATTAATAATTATCATAACCCTGAAAAAATATGATTTAGTAGACATTTTACGTTAAAAAGCAAAAAACTCAATGCATAAAAAAACCGGTATTTCTACCGGTTTTTTTATCTTCATCTAGCGACTGAATTAGTCGTTAAATTTACGACGTGGACGATCTTCACCACCGAACGAACGTTCACCACGTGGCTTGTCATCAAAGTTGCGACGTACTGGACGATCACCGAAATCACGCTTTGGACGGTCATCACCGAATGAACGCGCTGGACGATCACCGAAACCGCCTTCACGACGTGGAGCTGAACGATCACCAAAATCACGTTTTGGACGATCACCATAACCGCCTTCAC
This sequence comes from Acinetobacter sp. WY4, assembly GCF_018438165.1. Lineage (GTDB taxonomy): Bacteria > Pseudomonadota > Gammaproteobacteria > Pseudomonadales > Moraxellaceae > Acinetobacter. Next base: position 2,470,029 of record NZ_CP053947.1, on the reverse strand, counting down.
GAGCTGGTTTATAATCTACACGGTTGCCACGGTTGTCATCATTAGAACGAGGACGGTCACCAAAACCACCTTCACGACGTGGAGCTGGACGATCACCGAAGTCACGCTTTGGACGGTCATCAAACGAACGTTGTGGACGATCACCGAAACCGCCTTCACGACGTGGAGCAGGACGATCACCGAAGTCACGCTTTGGACGGTCATCAAACGAACGTTGTGGACGATCACCGAAACCGCCTTCACGACGTGGAGCAGGACGATCACCAAAGTCACGACGTGGACGATCTTCGCCAAATGCTGGACGTTCGCCACGAGGTTTGTCATCGAAGCTACGACGTGGACGATCATCACCGCCTTCACGACGTTTGAAGTTGCTTTCGCCTTCAAAACGACGACCGCCACCGAAACCACCACGACCGCCATCACGACGACCGCCATCACGGCCACGACCGCGACCAGCGCCATCACGGCTACCACGTGCAGGAGGTGGAGATGGCTCAAGACCTTCAATTTCAGATACGTTTAGACGCGCATCAAGGAAGTCTTCCAAAGCACGGATTTTACCGCGTTCACGGTAAGTCGCCAAAGTAATGGCTTTACCAGTACGACCCGCACGACCTGTACGACCGATACGGTGTACATAGTCTTCATTCTTCATTGGAAGACCGAAGTTAATTACGTGTGAAATAGTTGGTACGTCAAGACCACGCGCTGCAACGTCAGTTGCAACCAAGATCTTCGCACGACCTTCACGGATGCTGCGTAAACGACGGTTACGAACAGTTTGTGGCATAGCACCGTGAAGTGCTACAACTGATAGACCTGCTTCAGCAAGTTCTTCAGCCAACATATCTGTGTCTTCTTGAGTTGACGCAAATACTACTGCTTGATCAACGTCTTCTTCGTTTAACCAGTGAGTAAGAAGTTTTTTCTTGTGCTCGAAACCGTCAGTCCAATGCAAAGTCTGAGTAATATCAGTATTTGTAGAGTGACCAGTTTCGATCGAAATACGCATTGGGTCATTCATCATGCGTTCTGCAAGTGTAATGATACGTGGTGCAAAAGTCGCAGAGAACATAAGAGTTTGTTTGCGGTTTGCAGCCAACTCACCAATTGCTTCTAAGTCTTCAGAGAAACCCAGGTCAAGCATACGGTCAGCTTCATCGACGATTAATGCGTCAACTTTATCCAATTTGATTTGACGACGATTCACCAAGTCAAGTAAACGACCTGGAGTTGCAACAACAACTTGCGCGCCTTTTAACTGTTGAATTTGCTTACCAAAAGGCATACCGCCCATGATTGCGGCAATACGCACGCCTTTCATGTGACGTACAAATGCAATCGCGTCTTGACATACCTGTTGTGCCAATTCACGAGTTGGTGAAATCACCAAAATATTTGGTTGAGTAACCGCTTTCATACGGTCTTTAAACGGTACTAATGTATCTTGGTTTGCCAACGCATTTAACGTAGGCAGTAAGAATGCAGCAGTTTTACCAGAACCTGTTTGGCTTGACACAAGAAGGTCTTTGCCTTCAAGCGCAGCTGGAATCGCTTGTTCTTGTACAGGAGTAGGAGTAGTAAAGCCTAAAGCGTCGAGAGCCTGGGTTAGAGATTCGTCGAGGGAAAAATCAGCAAAAGTTTTGCTCATAGAGAGTATTCACCCTGAAGTGGGTGCTCCATTTAATAAATAACAATTATGGACATCGGCAAAAAGCGGCACAGCAAATAATGCTGAAAATATTAGGATTCAGCAGCGATCCGAGTAACGACGATGTGGATATAACGCACGCATGATTACGGCCGCAAACCTGAAGGAATCGCTTAAGCGATTGGGGCGCGAAGGATATGTCCTCTCTATGGACAGCACGCGCATACAATGATTAGAAGATAGTGTTCAGGTAAAGAACAGAAATTAAGTGCGTGGCGGAATTATAGCAGAATATTCCACAATGTCATTAAGTTTTAAAACTAATTTTCCTCTTTCATAATTTATCTATATATTTCTAATACTTAAAATACAATAAAAAATGTAACAGTCGGTATAAAAAGTTACTTTTCGCCAATTCACCTGATATTTCCAGTATTCAAGCAAAGATCAACAACTTTATATCAGTAACTAGTGACCTAGATTCCCATGCATAAAAAAGGCATCCCGAAGGACGCCTTTTCTCAATATTAGATCTAATTCATCTAAACCCGATTATTTTGCTGCTTCGCCCCAAGCAGGAACAACTGCTTGCATTAAAGGCTTAAGCATTTTCATTGAACAAGCCAAAACTTGACCATTTTCCATAGAGTCGCTACCACCACGTGCATCAACTACAGTACCGCCTGCTTCTTTCACGATCAATTCGCCAGCTGCGATATCCCAAGGCTTTAAACCAAGTTCGAAATAACCATCGAAACGACCTGCAGCAACATAGGCTAAATCCAATGCTGCAGAACCTGAACGACGATATTGCGCGCCAGCTTCAGTTACGTTTAACAGGGTTTGAAAATGATTCTTGGCATAAGACACAACTTCGCCATTACGCTTGGCACGATAAGCGTGACCAACAGCCATAAAGGTATTTTCCAGGCTGTCTTTTACATTCACACGAATACGGCGCTGGTTCATCATGGCACCACGACCACGACTGGCAGAGAATAGCTCATCTTTCACCGGGTCATAAATCACCCCGTGTTGAGTAATGCCTTTGTGCTGAACTGCGATAGAGATACAGAAATGCGGAAAACCGTTAATGAAGTTTAAAGTACCATCTAGCGGATCGATCACCCAACACCAATCGGCGTCATGACCTTTACCTTCCTGATAGCCAAACTCTTCACCAAGGAAACTGTGATTTTTATAACTTTTACGTAGGGTATCGATGGTCAACTGTTCCAAATAACGATCTACACGCGTTACCGGACCATCAATTCCTTTTTCTTCGACTTGTAGATCAAGTTTATGACGATTCTGATGCGCTTTTAAAAGCTCTTGACCAACTAACTGAGCCGCACGCGCAGCCATCACCACCATAGGTTCCATTGAACACCCACTACAAATTTGAAGACACTGATAAAGAATAATGCATAAAAGCCCCGATATCTTAGCAAATATCAGGGCTTTTTTGGGAAAAATGTGTCTAAAATTTTTAAGATATTATGACAAGACGCTTTGCCCTAGGCTGGACCAAGCCTGATTGATCGATTTTTCAATGCCTTGCGCATCCAGACCCGCTTGCTGCAACATCTGTGCATGGGTCGCTTGCGCCATAAATGTATCATCCAGACCCAAATTCAGTATCGGTTTGACAATCTGCGCTTCTGCCAGATATTCATTCACGGCACTACCCGCACCGCCCATCACCGCATGTTCTTCTACCGTGACAAACAGACTGGTCGTCAATGCCAGATCATCGAGCATTTGGGTATCTAACGGTTTGACAAAACGCATGTTGATTACACGCACGCCAATCTCATGTTTCACGGCAAATGCTTCAGCAGCGTCGATTGCGGCCTGTACCCGGCTACCAAAGGCCAGCACAGAAATATATTCGTCATATTGCCCATTAAAACTGGCCACAATTTCCGCCTGACCGATCGGAATCTCAACCATCTTTTGCTGAATCTCGACGCCCAGTCCATTGCCACGCGGATAACGTACCGCTGCCGGTCCTGGATATAAATACGCAGTATGCAACATTTGACGACATTCATTTTCGTCTTTCGGCGCCATGATCACGATATTCGGGATAGTACGCATATAGGCATAGTCATAAGCACCGGCATGGGTCGGGCCATCTTCACCGACCAGACCAGCACGATCAATACCGAAAGTAACATCCAGATTCTGCAAAGCCACGTCATGTACCAGTTGATCATAACCGCGTTGCAGGAAAGTCGAGTAAATTGCAACCACCGGCTTCAAGCCTTCACAAGCCATACCGGCAGCCAAGGTAACTGCATGCTGTTCGGCAATTGCTACATCAAAGAAACGTTCCGGATATTCTTTGGCAAACTTCACCATGCCTGAGCCTTCGCACATGGCGGGAGTAATCGCGAGCAAACGTGTGTCTTGTGCCGCTTCATCGCAAAGCCATTGCCCAAATACATCCGAATATTTCGGCGCAGTATTGCTGGCAACAACGGCATTGAGTTTGCTAATCGCGTGATACTTGATTTGATCCGATTCTGCCGGAGCAAAGCCCTTGCCTTTTTTGGTATAGATATGAATCAGACGGGGGCCTTTACGCTTTTTCAGCGCATTAAAGACATGCACCAGTTGTTTGACATCGTGACCATCGTATGGGCCAAAATAGTCAAAGCCAATGGCTTGGAATAAGTTATCTGCAGCATCGGTCGCTGCACTGTGTAAACGCGAGTTATACAACCATTCCGGATGTGGCTGTACATATGCCTCACCCTGCTCGGTAACATTAACGAATTCACCGCGCTCCCAAATGGCAGCCAGATGTTTGGCAAAACCACCGGTACTGCAAGAAATCGACATATCATTGTCGTTCAGCACCACCATCAGATCAGCACTGTGTGCCACGGCATCATTCAAGGCTTCAAAGGCCATACCCGCTGTCATGGCACCATCGCCAATAATCGACACAACTTCACACGGATTATTCTGATAACGACGTGCCAGTGCCATACCTAGGCCAGCAGAAATTGCCGTCGAAGAATGCCCTACCCCAAAAGTATCAAATTCAGACTCTTCTCTAGCCGGAAACGCAGCCAGACCGTCTTTGGCACGAATGGTGGTGAGCTGTTCACGACGACCAGTTAACACTTTATGTGGATACGCTTGATGACCTACATCCCAGATCAGGCGATCATGCGGCGTATTAAAACAATAATGTAAGGCCACGGTGAGTTCAATCACACCGAGGTTGGCACCAAAATGTCCACCACTTTGCCCGGCAGCATACAAAATGAATTGACGTAACTCATCCGCCACTTGTTCTAGCTGGCTTTGCTCGAGTGCACGCAGTTGCTCAGGATGATTGATCGCATCAAGCAACGGTGTTACAGGGCGTTGAGTTGGGATTTCTGTATACAGCATATTATGGCAAAGCCTTCTAAAGCCTGGCAAATCTAAAGCTAGGTTAATGGGGAGTACCCGATCATATAGCTGAATTGTAGCAGCTTCAATTCAGCTACGCTTCTAGCGATGCAATATTAAACAATGATCTCGTCGGGGTGAAAAAATTGCAGCCTACGATTATCCTGAATAATCTTACTATTTATCAACTATTATCGTTCGCTTTCTACAAAAAAGAAAATCTATTGCAGAATTTCGACTTTGCAATTCTACCAATGTTCAAGCATTACGCTATACTTTAGCCAATTTCAGGATTTAACGGGTTCAGCTGTGCCAATCGAATTTGTCGCAACGTCAAGATTACCTACCGCTCACGGTGAATTTAAAATTACTGTATTTCAAGACCCTGAGACTGGCGAAGAACATGTCGCACTTTCCAAAGGACTTGAAGAAGTATCAGATGAACCTGTGGTGGTTCGCGTACATTCTGAATGTTTAACCGGTGATGCCTTTGCTTCACTCAAATGCGACTGTGGCCCGCAATTGCAAGCGACTTTAAAACTGATCAATGAATTAGGCCGCGGAGTCATTCTGTATTTGCGTCAGGAAGGTCGTGGCATTGGCCTGACCAATAAAATTCGTGCTTATGCCCTGCAAGATCAGGGACATGACACAGTAGATGCCAACCTGATGCTGAACCTACCGGCGGATGCACGCCAATACGACATGTGTAGCATTATGCTGGATCATTTACAGGTAAAATCGGTACGTCTCGTGACCAATAACCCTTCAAAAATAGAAGCCTTAAAAGCTCAAGGCATTAATGTGATCGATCGTGTGCCTTTGACTGTGGGTTTAAACCCTTTTAATGAACAATATCTCAAGACCAAGCACGAACGCATGGCACATCTTTATAAAAAGGATGATTTTTAATATTTTTAACCCCCGTCCCACCTTATTTTAACTTAATCCCTCCAAACCTCCCTTTATTGCGCTTCGACTTAAAGCCATACTTAAGTCTTGCTCAGGGAGGCTTTCCCTCTTTTTCTTAAAAATGGAGTTAGGGGAAGATTAAATCGTCATGGAAAAAATCCGGTTCTCAGGCATCCGTCGTTTTAAACGTAAATCAAAAGCCATACAAATATTGCGTACAAATGGTTTCCCTTTCTCCAGAATCGTGACTGACGAGTCTGAAAATTGAATCAAACCATCCTGTGCCATTTCCTCAAGCTGTTCCAAAACCTCATCAATTTCAGGGAAAAGCATCTCGGAATTTTCCCATGAGGTGCTAAAGCTGCACATCAAATTTAGAATATGTTGCCGGATGATCAAATCTTCCTGATTTAAGACATGTCCTTTAAATACCGGAATTTCATTGCGCGCCAGGCATTCATAATATTCTTCAATGGTTTTCACATTCTGCGCAAAGCTGTACCAGCTATCACTGATTGAAGAAATGCCTAGCCCAATCATCACCTGGGTTTTAGAGGCTGTGTATCCCATAAAGTTGCGGTGCAATGTTCCCGCTTGAAAGGACTGGTACATCGCATCTTTCTCTAAGGCAAAGTGATCCATGCCAATTTCATGATAACCATGCGCGAGTAACTTCTTTTTACCTTCTTCATAGCATTCCCGTTTGATTGCATCTTTGGGCACATCGGCATCTTTAAAACCGCGCTGACCATTGCCTTTAATCCAGGGCACATGTGCATAGCTATATAAAGCCAGACGGTCCGGCAAGAGCGAATTGGTTTGTTCAATAGTATTTAAAACATCTTCCAGACTCTGAAATGGCAGACCAAAGACCAGATCATGGGAAATCGATTCATAGCCAATTTCTCGCGCCCATTCGGTTACCTGTTTAACATTTTCATAAGGCTGAATCCGGTGAATCGCCTTTTGCACGGTTTCATTATAATCCTGTACCCCATAACTGACTCGACGAAAGCCAAGGTCATATAAACCTTGCAAATGCTCACGCATGGTATTATTAGGATGGCCTTCAAAACTGAATTCATGTACAGGCGCTACATCTGCTTTGGCCAGAATGCCTTGAATCAGTTGAGCCAGATGCGCCATTGAAAAAAAGGTCGGCGTTCCCCCACCCAAATGAATCTCTTTAATGATGGGCTTTTCTTGTAATAGCTCACAATATAAATCCCATTCTTTCAACACTGCCTGAATATAAGGCTGTTCCATTTCATGTTTTTTTGTGACTCTCTTATGGCAACCACAAAAGGTACACAAGCTTTCGCAAAATGGCAGGTGGATATACAGGCTCATGCCTTCGCTTTGATTGGATTCATCAAAAGACTTTTTTAGCGTTTGCGTCCATTGTTCCAGCGAGAAATTCTGCTCTTCCCAATACGGAACAGTGGGATAACTGGTATAGCGTGGCCCGGGAACATTGTATTTTTGAATCAGGGAATTGACCTGTACCGACATGAGACCCACCTATTACCGTCGAGAAATGCTCAAGCCAATGAGCGCTTGTGAGTTATTGTGCTGAGCTTGAAAAAAGAATTCAACCTAGCCATTTAGTCGGATTTAATGATGCATTCTGCTTATGAATAGTGGAATGTAATGTCTGGGCTGATGAATTGCATCACCAAATTAGACCTTAATCTTTGACTGATTTTATGCTTTGATGTCGTTAGTTTTTTATTTCCCTACGAGGGCTCTGATGCAGCATCCTACATCTACGGATATTCAACACGTTCGTGAATTTCTCCTCGACTTGCAGGCACGGATTTGTGCAGCATTAGAACAGCAGGAACGTGCTGGCGGCGGTACGGCCGAATTTATCATCGATGACTGGGAGCGTCCAGAAGGTGGTGGTGGCCGTTCACGTGTTTTGCAAAATGGTACGGTGATTGAAAAAGGTGGGGTAATGTTCTCCCACATCAACATTTCCAAGCTACCTGCTTCTGCGACCGAACGCCATCCCAATATTGCCGGTGCCAAAGCGCAAGCGATGGGGGTATCACTGGTCATCCATCCAAAAAACCCGAATATACCGACTTCGCATGCCAACGTGCGTTTATTTGTGGCTGAAAAAGAAGGCCAAGATCCGATTTGGTGGTTTGGTGGCGGTTTTGACCTGACCCCGTTTTATCCGAATGATGAAGATGTACTGTCTTGGCATCAAACGGCGCATGATCTATGTGCGCCATTCGGCGAAGAGGTTTATCCTGAACATAAACAATGGTGTGATGATTATTTTTATCTGAAACATCGTGATGAACAGCGCGGTGTGGGTGGTTTATTTTTTGATGATCTGAATCAATGGGATTTTGAAACCTGTTTCCAGTATATGCAGGCTGTAGGCAATGGGTATCTGGAAGCCATTCTGCCGATTTTCCAGCGCAATCAGGATAAGCCTTATACCGAAGCACAACGCGAATTCCAGTTATACCGTCGCGGCCGTTACGTGGAATACAATCTGGTTTATGACCGCGGCACCCTGTTTGGCTTGCAGACTGGTGGCCGGATTGAATCGATTCTGGTCAGCCTGCCCCCGCTTACCGGATGGTCATATCGCCCTGAATGGGATGAGGGCTCACCGGAAAAACATTTAACAGATTACTACCTGAAACCACATAACTGGTTAACAGAATTAAAATCCAACGCAATGAAATGATACAAACGGCCCTCAAATAGAGGGCTGTTTTAATAGATATATCCTCTATACTGCTGCATAGAAATACCTGATTTGATCGCGGCACCCTATCGCTACATCGATCATATTCCATTTGATGTCTAGTGAGAATAACAATGCATAATCTTCAATTAAATCTACCTGTGTTGGCCTTTTGGCTTTTTCTGGCTCTCGCCATCAGCGCGATGAGTACCGCAATTTTGAGTCACAACCTGATTCTGGATGGCGCCGCTATTCTGGTGAGTATCCTGACTGGGTTTGGGGTTGTTCTCAGTATGGCGCTGATGTTTGCGGAACATATTATGGATATTTGCAGTTCCTAAAACCCGGATCACTTAACAGCAATTTAAAATCGCGCAGGCTTTAGTCTCTGCGCTTTTTCACGTATATTGATGGCCATTTCCGCACATGGACATTGTGAAATGAGCAAACAATTTTCCGTGATTGGTAACCCGATTGAACAATCACGTTCTCCAGAATTGCATCACGCCTTTGCTGCTAAAACTGGTGTCGACCTGAGTTACACCAAGCGTCTGGCGCCACTGGATGGCTTCGTAGCCAACATTCAGGAATTCTTTAGCAATGGCGGTAGTGGCATGAATGTCACCGTACCCTTTAAAGAACAGGCTTTTGCCCACTGTCAGGTGCTGAGTGAACGGGCCAAAATTGCCAAAGCCGTGAATACGCTATGGATGGAAAATGGTGTGCTGCATGGCGACAATACCGATGGTCAGGGACTGGTTGAAGCAATTCGAGCACTAGATTGGCCACTGGAAAATATAGATATTTTAATTATTGGTGCAGGCGGTGCCACGCGTGGTGTAATCTATCCCCTAGCCCAGGCAGGTGCGAAAAAAATCGTGATCGCCAATCGTACCTTGGCACGGGCGGAACAACTGGTCGCTGATCTTCAGAATGCCGTACCGCAAGTCGAATTACAGGCGATTTCACTAGACACTTTAGCCGGTGAATTTGATTTGATGATTAATGCCACTTCTGCCAGTCTCAGCGGTGATGCCCTGGTTTTACCGGAAACGCTACAGTTTAAACGGGCCTATGAAATGGCCTATGGCAAACCTTCTTCCTTTCTGGATCAAGCCAAGGCACGCGGTGTACCGACATCTGAAGGTTTTGGCATGCTGGTCGGTCAAGCAATTGAATCTTTTTACATCTGGAATGGTATCAAACCGGATTTAAAAGAGTTTCTTTAAAACCCCTATCTCTCTAATGAGTTCAGTTCGGGTTGCAACTGCAACCCTTTACTTCCCTCCTACTACTTTTTATAAGCTGAAAAACCATGGATTGGTTTTAATGACATTTTAAAATGAGTTATTTTGCCACCTGAATCCGACCACAATTCATACAAAAATATACTGGACAAATCACCTTTTAACTCATTAAATTCCATTGATATAACAAGTTTTTAATCTTCCTGTAATGTAAACACCTAATGATGAAATTCGATGATTTCATTCATTAGCCTTAAAAATCGATTCGCTTTTCTGACATTTTTATTCACTGAATTCATCAATGTTTTTTTATCCCGAATGTGAATAATCAAAGAATCGATACAGATAATCCAAAACTAATTTCAATCAGGATTAAACGCATGCCAGCATATAAAGCCCCTTTACACGACATTCGCTTCCTTATGAATGAAGTGCTTGACTACCCTGCGCACTACCAGAATTTGTCGAATGGTGAATATGCCGATGCCGACACGGTAGATATGATCTTAGAAGGCGCTGCAGATTTCTGTGAAAATGTACTGTCGCCGTTGAATCAAAGCGGTGATGAAGAAGGCTGTCATTTTGAAAATGGCGAAGTAAAAACACCGAAAGGCTTTAAAGAAGCTTACGACCAGTTCGTACAAGGTGGCTGGCAAGGTCTGTCTTATCCTGAAGAATTTGGTGGCCAAAACCTGCCAATGTCTTTAAACCTGATCAAATCGGAAATGATGGGGACTGCAAACTGGTCATTCCAGATGTATCCGGGTTTAAGTGTGGGTTGTATCAACACTATCATGCAATATGGTACCGATGAGCAGAAAAACACGTATCTGCCTCACTTAGTTGCAGGAACTTGGGCGGGCACCATGTGTCTGACTGAGCCACAATGTGGTACGGATCTGGGGCAGGTTAAGACCAAAGCAGAGCCGAAAGAAGATGGCAGCTATGCGATTTCAGGCACCAAAATCTTTATTTCTGCAGGTGAGCACGACCTGACTGAAAATATCGTACATATCGTACTGGCACGCCTTCCAGATGCACCGCAAGGTACCAAAGGGATTTCTCTGTTTATCGTACCAAAATTTATTGCTGCGGCAGATGGTGGGATCGGTGAGCGTAATCCAGTGAACTGCGGTTCGATTGAACACAAAATGGGGATTCGCGCTTCAGCAACGGCTGTACTGAATTTTGATAATGCGACTGGCTACCTGATTGGTGAACCGAATAAAGGCTTGCATGCCATGTTTACCTTCATGAACACAGCACGTATTGGTACTGCGATTCAGGGTATTTGTCATGCTGAATTGTCATTCCAGGGTGCTTTACCGTATGCCAAAGAGCGTATGTCAATGCGCGCCCTGTCTGGCAAAAAAGATCCGGAAAAAGTAGCGGATGCGATCATTCACCATGCTGATGTCCGCCGTATGCTATTGACGCAAAAAGCCATTGCTGAAGGTGGCCGTGCCATGATTTATCATGCAGCAAAAATTGCCGACAACATGAATGATGCTTTGCTGCGTGGCGATACTGCAGCATTTGAACAGCATGATGACCATCTTGGGTTCTATACTCCAATCCTGAAAGGCTTCCTGACTGAAATGGGTTATGAGGCATCAAATCACGGTATGCAAGTCTTCGGTGGACACGGCTATATCAAAGAATGGGGCATGGAACAGATCGTACGTGACTCACGTATTTCTACCTTGTATGAAGGCACAACAGGCGTTCAGGCACTGGATCTGATTGGTCGTAAAGTGCTGTTGACCTCGAAAGGCAAAGTTATTCGTGATTACACTGCTGAAATCCTGAAATTCTGCGGTCAGCATGCACGTAATAAATATATGCGCCGCTTTGCCTGGGATTTAACCAAGCTCTGTGCACAGTGGAATGCACTAACTGTGCGTATCATGCTGGCTGCACGTAAGGACCGCGACATCGTTTCTTCTGCATCAGTCGATTTCCTGATGTTCTCCGGTTATGTGATGATGGCGTACTTCTGGGCACAACAAGCCGCAGTCGCTTCAGCCAAACTGGCTTCTGGCGATGGTGCGGAAGTACCAGAGTTCTATAAAGCAAAAATCAAAACTGCTGATTTCTACTTTGAACGTATCCTGCCACGTACCCAAGGTCATGCAGAAGCGATGGTGAATCCGTCTAAAACCATGACGGCACTCGCGCCAGAACACTTTAGCTTCGATTACTAAGCTGTAAATTGACTTGAAAAGGGCGCTTCGGCGCTCTTTTTATTGATGTAGATGCCCTTCTTCAACTTAAAAAACCTTTCTGGATAGAAAATATACAAATTTAATTTTATATTTTTCAACATCCTAATAAATTAGCCAAATAAAACGCTTGTATATCTCAAAATAAGCGGTATGATAATCCCAACTAGAAAAATTCTTGTTTTGGTTAGTCTTCTTTTAAGTATCGCAGTTTTAGTCATAAACCTTCGTATTACAGATCAAAAAGCTCCATCCTTTTTATTTTTCAAAGTTACAGTTAGTCATCTGAAATTTTGGCTATAAATTCATACGATTCAATAGGTTATATTATGTCTAATACAGTTAACGGTACAGTAAAATGGTTCAACGAAACTAAAGGTTTCGGTTTCATTCAACAAGAATCAGGTCCAGACGTTTTTGCTCACTTCAGCGAAATCACTGGTTCAGGTTTCAAAACTTTAGTTGAAGGCCAAAAGGTTTCTTTCAGCGTAGCTCAAGGTCAAAAAGGCCCTACAGCTGTAAATATCGTTGCTCTATAATTTAGAAGCAAGATATTGAAAAAAAGCACTCTTAGAGTGCTTTTTTTGTGCCTATCATTTTCTCATACCGCTCTAGTTTTTAAAGATCATTGGGTTGATCTAAAAAACGGTGTGCTCTATGCCAGGCTAAAAATACCGGATCAGGGGCAAAACGTTTTGGTACGTCGATTCGCTTACCGTGATAGGGTTTTAAATAGGCGTATAAACTCGCATCTTGCTTGGCCTGATTCGCGATACACACTTTAAGCCCTTCATCCAACGTGATAAATCCCTGATCGAAAGCTTGATCCAATAAAGAAGATAAACAAATTCCATTACGCGGATTTTTTCGATGTGCCTGATTTTCAGACCAGGGTACGATATGAGAAGCCACTAAAAAGGCTTTGGCCTTAATGCCTGAGATCGCACATTGATATTGATAATTAAGTTTAACTTGTAAAGCAAATTTCTGGTGTGGCGAACCGCGAACCTTTACCCTTGCATATTGATCTTCAACACTATAATCAAGGATTTCTTGACGCAAATGCGTATCTAGTAAAGTGTCCTGTTTTTCTCCTCTTCCCGCTAATTTAAGTAATCGCCAAAAATCATCTGCCGTGATCTCATTCATGCCATATTGTTGAAAAAAATGTGCCCAAGTATTTCCGCGTGGTTTAAAAGTCCATTGAAAATCTTCCAAATCGGACTGCAGAATAGGATCTATAAAACGTATACCATCAATCACTTCCGCAAAGACCGGTTTGGTTTGGCGTTTTTGATGATTTTGAGGAATGGCAGTAGGTGCAATAATCTTGGCTATACGGCCTGCACCATAAAGATAGAATTGATTTTTAATTTCAGAGGCTTTTTGCGGTCGTCGATATAAAAAGAAATCCCCTTCCCTGACTCGATTATATTTAGACTGATCCCAATGATATTCTTTAAAGTCCCGATCTTCATAAACCAGATGATCACTTTTACTATCAAAAATAAAGAATCGGGTATTAGTTAAATCCAGCTGTTGAAAATCCCATAATGTATCCACCTGCCCACCCTATAGAAATTATAATATTCATTTAATTTAATCTTTGAATATTCTCAGAAAACTTCTCTCTAAGAAAGCATCAATCAGAATTTAGGCATTTTATTTAAGGCAATAAAAAAACCCAATAGAATCCTATTAGGGTTTCTTTTAGAACAATGGGGAAATTAAATAATTAAAGAAATTCTTCCAGTACCGAATTTAAAAAGATATGCCCCTGCTCGGTACATGAAAGACGATCTTGATCATCGACCATTAACTTTCTGTCACGCAAAGAACTCAGCAACTCATTCAAGCGATCCAGACTCAGGCCAGTACGTTCTGCATAGAGCTTGGCTTCCACGCCGTGATTTAAACGTAACGCATTCATCATAAATTCAAATGGCATGTCGGCATCTTCAATCCGCTTAAACTGCACATGTTCTGCAGGTACTTTGGCTAAGTAGTCCTTAGGTAAACGGGTTTTCTGGAACCGATACACGCCATCTGTCTGAGTGACTTTGCCATGTGCTCCGGCGCCAATTGCCAGATAATCACCAAACTGCCAGTAATTCAGATTATGTGCTGAAGGCAGTTCTTTACGCCAAGCCGAAACTTCATAGTTGATAAAACCCTGCGCTTTTAAGTAGAGCTCACCCTGCTCCTGAATATCTTCCAATACTTCATCGACAGGCAAAATCGGTTGAGTCCGGAAAAATACCGTATTTGGCTCAATCGTTAGCTGATACCAGGAAATATGTGTAGCACCCTGTTCCACGGCCAATTTTAAATCATGCAAAGCCTGATCCAAGGTCTGTTCAGGCAAACCATGCATCAAGTCGACATTAATGCGCTGAAAGCCGGCTTCACGTGCTAACCCAATGGCAGAAATCGCATCTTCATTGCTGTGAATCCGTCCCAAACGCTTGAGATGCTCGGTATTAAAACTCTGCACCCCAATCGACAGACGGTTAATTCCGGCCTGTAAATAACCGGCAAACGGATCATGTTCGACTGTGCCGGGATTGGCTTCCAGCGTAATCTCACAGCCTTCGGCAAAGGGAATAACGGCTTTGAGCTGATCAAATAACCATTGATAGCCTGGGGCAGAAATCAGTGACGGCGTCCCCCCACCAATAAAGACACTGTGAATCTGCCGGCCTTGGGCAAAATCGACCTGAGTTTTAAAGTCTTCCACCAGTGCTCGTAAATATTCCTGTTCCAATTCCAGTGATAATTGACCATCCGGAACCGCATGCGAATTGAAGTCACAATAAGGACATTTGCGCACACACCAAGGCATATGAATATATAAGGACAAAGGGACAGCAGCAGGATTCAATTCAGCCAAAGAACTACTCAAAAACGATTACAAGATATAGCCGAATTTTAACATGACTCGGCGGCAACACTGCTAAAATTAAATTTGATCGTGTGATATGCCTAAAAATTTAAATAGAATTAGTCAGTTAAAATTATGAAAATATCTTCTCAACTTATTATTTTACTTCCTTTGGTTTTTGCAATCGGTGTTTTATTGACACTCCAGACCGCAATTAATACACAACTAAAAGAATATTTATATTCTCCTATTCAAGCTGCATTTTTTTCCTTTTTGATTGGTACAATAGTGCTCGCCGTAATCGTACTTTTTCAGTCCAATCCCAAACCCGGTTTACAGGAACTGATGAGTGTTCCCTGGTATTTATGGCTCGGGGGCATCGTGGGTGTATACGCGATTAGCATGAGCATTTATGCAGCGCCCAAACTTGGCTTTCTGGTTCTTAGCGGTCTCATTATTTTTGGTCAGATGGTGATGTCGATGCTGGTCGATCATCTGGGATTATTGGGTAATGAAAAAATGCCGATTAATTGGCAACGTCTTTTAGGCGGCGTGGTAATTTTTATTGGTGTGCTTCTCACTTTACAACGCTAAACCTTCTATTTAAGCACATGATCACGATGAGTAATTTTTGTGTCGAATGTTTCACCAGTCACAACCTTTGGTTTTGAATTAAAAAAACTGTTTCATCTGATGTTACCCATTCTGGTGACCCAATTTTCTCAGGCTGGTCTGGGTCTGATTGATACCATTATGGCCGGTCACCTGTCTGCTACCGATCTTGCCGCGATTGCCGTCGGAGTAGGACTCTGGATTCCGGTGATGCTGCTGTTTAGTGGCATTATGATTGCCACGACGCCTTTGGTTGCTGAGGCCAATGGCGCACGCACACCTGAAAAAATTTCCACCATTGCACGTCAATCGCTTTGGGTTGCCCTGATTCTTGGGGTAATTGCCGGCTTGATTTTGCAACTCTTGCCGGCTACTTTGCCACTTTTAGGTGTACCGGAAAGCTTACAACCTAAAGCCGGTTTATTTCTGCATGCGATTGGTTTTGGTATGCCAGCGGTAACCATGTATGCGGCCTTACGCGGCTATTCTGAAGCGATTGGAAATCCGCGTCCGGTGACCGTGATTAGTTTATTGGCGCTGGTCTTGCTAGTTCCGCTGAACTATATCTTTATGTATGGTATTGGCCCTGTTCCGGCCCTAGGCAGTGCAGGCTGTGGGTTTGCCACGGCGATTTTACAGTGGCTAATGGTCATCACCCTCGCATTGTATATCTTTAAAAATAAGGCCTATCAACGTACCCAGCCTTTTACCCATTGGGAAAAAATCAACCCGGAATGGATGAAGCGCATCTTACAGCTTGGCTTTCCAATCGGATTGGCAATTTTTTTTGAGGTCAGTATTTTCAGTACTGCTGCAATTGTGCTGAGTCCTTTGGGTGAGACCATTGTCGCTGCCCATCAGATTGCTATTTCTGTCACTTCACAACTGTTCATGATTCCCATGTCACTGGCGATTGCCCTGACCATTCGGGTTGGCACCTACTATGGTGAACAGAACTGGCAAGCCATGCGTAAAGTACAATATCTCGGCCTGATTACTGCCACTATTCTGGCGATCCTGACCATGATTCTGCTTTGGGTTTTCCGCAATGAAATCGTAGCACTCTACACCTCAGATCTGATCGTGACCCAAATTGCGGTGTATCTGATTCTGTTTGCCATTGCCTATCAGCTGATGGATGCCTGGCAGATCAGTGCGGCAGGTTGTCTGCGCGGCATGCAGGATACCAAGGGGCCAATGTGGATTACCATGCTGGCTTACTGGGTCATCGCCTTCCCGGTCGGGGTGTATTTGTCCCGCTTTACCGACATGGGCGCCGCCGGTGTCTGGGTTGGCCTGATTGTAGGCCTCAGCGTAGCTTGTATACTTTTATTGGGCCGTTTATATGGCAATAATAAACGCTTAAGTCTAAACAACTAAACACTTTTATTTGATTAATTTAAGTTAGAAAATGCGCTGAGATTAAAGATCCAGCGCATTTTTTAATCCTTGTGGAATCTCAGATTCATCCACTACATCTTTAATCACCACCTGCCCCACAATTACATCCGTACCATTAAAAGTCATGGTGGGTGAACCATATAGCTCATAACCTTCATTTAAGGCACGGGTCACCCGCGCACAAAAATGTACATCATCTTTCCCGGTAAAATATCGATAGACTTTCATTGAATTTTCTTCATTACTACACTCTGTTTATTCTAAGCTTTTAGCTATAAAACAACATTCAGAATTAGTACTCGGTCTTATCTAAAACGATGACGGATTCCGGCATATTCTTATACTTTAAACGCAAGCAATAAAGATAAATCTTTTAACAAATCAAAGATGATGCATTAAACATGGAGAAGCTGAAGGAAATCACAACACAACCTCTACAATTAAATCTAGGCAATTGAACCTTTGTCACCTATGATCAAATACATCCATTCATAGTTGGTTTCAAGGAATCTCGCATGGCAAAAACGGCTAGCACACCCGGTCGTCGCTTTATGAAACTTGCCGGAATGACCGCAAGTATTGCAGGTAAAACCCTCTCCAATTCCATTAAAAATTTAACTGCCGATGACGAGCAGAAAAACACTGCGCGCAGTAAATTATTTCAGGATATTGGTGTGCAGATTGCGGATACCTTGGGGGAAATGAAAGGCGCAGTCATGAAAGTTGGCCAGATCGCCTCTCAATATAAAGATGTTTTCCCGCCCGAAGTCGCTAAAGCCATTGCCAAGTTACAGCGTCAGGCGCCACCGATGCCGTTTAAAGAAATTCAGGCACAAGTGGAAAAAGAATTGGGTAAACCTTTACAGCAACTTTTCCAGCAGTTTGATGAGCAGCCATTTGCCGCGGCCTCGATTGGTCAGGTGCATAAAGCCACCCTACCGAATGGCCAGCAAGTTGTGGTCAAAGTACAATATCCTGGTGTGGATGAAGCCTGCGAAAGCGACCTGAAACAAGTTCGTCTGGCACTGCGCATGATGGGCGTCTTAAAGATTGACCGTAAACTTCAAGATCAATTATTTAAAGAAATTCAGCACAGTCTGGACAATGAGCTGAACTATGAAATTGAAGCCCAGAATCTGGAAATCGCCCGTGCCTTCCATGAGCCTCTGGACAATAAAATTGTGATTCCGAAAGTGTTTCATGAGTATTCATCGCGACATATTTTGACCTTAAGCCAAGAGCTTGGTGAAAGTATCGAAACTGCCAGCACTTGGCCACTCGAAACCCGAAATGCTTTAGGCCGCCGCCTCTTCCGCGCCATTGGTCAGGAAATTTTTTATCTGAAACGCTTTCACTGTGACCCGCATCCAGGCAACTTTGCATTTCGTGAAGATGGCTCTGTGATTGTTTATGACTATGGTGGCGTCAAAACCTTATCGACTGAAGTGATTGGACATTTTAGGGAACTGATCCATGCTGCACGCGAGAAGAATATTCCCGTGATCGAGCAACAGCTGGATGCGCTGCATTCCTTGACTGAAACTGGAAAATTCCCGAAAGAATTATATGAACAGTGGCTGGAAGTGCTCATGCGTCCTCTGGTCACTGACTATGATTTTGCCGAAAACTCAGCGCATCATGATGGGATGGAGTTGCTGAAACCTTCGTTGAAATATTGGGATGTATTTAAGCCCTCTCCTGATACCTTGATGGTGAATCGCACAATTTCAGGACAATACTGGAACCTGATTCATCTCAAAGTACATGATGATTTAAGTGATGTATTTGAAGAACTGGTACCGAGTCGAAGCTAAGTTGAGACGATAGGCTTACACGCTGTAACCCTAGATTACTTGAAATATCAAATGTTACATTATAACATTTAATCAAGAATCATGAGGAAGTTAGATATGCGTTCAGATATCCATCCCGAGTATCGTGAAGTGTTATTCCATGATACCAATGCCGATGCCTATTTCGTGATTGGCAGCACGATGAACTCGAGCCAAACTAAAGAATATCAAGGTAAAACATATCCTTATGTAACACTAGATATTTCGAGTGCATCACATCCTTTCTATACGGGTGAGCAACGTCAGACCAGCAATGAAGGACGTGTAGCAAGCTTTAACAAACGTTTTGGCCGCTTTAAACGGGGCTAAAACCGAAAACCCTCGATTATCTTAAGATTTAAATCGTGGTTTATGTCAGGAAATGACCTCCAATTTCCTGACTTTTTTATGCACTTATTTTAACTCTGTGCCAATATGATTGAAGTTAAATAAAAGCCCAGCGCCAGAACAATAATGCCGACAATTAAGCTGGATAATGCATATAACAGCGCTAGGCCCATAGCGCCTTGTTTCAATAACACAAAGCTTTCCAGGCCAAAACTGGAAAATGTGGTAAAACCACCAAGAATCCCCACCATTAAAAACAGACGAGCTTCTTGTTGGAGTGCTGGATATTTCTGGCTACAGGCAAAAAAAATTCCAGCACATAAACAACCTAAAATATTGATCCACCAGGTGGGCCAGGGAAATTGCATTTGTGGTTTGAACAGCCAAAGTCCTGCTGCATAACGCAGACTGGCACCGATTGCCCCACCCATTGCCACCCAAAGCCAGCCCATATTTTTTCCTGTTCTATTTATTGATCAAGTTTATTTTATCCAAAGTTTCATATTCAGCATGGATAAATTTCACTGTTATCTTGAACCGAAAATCAATGAAATACCATGGAACTTCGCAAGAAAATTGCTATATTTATTGCATCGAATTTTCATGAATGGCACAGGAAAAAACAGCATGGCACAGGATTTATTGGCTCAGTTGGCAGCAGACGAAGCAAAATTTGCAGATGTGATTACTTATATCGAATCGCGTTATACGCATACACCGACTGCATTTAAAAATGGCCAGCAGAATAATGCGGCCACAGAAAACCAGGGCAGCGCCAAAGTCTTTTCTTTTGCACAATTAAATGGTCTGGATCAGGCACAGACCTTAAGCCTGTTTGCCGAACATTATGCTTCTGTATTGGCAACGCCAGAGGCGACTGATCATCAGAATATCCGCCAGTTTATGCTGAATGGCTGGGATGGAATTACCTTTGAAGGTCAAGCTTTAACTGCGAAGTAAGTTCTAAGCAGATAAAAAACCGCTCAAAGGAGCGGTTTTTTTATGCAAATCAGAAGTGTAAAAGATGTCTATTTTAGCTTTTACCGACTTTTTCGATCCATTTAATGGAACTGACGCGGAAGACTTCACAAGCACCATCACCCGTATCGGTCGGAGTTAAGGACGATTTCCAGACCAGATCTTTGTCACGCACCTCAACCAGTTCCCCTTGCATACGCACCAGATCGCCACGCTTTACCTTTTTAATTACCTTGGCAATTTCAGGATTGGCAGGAATGATATGCATATTGGACACCATCTGCTTGGCTTGTTCTACTGGCACTGGCACTCGATCCATTTTCCAGTTCAAATAGCGGTCATATTGATTGACCGTGATATGTCGGGCAATTTCAGGTTCAGCAAACAGCCCCCAACTGACTGCATAATCAATCGGAGAGAATTTGGCTTGCGGGTCAGAACTATAAACCTTGGAACCCAGAATACGGAAATCACCTTTAAAAGGCTGCAAGACCGAAATTGACTGGCCTTTAACGACAGGAGGCAAACCTTTGGCAATATTGTGGTCGACCGAGCTATAGCCCGAAATAGGCAGCAACAGGCTGGCCAGCAAAGCATAATGTTTAACGTATTTGAACATAATTTTTAATCTAATCCTAATCAAGTTGATCAAACGTTTTAAGGATATCTTCCTTGATCTTACGGATTTTTTAATGAATAAACAGTTGAACTTGGTAACAAACTGCACGTATTTAGTCAGCTCGATATATGCCTGTCATTTTATTTTTCAGTTAAGCTAGAACGTATTTCCATCAAATTAAAATAACTCAAATGCTGTATAAACTTTATCAACAACATATCTTTCCGCATCTGCTGAATCAGGTGATGCAAACACCATCCTTGATGGACTTGCGTCGTGAACTGCTTTTGGATATTTCCGGTGAAGTGCTAGAAATTGGTTTTGGTACCGGCTTGAATCTGCCTTTTTATCAATCGGTTGATAAGGTCTATGCGCTAGAACCAAACCCGGCGATCTTCAAACTGGCAGAAGCGCGAATTCAACAGGCAGGGTTTCAGGTTGAGCATATTCAGTCCAGCGTAGAACTTTTGCCTTTTGCCGAAAATAGTGTGGAAAATATTGTGTCTGCCTGGACGCTTTGTAGTATTGCAGAGCTGGAACAGAGCCTGCAGGAAATTTATCGTGTGCTACAACCGGGTGGGACTTTACATGTGGTCGAACATGTCCTGAATCGGCAAAATTTAAATATTCAGCGTCTGCAACATTTACTTACTCCCATTCAAAAGAAAGTCACAGATGGCTGTCATCTGAATCGGGATATTGAAACCGCCTTGCTGGAAACCGGTTTTGAAATAGAAACTTTAAGTTATGTAGATGCTGAAGGTATTCCAAAGATTGGCCAACGCATGTTGTTAGCCCGGTTTCTTAAACCATAGAGCTAATTCACTACTCTCTTGTATTTAGTGCTGCTGGACGTGGGTTACTTGCAGCAACTGACAATGAGCACGATATTCAGAGCCCGTCCCGACCCGGAATTCTTGTCCAGTCGTGCCTGAATGAACTGTTACCAGATCACCCATGAGCGTGATTTTCTGCTCCGATTTTAGCTGGCGAATCTGATCGGCAATTTTTTCAGTGGCAGCAATCAGACTGAAATGCTGTACATGCGTATTGACGAAGTCACGATCCACTTTGCTAATTTGTCCTTCAATCTGATAGCAGCGCTTTGCTTCATCAAACTCCAATGTTGCCTGCATGGCCGGCAGCGGTTGAGTCAGCAACAGCACATCAATATTACTCAGATAGGCCAGATCATTAAAATGTCCAACCACTGGACTGGCCTGATGCAGCACCCGACGATCAGGTTTTACGAAACGCTGATCGTGCACAATATAAGTCGCTGATATACGCTTGACCGGTTCTACTTTAAAGTTTTTAAGTACGCCTTTTTCTTGCAGATGCGGAATGGCACGAAAAAACTCATTCCAGACCCAGAGGCCAAGCATAAACAGCAGCGCAGTGATCAGTAATTTTTGCATAATTTTTATTCTTCACTGGATTTTGGTCAATCCTGAAAATCAATCCGAATAGTTTCAAAACGTACCCGCCCTTCCTGAACCGCTCGGGCAATGGCTTGCTGGCCTTTGGTCAGACGTGCTCCGCCACTTTTAATGTCAATCAAGACCACTTCAATATCTTCAGCGTCGCCTTCGCCATCACGAAAATCGGTATAACCATCAAAGACCACATAATCCACCGGATCGCCCAGAAACTTGGCATCACTTGGCAGATATTGAAATTCCGGCATGATCGGCGCGAGCTGTTCCGCCATTTTGCCTTTGAGAACTGCACGGCTGGTATTCACGCTGCGTTTTTGCGCGGCAATGAGGGACTGCTGATGCTCCAGTTCCAGCTCGGCAATATACTGCTCATATTCAGCCTTGATCCGTCCATTACGCGTCTGACTTAAAATAATAGTGGTCAATACCACCCCGATACATGCGCCAATCAGCATGGCCATCCATATGGACATTCAATCTTCCTAATTTGCCTGATTTTTATAGCATCGCATTCGACTGAAGTTGAGGACTTCGGCCATTTGCATACTTGAAAAGAATGATATGCTAGGCCGGAACAGAATAAAATCACCTTGAGTCATGAAAACAATTTTAGTTGCGAATCAGAAAGGCGGTTGTGGTAAGACCATGACAGCCATTAGTTTGGCGTCAGCACTCGCACAAAAGGGTTATAAGGTGGCATTGGCCGATGCCGACAACCAGAAATCAACTTTGCAATGGCTCAAGCATCGGCCGGTACAGGCAGCACAGATCCAAAGTCTGGACTGGCGCAATAGCAAGTCCATTGGTGATGCACCGAAGCAGATCGAATACCTGATTATTGATGCACCAGGTGCTTTGACCGATGATCATGCCGAACAGCTGATCAGTGAAGCACATGCGATTATCATCCCGATCCAGCCTTCTTTTTTTGATATCGATTCGACCCGCCGTTTTCTCAAACATTTGCAGGACATCAAACGCATCCGTAAGGGCAAGGTTGAAATTTTACTTTTGGCCAATCGCACCAAAGCAAATGCAGCCAGCAATCAGGACATACAGCAGTTTTTTGACAAGATCGACCAGCAGCCAGTGGCCCGGATTTCGGAACGTGCCCCTTATAGCCGACTGGCTATGGAAGGCCTTTCAGTCTTTGATAAACCTCAGAAAATCTACCGGGAACTGCAGGCTCAATGGCAACCGGTACTGAATGCCATTATTGATGATCCGAGTCAGTGGTTTTGAGTCAATCCTCTGAATCGTGGTATAGCTTTGGGAAAATAATCTCGCTACTTGGCTAGCTATCATTTTCGATCGCTTTTTTTTCAGTTAATATGCCTGAACACGACCTAAAAAATGAGTCATTAAATTCAGTGCAACAGTACGCGCCTACATTACAAAAAGTCTTATTATTTGGATTGTTCTTTATCCTGATTTTTTTGAGTTTTCATATACTCAAGTATTTCATCATTCCTGTAGTTTGGGCAGCCATTATTGCCTATATGACTTGGCCCTTGTATCAATCGGTGTTACGCCTATGCGGCAATCGACCGACATTAAGTGCAACCGTAATGATCTTGGCCGTGATTCTGGTCTTTGGTCTGCCGTTTATTTTCGCCATTTTCATGCTGCAGCACGAAGGTCGTAACCTGTATTTTGAATTGCAGCGACAGGTCTTTTCCGGTCACCTGAATGTCCCTGATTTTATTCGCGGGCTTCCGATTGTCGGCAAGGAAATTACCCGAACCTTAAATGAAATTAACACTGATCCGCAGAGTATTGCACTGTCGGTATCGACCTGGATTCAAGGCCATCTGAATTACGGCAAAGTGGTGTTGAATGAAGTTAGTAAAAACATCTTTAAATTATGTTTTGCGATACTTTCGCTGTTTTTCTTCTACCGTGATGGTCAGACCATTTTAAATCAGGTGCGTAAAGCCTTTGAAATGGTGGTCGGTCCACGTGTACATCATTATTTTTCCACCATTTCTGCGACTACACGTGCCGTAGTATATGGCGTCGGTTTGACCGCAATTGCACAATCCTTATTGGCTGGTCTGAGCTATTTTGTTGCAGGTGTGCCGAATCCGATGGTTTTAACCATTGTGACCTTTATTTTTGCCCTGATTCCCTTTGGCCCACCTCTCGCCTATAGTGCTGTGGCGCTATGGCTGTTTTCACAAGGACAAACCATTGAAGCCATTGGGGTCATGGTCTGGGGTGTCTGTATTGTCAGTACTGCCGATAACGTCATTCGTCCACTGGTGATTTCTGGCGCAACCCAGATTCCTTTTCTGCTGATCATGTTTGGAGTCTTGGGTGGTATTGCCAGCTTTGGTCTGGTCGGGGTGTTTATTGGCCCGGTGATTCTGGCTGTGCTGCTTGCAATCTGGCGTGAATGGTTACATGAAAGTAAGCTGAATGAACCTTTAATGATGCCTAAAGCCACCATGGCACATGAGATTGATCCGGAAACACAAGACACACCGCCCAACGCACCTTAAAGCATAGATAGAATCGACTTAAACAAAACAAAACATTTAAGTACTGATTCTATATAGAGCTTCTGATCTTGCTCTGTTTAAATGAATCCACAAAACAGAATAAAGATCAGGATGCCAAAATCATGTCTTCATTGTTTAAAATTACGACACTTTGCGCGTTAAGCGCCGCACTTTTTACCGGTTGTGCATCAACCTCCCCATCAAATGAAGTGGTCAGAGCAGTGACTGTGAATGCTGTAAATGCTCAAGGTGTGGGCCAAGAGATTGGGACCGTATTACTCAGTGACAGCCCAGCCGGTCTGGTCATTCGTACCAACCTGAAACAACTTCCTGCGGGTGAACGCGGTTTCCATATTCATGAAAATGGTTCATGCGCGCCTGCCATGAAAGACGGCAAGATGGGTGCAGCACTGGCTGCAGGTAGCCATTACAATCCAAATCAGGCACCGCATCACGGTACACCAGTGACAGGTCACTTAGGTGATTTACCCGCATTGAAAGTCAATACTGACGGAACTGCACGTGTGACCCTGCTTGCGCCACGTCTGAAATTGGCTGATGTTCAGGGTCGTGCGATTATGGTTCATGCCGGTGGCGATAACTATTCCGACAACCCATTACCCTTGGGCGGCGGCGGTGAACGTATTGCCTGTGGTGTGATCTAAACACCTTCCTGCCAATGACTAAATAGAAAAAACGGGCACTATGCTCGTTTTTTTCATGGATTTTTCTTTTATTTTGGCGTCTAAATTGCATTCAGAACTTTGCGTTTTTACTTTCCGGATCCTGTCCTTGTGAATGCTGCCCGACCTGCGACTGCTACTTTTGTTAAAATTATAAAACCTGTCCTGCTGCCCTTTCAGTCCAGTGCGCTGATGACTTATTGCCTGCAGATCCTGCTGGTGTTTTTAGGTACCACTTTCGGTCTGAAATTTCTGGGTTATGAGTTCTTGATCGTTCCAGTAACGTTAGGGGCTATTGCCACGGCACTGACTGATTTTGATGATCGGCTAAGCCTGCGTTTGCGCAACCTGTTACTGGTCATCATTCTGTTTTTTAGTGTCAGCAGCATTCTGGAATTTCTTGCTCCGCATAAATTCTGGTTTGCACTGTGGCTGTCACTGTCGAGTGCACTGTTTATTCTAATGGGTGCATTAGGCCAACGTTATGCCACAATTTCATTTGGCACCATTTTACTATCAATCTATACCATGTTCGGCTTGGGCGAATATCAGCACTGGTATGAACAGCCGCTTTATTTTGTCATTGGGGCGCTATGGTACGGCCTGACGTCTATTCTATTTTTTCTGCTGCGTCCTACCTTGCAGGTTCAGGAAAATCTCGCACAAAGCTTGCAGCACATGTCAGATTTACTGCTGAGTAAAGCCAAACTGTTTGATCCGGATCAGCATCCAAATGTTGAAAACCTGCTCTATGAGTTGTCACTTAAAAATACTTTAGTCATTCAGAGTTTTAACCGCAGCAAAGATTCACTATTGACTCGACTCAAAGCTTCGCGTGCCAATCGCAATACCATTTACTGGCTGAATCTGTATTTTCTGATGCAGGATATTCATGAACAGGCCACGGCCAATTATTTACATTATGAACAGATCGAACAGCATTTTAGCCGCACTGACCTGATTTTCCGGATTCAGAAAAATATCCGTCTGCAAGCCCTTGCCTGTCAACATTTGGCAGAATGTGTATTGCGCAATGAAAAATTTTATCTGTCTGCAGATGATGAACAGGCATTAAAACATTTACAGGAATCGATGCAGGACTGGATTGCCCAACACCCACAGAATATTGAAGTTAAAAATTTACAGCTTATTCTGACCAATCTGCTCAGTGTACATGAACAGTTACAACACCTGCATGATCAACATGCTCTGTATAAGCCACGCTATCAGCAGCATTTTGATGACCTGAGCCTGTTTGATGATGATATTCGCGATAGCACAGATCTCTGGCTGAAACTCAAACCGCACTTAAGTCCGCAATCGGCACTCTTTCGGCATGCCGTGCGGATTGCCATTGTATTTCTAGTCGGCTATGTCATTTCATTATTACCCTTTGCGAAAAATGGCTACTGGATTTTATTGACCAGCCTGTTTGTCTGTCAGATCAGTTATTTTGCCACCAAAAGCCGGCTCAAATTGCGGACTCTGGGAACATTATTAGGGGTCATGCTGGGTGTTCCCATTCTGTATTTTGTACCAAGTATCGAAGGACAATTGCTGCTGACAGTGATTTTTGGTGTCGGTTTTTTCTATCTGCGTTCCAAAAAATATGCCATGGCAACCCTCATGGCGACCTTGATGGTACTCCTGATTTTCAACCTGAAAGGTGCCGGTTATGCCATTATTTTACCGCGTATCATTGATACCCTCATAGGCTGTCTGATTGCCTGGATGGCAGTAAGCTGGATCTGGCCTGACTGGAATTTCCGTAATATTTCCAGCAATATTAAAAAATCATCACTTGCTATGCTGGACTATTTTTCTGCAGTGGTCGAGCAATATCGAAACGGTAAAGATAACAGTATTGCTTACCGGACTGCACGACGTCTGGCCCACAATGCGCAGATTGATTTATCCAGCATGATTTCAAGCCTGAGCACCGAACCGAATCCAGATCCGCAACTGGTTAAAAGTGCCTTTCGCTATCTGGTCTATAGCCATAGCCAGCTCAGTTATATTGCAGCATTGGGGAGTCACCGTGAGCAGGTCACTGATGCGCAAATTCTAGATTTAATGCGTTGGTGCCAGCAGACCTTAACTGCGGTATTGCTGCAACAACAGCCTTTAGATACCTACGACATTGATCATAAACTGGCAGAAATTCAACGCTTAAGTACCCAGGAAAACCAGTCAGCACATCTGCTTTTGGTACTGAAACAGATCAGTTTATTGCTGGAAACCTTACCGGAATTACTAAAATTACGTCATGAATTACTAGGTGCCGAGATTAAATAACCAACTGCCTCACTTGGTTATAACTTATTAAAAATATTGAATATATCTTTATTATTAAGATTCAATATTCAGGTGATATTCGGTACACTCAAAACTAATTCGGTTAAATCAATATGTATTATGAACATCAAAACTTTGCGTCTGGTCGGTTTGCTTGAAGGGATTTCATTCCTGCTGCTGTTATTTATCGCGATGCCAGTGAAATATATGATGGATAATCCGATTTTAGTGAAATATGTCGGCATGGGTCATGGCGTACTGTTTGTGCTATTTCTGGTGGTGTTATTTGCGGTATGTGAAAAACAGAAATGGTCTCTCAGCATGTTTGTGATGGGTTTAATCGCTTCGATTCTACCTTTCGGTCCATTCCTGTTTGATATGAAACTGAAGAAGCTGGAACAGCCCGCTGAAGCTTAATTGTAGAATCCTAATATAATTAGATCAGTCAAAAGAAAATTCTCTCTCCCTTTGGGAGAGAGTTAGAGAGAGGGAACTTATTAAATACTTAACCTCACCCTAGCCCTCTCCTAAAAGGATAGGGAAATTCAATACTGAACATATGATTTCAATAATTTATAATTTCCCTTAATAAGGAATCAAAACTCCCCACGCTCTTGTCTTTCCAGCATTAACTGTTTGAGTTGCATGCGTGGCAAAGTAAACCAGAGTGCAATCAAGATAAAAGACGCACTGCAATAGGCCCAGATATCATAAGCTTCATATGCCATTCTTACTGCTTCAATTACCACAAAAAAGCTGAGCATCAGGATAATAGAAACCGTCGCAGCCACCGTACCTTTGGACACTTCTGAAGACATCAGTGCAAAACGGTATAGTACCGAGAAACTTACGCCCTCACCTAGACTGATACAGGTGGTGCCGATAATCAGACAATGAACAAAATACTCTGGAATCAATAAGCCCAACATCAATAAACCGGCACCCAACAGCATCAGTGGCAGACCCAATAATACGGTTTTACCCAGCGGCATTTTATCGATAATTTTCAGCAAAATCAGATTACCTGCAATCAGGCCACCCAAGACCGGAAACTGCGCCAGACCATATTGCACACTACTGAATCCAAATTGCTCGACCAGAATCACCGGTGACAAGGCAATCCATAACATCAAGGGCAGACTCACCAAAGGCAAGGCTACAGTCATGATCACAAAGCGTTTATTTTTTAGAACCTGTTTAAAGTCATCCAGAATATAGCTGACCGGTTGTCTGGGAATACTGACTTTCAGGTTTGGCATTTTGGCTTTCAGGCCAAACCAGCTCAGAAATGAAAGAAATGCAATCCCGATAAAGCCCCAATGCCAGGAGATATGATCAATCATAAAGGCACCCAGCACTGGTCCTAGCAAGGGTGCCAGCAAAGACACATTGGCCATCAGTGCCATGACTTTGATGGCATCACGTTCTTCAAAGCTTTCCTGAATGGCGGCATAACCTACAGCAGTAATAAAGGACAGGCCAAAGCCCTGTAAAAAGCGCAGGAATAAGAAACTTTCGATATTGGGTGTCAATAAAATGGCCAGACAACTGAGGGTAAAAAATGCCACACCGCCGAGCAGTACCGTTTTACGTCCAAGACGATCGGACAATGGCCCCAAGATCGCTGCGACAAATGCCCCGCCCAACAGGAAAAAGGACATGGAGGATGGTGCCCATGAACTACTCACGCCAAAATCACGGGTAATCGCCAGCATGGCCGGCTGAATCAGGTCATTACAGATATAGACGGAGAATTCAAACAGGACCAATGCCAGCGGGAACATGAGTGTGGCACGGGTCAGTTTTTGGGTTTGGATGTTTTGCATGGGAGTTTTTATTGTCAGTCTGCCCAGTGAAAGCAGACCAAACTTTATCTAAAATAGAAAGAAGGAATTTTAGCAGAGTCCTGTTTTTAAGTCCGTTCTCTTTTTTAATGACCTAATCAAAATATTATTTTTGCTTTTAGTGACTGGAAACCAAATTATCTAATTCATGAAAATTATTGAAAAGCCGTGAAATGAAAAGTACTTATAATCATTACAAATCAATGGAGGATACATTATTCATCTATATTCTAATAATTTATAAAAATCAAATAGACTCTACTGAATTCCACTCTTGAAACCATTTTTCTTTTCTAACATTTTCAAAATGAAGAATTTGTTCTACTAAGTCTATAATTAGTTGATCAATATCTTTTGCTATTGAATATCATAGCGTTATTTTTGAAATACTCCCACTTTTTAATTGGTCACTACAGTCTAATCTAGAGGAATGATAGTTAGCCCTATCCATGATAAATTGATCAATATAATTAACATGTCCTTCTGTTGAAAAATGATCTTGAGGAAAAAATCTTACTAAGCTTAGCCAACAGAATCTTAAAAACCAGATTAAGTCTTCATTACCTTCATCATATTAAGAGTGATTCCACTATCCCAATTGATATGACAGTTTAAATACACTTCTCTTTTCAAATTAGGTAAAGAAAAAATAAAATTTTGATCTGCCTCTAGTTCACTATCTTTCTCACGATACAATAATTTTTCTCGTAGGATTTTTTCTGATTTTCTTTTATCGTAATTGGTATAAAACCTATTTAGATAGAATAATAAGAGTGAAGCTAAAAATCCTCCAATTACGCCAATTGTAGCGGCTAATATATTTGAGTCCATTAACTCCCCCCTTCCCAAAACAAAAAAGCTCATCCTTAGATACGCTTTTAACCAAAAACTGCCTAAAGATCAAACACTATTATGGACAGACCGCTTTCTGGAAAGTTTTGGTATTTGCCCCACGTGCACAACGATACAACTTCTCGGTATTTTGCAGCATCCAGCTGTTATCTTCCCGTTTAAAATAATAAATAGTCTGTACCGAACGTACCGAATCATCCATTAAACCGGTTTCAGTGACTTTGACCTGTCCAATCGTGGGCGACTCTACCTTGTCAAAGAACTGGCGCAACTCAACTGTTGCCAGTTCCTTACGCAAGTCCGGTCTTAATTGTAAAACCTGTTCCAAAGGCGTGTCCGAAGACGACTGTACCTTTGCAATGACCTGTTGAGCAGTTGCACAGCCTGAACCCAATATACCAAAAGCGAGAGTTGCGACTGCCAATATCCGGAACATATTATTTAACCCTTTATCGTCATTCTTATTCCAACCCATCATGCCGAGCTTCTTACTACAAAACCATTTAGACTCTGTAACTGTATTTACACAGCAATAAAAAAGCGCACCTTTCGATGCGCTTTTTTCAATTCCGATCGATTAAAGATCGAAAAGTTTACCCGGGTTCATGATGCCATTTGGATCGAACACTTTTTTCAGGGCTTTCATATATTCAATTTCTTCCGCCGAACGCGAATATTCAAGATATGGCTTCTTGGTCATGCCCACACCATGTTCCGCAGAAATTGAACCGTCATATTTTTTCACGGTATCAAAGACATACTTGTTCACCACCTGACATTTGGCAAAGAATTCATCTTTAGACAAATCAGCAGGTTTTAAGATATTTAAGTGCAAGTTACCGTCACCGATATGACCGAACCAGCAGATTTCAAAGTCTGGGTAATTCGTCGATACAATCGCATCAATTTCTTTAATGAATGCAGGAACGTGCGTGATCAGAACGGAAATGTCATTTTTGTATGGAATAAATGGCGCGATAGATTCAGAAATATCTTCACGTAAACGCCATAAGCTTTCTACCTGATCCAGGCTTTGGCTCATTACGCCGTCCAGCACCCAACCTTGTTCCATGCAATGCTCGAAGATTTCCATCGCCTTGTCCATAATCGGTTCAAACGGCGCTTCAAACTCAAGCAATACATAGAATGGGCATTCAGTTTCAAATGGACGTTGCACGTGACCATGGGCCAAGACTTTCTGCATCGCCAGTTCACCAAAGAACTCAAATGCAGTCAGGTCAATTTTCGCCTGGAAGGCATGCAATAACGGCATGATCGCATCAAAGTCAGGTACACCCAGTACCATCACTTGCAGGTCTTGCGGTTGACGTTCAAGCTTGATTTCCGCTTCCGTCACCAGACCCAGCGTGCCTTCACCACCAATAAATAAATGTTGTAGCGCATAACCGGTTGCATTCTTGATCATACCTTTGTTCAGACGCAATACATCGCCCTTACCCGTCACAACGGTCAGGCCAAG
Organism: Acinetobacter sp. WY4; assembly: GCF_018438165.1. GTDB lineage: Bacteria > Pseudomonadota > Gammaproteobacteria > Pseudomonadales > Moraxellaceae > Acinetobacter. The sequence continues at coordinate 2,438,114 of NZ_CP053947.1, read as the reverse complement.
TACCCAGTTACGGGTCATGCCGTATTTAATCACTTTGATGCCGCCAGCATTGGTGCCGATGTTACCGCCAATTTGCGATGAACCTGCCGAAGCAAAGTCGACTGGATAGTACATGCCCTGTTCTTCAGCATAGTTCTGCAACTGTTCAGTCACTACACCTGCCTGTACGCGCACCATGCGGTCTGCCGGGAAGAATTCCAGAATCTGGTTCATCTTGTCCATGCTGACCACGATCTCGCCATTGGCTGCGACTGCACCTGCAGAAAGACCGGTACGACCACCCGATGGAGTCACTGCAACGTTAAATTGGTTTGCCAATTTTACGATGTCTTGAACTTGCTCAGTTGACGACGGAAAAACGACGACTGACGGGTTTGGATCAAAGTGCTTCGTATGATCGCGACCCCAATTCTGGAGGCTGTCCGTATCGGTTTTAATACGGTTTTCACCCACAATTGCAGTCAATTGGGTCAATAACTCAGGGGTTAAAGCGACTGGAGCATTCATCGTTTGCAGACCTAGCATGATTTAAACAAGGGAGACTTCGCCGGCTTATTTGCACATTTTTCAAGCATAAAAACATGGATACAAATCAGGCGAAACATGATTATTAAAGCATCGGATCACGCTGCTTTAAAAGCATGGCGCAATATTATAAGCTATTTTTTGGTGTTTCCCGCGAAAAATGACAATTTTGATAATATACCTTTGAAAATGCAGATTTAAATCAAACACCATGATCATTATTATCAATATATCTTGCCAGAATAGCTGATGTGAGCGTCATTAAGGAAATGTATAAGTGCGCTTTTCCTGTGCTATTATACCGCGACTAAATTTGGCCTTTGTAGCGGAGCCGTAATGAGCCAACATCTATCTCTACCTAAAGATAAAATCCGTTTCTTGTTGTTAGAAGGCGTTCACCAGAATGCAATCGACACTCTAAATGCTGCTGGATATACCAACATCGATTATCGTAAGACTGCGCTTGAGGGTGAAGCGTTGAAAGAAGCGATTAAAGATGCTCACTTCATCGGTATTCGTTCCCGTACTCAATTGACTGAAGAAGTCTTTGAAGCTGCGAACAAACTGATTGCTGTCGGTTGTTTCTGTATTGGTACCAACCAGGTGAACCTGGATGCAGCAATGCGTCGCGGTATTCCAGTCTTTAACGCGCCTTACTCAAATACGCGTTCAGTCGCTGAACTTGTACTTGCTGAAGCAATTCTTCTTCTACGCCGTGTACCTGAAAAATCAGCAGATACACACACAGGCGGCTGGAACAAATCTGCAGTTGGTTCGTTCGAAACACGTGGTAAAACTTTAGGTATCGTAGGTTACGGTTCAATTGGTTCACAACTTTCTGTACTTGCTGAAAGCATGGGTATGAAAGTGATCTATTTCGATACAGTGACTAAATTGCCTTTAGGTAATGCACGTCAAGTCGGTAGCTTGGGCGAACTTTTGGCAAATGCCGATGTGGTTTCTCTACACGTTCCTGATGTTCCGTCTACACGTAACTTCATGACCAAAGATCAGTTCGCGCAAATGAAAGAAGGTTCAATCTTCATCAACGCGGCACGTGGTACCTGTGTCGTGATCGAAGATCTGGCAGATGCGATCAAATCTGGTCACATTGCTGGTGCTGCGGTTGACGTATTCCCGAAAGAGCCTAAAGCGAACGGTGAAGAATTCGTTTCTCCACTACGTAACCTACCAAACGTGATCCTGACTCCGCACGTGGGCGGTTCGACCATGGAAGCGCAAGCGAACATCGGTCTGGAAGTCGCTGAGAAATTTGTAGCTTATTCTGACAAAGGTATGACTTTATCTGCGGTGAACTTCCCAGAAATCGCATTGCCATTGACTGAAGGCAAACACCGTTTATTGCACATCCACCAAAATATTCCGGGCGTGTTGTCTAAAATCAACAACCTGTTTGCTGAACAAGGCATCAACATCTCTGGCCAGTCACTGATGACTAAAGGCGATGTCGGTTACCTGGTGATGGATGTCGATGCTGCTGCATCTCATGAAGCACTCGATATGCTTTCGAATGTTGAAGGTACAATCCGCGCACGCGTATTGTTCTAATTCAATATTGTAGAAAAACCACAGCTCTCGGGCTGTGGTTTTTTGTTTTTAAGGTTTGTATTTTTAAACCTTTTTCAGCTTATGCTGCTCTTCCGCTATTCGAGCAATCGAAACCTATTTAGTCATGCTGAATTTTAAAATTGCACCAATGGTGCAAGCGCCGCTGATTCTGTTGATCGCCATGATCAGTATGCAAAGCAGTGGCTCCTTTGCCAAATATCTGTTCGGTCAGTTTCCCATCCTGACCGTTTCAGCCATGCGTCTGCTGTTAGGCGCTATGATTTTGGCACTGATTTTTAAAATTTGGCGAATCCATTTCAGACAGATCAAGTGGCCAGCCATTATCAGTTATGGCATTGCTCTGGCCGGCATGAACCTCTTGTTTTACCTGTCGATTGATCGCCTGCCGCTGGGAATTGCCGTCTCTTTTGAATTCATTGGCCCCTTAAGTGTTGCCCTGTTTTATGCACGGCAAAAATTCGACTTTGTCTGGGTCGGACTGGCGATTCTGGGCTTGGTTCTGCTATTTCCTTTTGATCAGGCTGCCCAGCCGCTTGACCCGATCGGGATTGCATTCGCCTTGGGTGCCGGTGCTTGCTGGGCCTTATATATCGTTGCCGGCCAAAGACCTTCAGGCGTTTCTGGCAATCATACTGTATGCTTGGGCATGTTTGTCGGCATGCTGGTGCTGATGCCGATTGCGCTCTTGGCAGGCATGCCGGCACATACTTTTGAACCGATGAGTTTGTTGTATTTTGTGGCTTTGGCTGTGTTGGCCAGTGCCCTGCCTTTCACTCTGGAAATGATCGCACTGCGTAATTTAAGCGCACTCAGTTTCGGCACTTTGATGAGTCTGGAACCCGCCATTGCCGCACTCTCGGGGCTGGTCTTTCTAGGTGAAACCTTGTTGTGGACACAATGGCTGGCATTGGCCACGATTATCAGTGCTTCAGTGGGTTGTACGGTGACCAGTCAAAGAAGAAAAAATACAGTTGAGCACTTTTAAATTTAAAATTCGTTATAAGAAATACTACTCACTTTGAATTTAAAAAGATATTAGCTGGAAAAGCCTACTCAAAGTCGATAAATTCAGTCTAATACTCTTCTAAGATCAAAATTTTCTCTTTTTAAAAGTAACTTTAAATTTAAAATTATTTCCACCCCCTACTCATTAAAAATTAACCAGTTTGCTATAATTTCATTTTGCCCTATTTCTCATTTTCACCCATTCTGGGTAGAAGCTGCTTCCATGCCAAACGCCCAACTCCTTGCCGTATTATTCATGGTCTTATCCATGACCTCCTACCAGATCAGTGCATCTTTTGCCAAACAGCTGTTTAGTGTGCTGGATCCGGTCACTGTGACCATTTTAAGGCTGTGCTTTGCAGCAATTATTGTTGGGGTAATGTTCCGTTCCTGGAAAATTATTTCCCGTTTGCCTTTTTTGAAATGGCGGGATCTCCTTTGCTATAGCGCTGCTTTAGGGGTCATGAATATTTTATTCTATCTGTCTCTGGGAAGATTACCGCAGGGAATTGCAGTCGGTCTGGAGTTTATTGGTCCTTTAGGTCTGGCCCTGCTCTCGATCAAACATCGTAGTGATTATATTTGGGTATTGATGGCCATTTTAGGCATTGCGTTAATGGTGCCCTGGGATCAAGCCAATAGTAGTAATTTCGACCTGCTCGGCGCTGCCTGTGCTTTAGGTGCGGGTTTATGCTGGGCATTGTATATTTTCTTTGGCCAACGTGTGGTGCAGCAAAATATCGGCATGCATGCACTGACTATTGCCATCAGTATCTCGGCTTTGTGTCTGCTACCTATCGGTCTCTACAACAACACGCCCGCATTGATTGATACGCAACATTGGGGCAAGGCAATTAGCATTGCTGTACTGGCAACAGCCATTCCTTATGCTCTGGATTTAAAGGCACTTCAGCATTTGAATAAAACCAGCTATGGTACCCTGTCCAGCCTGTCTCCGGCTTTGGCTGCACTGGCCGGTTTTGTACTATTAGGCGAAAAAATTACGCTTCTTCAGACCGTGGCACTGATCTGTATCATGCTGGCATCAGTCGGCGTGACTGTACGTGCCGCCCGTCAAGGATCGGGAGAAAAGAATACCTAAAAGGCTTATTGGAATTTGAACAACTAAATATATCTCATTATTAATCTCTTCAATTTATCCCTTTGATATAACTAAAAAAAATAGATGAATGGATAAAAATCCCATATCTCCAGATAAAAAGATGATCAGATGCCCTAGTTGCAATAAAGAGATTTTTGATACGCGAGTGTGGCAAGGATGCCACATGTTACCCATCACGACAGGACGTCGTGTATGGGTAACAAAAGACTTTTGCCTACTTTGGGTCTTTCCAAAGTAGGGAGATTGCCTACACAAAAGCATTTAAATTTTTAAGAAATGAGGCTGTACAATCATCTTCTTAAGCTAAACATGCATAACGATTAACTCAAACATCTAATTTGAGTTATAAATTATGGAAAAGTAACTAATCAAATGTCATCTTTTCGATGTTTAGCTTTGTACCAGCATATCTTTTTTCATGTCTTTATAACGCTGATATTCATTCTTATACTGCACTGCCAAAGCGGTCTTCTGCTTTTCATCCAGAATTTTTCCGGCCTGCTGGAAGAAACCATGTTCTTCTTCTTTTAAGTGATGATGCACCTTTTCGGAAAGTTTTTTGGCCATGGCAATCCAGCCTGGATTACTCAATTCAGTTGCAGTTAATTCCTCGATTATTTCGTCCATTTCATGATGTTCGGCCAAGGCATGGCGGGTAATATTCAGGCCCGAATCGGTCATCATCAAGGGAATATAAAAATAACGCTCTTCCGCAGCCTCATGCGCAAATAATTCATTTTTCAGTTGCTTGAACAGCTCGCGGCGTTCTGGTGTATCCCCGGAAGTCTGTAATAGTTTTTCTGCAAGATCACGCTGAATCTCATGACTCTCTCTTAATGCTTCAAAAATAGTCGTCATTCCGATATTTCTCCGATTGTTTTATTTTTCATATCATTGATTCTAGAAGATTTTTAGAACAGGTTCAGACGCAGTTTATACAGTTATTTGTTAAGAAATTTTAATATCGAGAATGATTTACATCGGGTTTAGATCTAAAAAAACATCTGGTATGCCATCCGGCAAATCAGCAGACTGACCAGAATCAGGAATAAAATCCGGATAAAGCCACTGCCATATTTAAATGCCAAACGCACCCCGACCAAGGAACCACAAATATTGGCTACCGCCATCATTGCCCCGACCATAAACAGCACATTGCCACTAGGGATAAAAAAGCTTAAGGCGGCTAGGTTGGTGGTGAAATTGGCAATTTTCGACAAAGCCGACGCATGCAGGAAGTCGACGCTCAAATAGCGAATAAAAAAGAAAATAAAGAAACTGCCAGTGCCCGGACCAAAAATACCATCATAAAAACCAATCGCCAGACTGCCCAAGGCTGCCAGAATCAGCATTTTTCGATTCAGTTTTTGTTCACGATGCATCTGACCGAACTGTTTTTTCATCAAGGTATAAATCGCGATCACAATCAGCATGACCAGTACAAATGGCTTGAGGATATCGACCGGGATCAGGCTAACGCTGGCCGCACCAATAAAAGCACTAATAAAACTGCAAGCTGCAATAATGCCCATGAGCAGCCAGGGTAATTTCACCTGACGTAAATAGGAAAATGCTGCAGAACCGGTCCCGAAAATGGACGCGAGTTTATTGGTACCAAAGGCAGTCGCAGGTTGTAAATGCGGCAAACTGCCCATAATCGCAGGAATCTGGATCAAACCACCACCGCCAACGGCTGCATCAATTGCCCCTGCAAAAAACGCAAAGACAACCAGACTGATGATGATCTCGATTTCCATATATTGACTCGATTAGAGGTTCAAGACGCGTTTGGGTATCAGACGTTTTTTGTCAGTGATTTCCGCCAGACCCAAACATTTGTCACCATCAAAAACCAGTACCTGTTCAGCCGCTTCATGTTCGATATTACTTTCCATACCACGGCTAAAATATTCTGCACGACCTTCAGGCACCTGCACTCGCGGGAAATGTTGCACTGGCGCATAGGCTGGTAACAATAGTGCCTCACGCTCTGCTTCGCTCAGGCTTTCCAGATATTCAAGGGTATAACTTGGAATCAAATCAAAATGACCGGTTTTGATGCGGTGCAGATAAGTCAGATGACCATAGGTGCCCAGCACTTTGGCAATATCTTCACCCAGCACCCGGATATATGTCCCTTTGGAACAGGTCACATCCAGCGTGATGCTATTTTCGGTAAAGGATAAAAGCTCGATGGCATAAATGGTAATTGGACGTGCTTCACGCTCAATTTCAATGCCTTTACGTGCCAGCTCGTATAAAGGACGGCCTTCTTTTTTCAGTGCCGAATACATCGGTGGCACTTGCTGGATATCACCCAAAAATTGTGCCAGTGTTTCCTGAATCAATGTTTCTGACAATTCAGGAACCGCTTTTTCCAGAAGTACCTCGCCCTCGACATCGCCCGTGGTGGTGCTATGACCTAAAAATACAGTGGTCTGGTAACGCTTGACCGAATCAAGTAAATAATGCGAAAACTTGGTCGCCTCCCCCAAACATACCGGCAATAAACCCGATGCCAAAGGATCCAGCGCACCGGTATGGCCGGCTTTTTGCGCACGATATAACCAGCGAACTCTTTGCAAGGCGGCATTAGAACTGATGCCCAAAGGCTTATTAAGCAGGAAGACACCGCTGAGATGACGACGCTGAATTTTAGGAGATGATGCTTTCATGGCAAAAAATCAGACATTTTATAAATTGGCGCCATGGTAAAACCCTGCGAGATGATTTACAACTTTTCTATAGTATCTGATGATTTTTATGGCATATTGAGCCGGCTTGAACATCAAAAAGCTTTAAATAGCTAAAAGCTTGAACCTCTAAAAATAATGAAATAACGAAAAAATAGGTGCATAGGATATGCAGAAATACAAAATATGGATCATTCTGGCCTTGCTGGTGCTGTGCATCATCACGCTGGTCTTATGGCTGTCTCCAAAAGAAAATACCCAGACAGAGACCGGGACAAAAACACCTTTCACTGAAAGCAATGCCGAGCAAAGCGCTTTTCTGGCCAATAGTCCTGCCAATGTCTCGTTCCCGAGTGCCAGCCAGCAAGATACTGAAATCAATTGTCAGATGCAGCTCGATGCCAGTAATCGTCTGATGGTGAATGAACAGACCCGTAACTGTTTTGAATATTTTATTACCCAATTTGGTGAAAAAAATCTGCAGCAGATCCAGCAGGATTTTAAAGCTTACATTCGCCAAAATTACAAAGAACCGGCACTCTCGCAAATTCTGGATTTATGGGATCGTTATATCCAGTATCGTCAAGGTTTAGGCCAGCTCAGCGCACCGGCTGGCGTGAATCAGGAAGATCCTGCCTATTACCGCAGTATCTATACCAGTACCCAAAATTTGCGAAAACAATATTTTTCCCAGTATGAAATTGAAGGCTTGTTTGGCACAGAAGATAGCTATCATGAATATACGCTGGACCGGATGAGCGTGCTGGCAGACAAAAGCTTAAGCGAGGCTGAAAAAGCCCAAAAACTCAAAGCACTATTTCAGCAACTGCCACAAGACTGGCAGGAAAATCTGGAGCAGCTGAATAAACTGGAAGATCTGCGCAAACTTACCGCAGATATTAAAGCCCGTGGCGGTTCCAGTGATGAAATCCGGCAGATGCGGATCAATCTGGTCGGTTCTGAAGCGACACAACGGCTGGAACACCTGGATGTACAACGCAGCGACTGGAAAAACCGGGTCACGGGCTATTTAGATGAACGCGATCAGATTACCCAGTCCGGCATGTCCGATACTGCAAAGCAGCAAGCGATTGCCCAGCTTCGCAGCAAACATTTTAATACACCGCAAGAACAGCTGCGGGTAGAAACCTTTGAACAGGTTCATGATCAGGGAGCCAAGCTGCCCTTTGCTGACTAAGCCTAAAAGCCATCACCTGTTGATGGCTTTTTTATAAATGCCCTTTTGATAACTTTATATTTTTTCTCAAAATGATCTTTTATAGTTGTTTCTAAATATTTCGAATTTACACAAAATAACTTAGAAAAATTATAATGATTTCAAAGACTTTTTATTTAAATACATCTGCAAATAAAACACATACTTACAATGTAAATTCCTCCTGTCCTGCATGTCCCCAAATGACATGGTTTTAGACCTCTGAAGTGAAAAAATACCGCTTCATTAAAAGAAAATTTGCTTAGCCACTGAAGGCCGAAACTGTATTTTCATCGTCTGATTTGTGGCTTGCGACACTCTACAAAAAGCAATGATTGCTTGAATAACGATAAAATTTAAGAAGGGACAGCTATGTATACTTTCAGCAAGACAGCCCAGTTACTGACTGTGGCTTTAGCGACCACTATGGGATTCAGTTTTTCTGCACAGACTCAGGCTGCAGCGAGTGCAACACAAGTCATCGAAAAGAGCCGGTCTGACTATGCCAAGACCAAATATCCGATCTTGATGGTGCATGGCTGGCTAGGCTGGTCACGCATTGGCACCGATAGTATCGGGCTGGATTACTGGTATCAGATTCTGCCAGATATGGCACGTAATGGCTCAACCGTCTTTGCGGCACAATTGTCTCCAGCAAATACAACGGCGCATCGCGGTGAACAACTAGTTCATCAGGTTGAAGAGGTTGTGGCAATTACCGGCAAGAAAAAACTGAATTTGATTGGTCACTCTCATGGCGGACCAACAGTGCTGTATGTTGCAGCGACCCAACCGCAGTATATTGCGTCTATCACTGGCGTTGCAGGAACCTACCATGGCTCCAAAGTCGCAGATGATATTCAGAACAATAGCCTGACGCGTACCGCCTTTAACATTTTAGGGGATTATATTATTGGACCATTGATTGCACTGGGTCAGTTTAAGCCTGAACTGGAAATTGATTTTGATGCTTCCATGAAATCCCTGACCCAGACCGGTTCAAATACTTTTAATGCCACAGTGGCGCAGCAGGTGGTCAAAGATGGTGTATTGGCTTCCACAGAAAACTGCAATAAAAATTTAAAACAGAAAGACAGTAAAGGCATTCATTATTATTCATGGACGGGTGTGGCCCAAGCCACCAATGCACTGGATATTGACACGATCCTGATGCAGCTCGGCCCTTTATCTTATGGCAGTAAAGACAATGACGGCATGGTGTCACGTTGTAGCGCTTTCATGGGCAAGGTCATTCATGACCAGTACAAACTCAATCATACTGACCTGGCCAACATGATGTTTGGTCTGAAGGGTATGTTTGCACCCGATCCGGTCGCCCTCTATCGCCAACATGCCAACCGGCTCAAATTAGAAGGTTTATAACCCAGAGTGCCTATATTTCAGTTGAGATATAGGCTTTTTTTCTGGTTCTTTTTATTTAACCTATCATTGTTCTGGAAGCTGCAATGAAAAAAATAATCTATCACTTGAACCTTTTACTGTTAGTTTCCATATGGACTGGCCCTGTGCAAGCCGCGGCATTACAGCAATACAAAAGCAATTTTGTCCTCTCGAGTTATGCCAGGACAAAATACCCGATGGTCTTTGTGCATGGTTTTGGTCTGGGTTTTAACCGGATTGGAACGGAGAGCATCGGTCTGGATTACTGGTATCAGATTCCCCAAGACCTGAGCCGGCATGGTGCATGGGTATTTTCTGCCGAATTGTCTGCTGTTGCATCCAATGAACTGCGTGGCGAACAGCTCTTGATGCAAATTGATGAAGTACTGGCACTGACAGGTCATAAGAAAGTCAATCTGATTGGGCATAGCCAAGGTGGCCCAACGATTCAATATATTGAGGGCATTACGCCGCATAAAGCTGCCTCTTTAACCGCCATTGCAGGCGCTATGCAAGGCACACCGGTTTTTGTCAATGCCGTCCAGACACCCCTCCTTGAGCCCTTTATTCAGGCCATCGGTACGATTCTGGGCCACAGCATGAATCTGGTCACGGGCAACCAGTATCCGGTCAGTATGATCGAGGCACTGCAAGCTATGAACCCAGAGGCGATTCAGGCTTTCAATATGAAATATGGCTCCTCTGCCATTCCCAAAGACTGTCAGTCTCAGGGCAGCAAACTCACGCCAAATGGAATTTACCACTATTCCTGGATGGGCAACCGGCAGGCAACCAATTCCTTGGATGTGATTGAGTCTACAGTCGTGACGTTAGGTAGCAGTTTCTTGAAAGGAGAAGCCAATGATGGTGCTCTGCCGCTGTGTAGCGGACGCTATGGCCAAATCATCCGTCAGGACTATGCCCATAACCACTTTGATGAAGTAAACCAGTTTTTTGGCATTTTGGGTCCTTTCGCGCAGGATCCGGTCGCACTGTATCGCCAACATGCCAACCGGCTCAAGCTGCAAGGCTTATAAATCACTTATTTTATGAATAGATCATCTTTATTAATTAAAAAAACTTAGGAAACTGAGTCCCTGCTACATAGGGGAACTTTAGGCAACTGGATGAGGATCATCCCGTTAAAACAACAAAAGTGAGGAAAATATAATGAAATTCGGAATATTAATCACCGGCCTGCTGCTGGCGGGTACATGTCTCAGCACCCAGGCATCCACCCAGGCCAGTCAGGTCACAGCAAAAGCCAGTTCACAATATGCCAAGACCCAATATCCGATTGTCTTTGCACATGGTATGGCGGGTTTCATCCGGATCGGTACTGACCAGTTTGGACTGGATTACTGGTATCAGATTTTACCGGATCTGGCGCGTAATGGCGGTAATGTCTGGGCAACACGTGTCTCGCCTTTTAACTCATCGGAAATTCGGGGTGAGCAACTTTTAGAGCAGGTAAATGAAATTCTGGCCATTACCGGTGCAAAGAAAGTCAATCTGATCGGTCATTCCCATGGCGGCCCGACCATTCGTTATGTCGCAGGTGCAGGGAATGGAATAGTCGCTTCCCTGACTTCTGTCGGTGCTCCGCATAAGGGCTCCCCGGTTGGAGACCTGATCCTGCAAGCAGAAGGTACACCGATACAAGGGCCTTTAGTCGGTGGTATCAACCTGGTGTCTAAGGCCATCACCTGGGCACAAGGTCTGGATCCGAGCAGTTTCCCGCATGATTCTCTGGCTGGTGGTCGCAGCCTGACCCTGGCAGGATCTGCTCAATTCAACCAGAAATATCCGCTCGGTATGCCGACTACCACCTGTGGTGAAGGTGCATATCAACAAAAAGGTATCTACAACTATTCATTCACAGGTGTAGGCCAAGTCACCAACCCGCTCGATCCTGATTCAGCCTTGACAGTTACAGCTCTACTCATTGATGGCGGCAAGGAAAATGATGGTCTGGTCTCCCGCTGTAGTGCCAAATTCGGTAAAACCATTCGGGATAACTACAACTGGAACCATCTGGATGAAGTGAACCAGTTCCTCGGATTAAAAAATATCTTTGCTCCAGACCCAGTCGATGTTTATCGCCAGCATGCCAACCGGCTCAAATTGCAAGGCCTGTAATTCAATCTCATCCCTGTCATCCCAATGCACAGGGATTTTCTAATTTTTAAACCGCCAAAATGGAACTTTATGAAAATTAGAACGCATTTTATAACCTTATGCTGCGTGTTATTTGCGGGCCAATATGTGAAGGCTTCCAATTTGCAGCAAGCAGAATCCAGATTTGTCGTGTCCAATTATGCAAAAACACAATACCCGATTGTATTTGCACATGGCATGGTCGGCTTTAATCGAATTGGTTTTGATGCCTTAGGCATGGATTATTGGTATCAAATTTTGCCAGATTTAGCCCGTAACGGTTCAACTGCCTTTGCCACCCGCATCTCACCTTTCAATTCCAGCGAAATCAGAGGTGAACAATATGTGGAGCAACTGAAAGAAGTCATGGCAATCACCGGCGCCAAAAAACTGAATTTAATTGGTCATAGTCATGGTGCGCATAGCGTGCGTTATGCAGCCGGGGTGATACCGCAACATGTAGCCTCCGTGATGACTGTGGGGGGTGCCAACCAAGGCACCATTATCGCCTCTGATGTCATGTGACTTGCCAATCAAACCGGAACATCTGAACTGCTGAATACCCTGATCAGCAGTTTTGGCAACGTCATCATGTGGGCACAAGGTTTAGACGGTCAAGCTTTCCCACACAACGCCCTTGCAGCAGGACACAGCACCTCAATTGAAGGCACAGCCGAATTTAACCAGCGTTTTAAACTCGGGCTTTCGCTGAGTCCATGCGGTGAAGGCAAATATAAAGACAATGGCATTGCACTGTATTCAATGACGGGCAATCAACCCGTGACTAATTCCCTAGATGTAAGTGATGCCGCCATGAAAGCCTTGGATTTGCTTTCTGCGAGTAAGGCTGGCGCGAACGATGGAATTGTGTCGGTATGTAGTGCCAAATTTGGTAAAACGGTTCGTGATGATTATCCATAGAATCATCTGGATGAAATCAACTTATTGTTCGGCATTAAAGGTACCTTTGCACCTGATCCAGTTGCTGCCTATCGTCAGCATGCCAACCGCTTAAAACTGCAAGGTTTATAATTTTTATAAAAATAGCCAGATATAAAAAATGCGCCCAAAGGCGCATTTTTTCACTCGTATAAAGCTTAAAATTAAGCTTTAGTTTTACGAGCTGGTAATTTTTCACGAATACGTGCAGCTTTACCAGACAATTCACGTAGGTAGTAAAGTTTAGCACGACGAACGTCACCACGACGTTTCACTTCGATACCAGCAACGATTGGAGAGTGAGTTTGGAATACACGCTCAACGCCAACACCGCTAGAAATTTTACGTACTGTGAACGCAGAGTTCAAACCACGGTTTTTCTTAGCAATTACAACGCCTTCGAACGCCTGTAAACGCTCACGGTCGCCTTCTTTTACTTTAACTTGAACAATAACTGTATCACCTGGTGCAAAAGCAGGGATGTTTTGTTTCAATTGTGCGTTTTCAATTACTTGAACTAAAGGATGCTTACCGCTCATGGGGTATCTCCAATATGTGCGAGTCAGAAGAGGTCTGATCATCGCTGGGTATAGAGGCTAAAGCGCATACACCCGATTATCTTTCCCTTTATGGTTGACCATCTCAACCATAAAGAGCCTATTAAAGAATACTTAAATCATTTTAAGTACTTGCTTGAAGACAGAAATGATTACTCATCAATATCTTACAAATCTTTTAGCCATTTTTTCTGCTGCTTGGTCAGCTCGACTTTTTTCACCAACTCTGGGCGGCGTTCAAGTGTACGCTGATATCGCTGCAGAAACCGCCATTTTTCAATATTGGCATGATGCCCGGACTTTAACACCTCAGGCACATCCAAACCTTCAAAATGATCTGGCTTGGTATATTGTGGGCAGTCTAGAAGACCATCCACAAATGAGTCTTGCACGTGTGACTGTTCATCAGACATGGCACCCGGAATTCTCCGGATAATACTGTCCAATAAAACCATCGCAGGCAGTTCACCACCCGACAACACGTAATCTCCAATTGACCATTCCTGATCAACATATTGCTGGATCAAACGTTCATCGACGCCTTCATAGCGTCCACACAGTACAATGATTCCATCATATTTGACAAAATCCTGTACCGCAGTTTCGCTTAAGGTCTTTCCTTGCGGTGACATATACACCACAGGAACCTGAACTGCACCCGCTTGCGTTGCAAGCTCTTTTGCATGCTGGATTGCTTTTGCCAGAGGCTCAGCCATCATCACCATACCCGGACCACCACCGAATGGACGTTCATCCACGCGTTTATAGTTGCCCGTCGCATAATCGCGAGGATTGATGCAATGAATTTGCATCAACTCACGTTTTCCTGCGCGCCCGCTAATACCATAGGCTGTAATCGCTTCAAACATTTCAGGAAAAAGCGTAATGACTGCAAAAAACATCGCAGACTCCCGTATTTCCGAAAAATTCTTAGTAGTCTACGCCCCAATTGACGTAGATACGACCAGCTTCAAGATCAACGCGTTGCACCACATCTTTATGCCATGGGATCATTCGCTCTTCGCCGTCGATGCTGTCGGCAGTTGCGCGAACCACCATCACATCGTTAGCACCTGTTTCAAACAGCTCAAAAATTTGACCGAGATTGACTTCTTGTTCTTCATCATCCAGACCTAACACAGTTAGACCTTTTAAATCAGACCAATAGTACTCATCTACGCCTGCTTGAGGCAGTTGCGATTTAGAGATCCAGACATTGGAGCCAACCAGTTCGTCTGCACCAGTGCGATCACTCACACCTTTCAGCGAAACAACCAGGCCTTTACCATGTGGTTTCCAACGTTTTACATCGACAATTTGCCAACCTGCTTTGGTCTCAATGTACCAAGGCAGATAGTCAAATATGTTGCTCATAGGTTCTGTATTGGAATAGACCCAGAGCCACCCATTTAATCCATATGCTGAACGCAACTGTCCAATCTGAATACGATCTTCGGGAACATTCTGTGTTGGTGTCATGGGCAAGCTACTACCTAATTTATATAAAAATTATGCAGCAACTGCAGCTTTTTTAGCTTGAGCAGCTAAAGAAGCAACACGATCAGAAGGTTGAGCACCTTGAGAAACCCAGTGAGCAAAACGGTCAGCATCTAAACGAAGCTTTTCTGCTTTACCTTGAGCTGTCGGGTTGAAGAAACCGATACGTTCGATGAAACGACCGTCACGTGCATTACGGCTATCAGTCACAATGATTTGATAGAACGGACGTTTTTTAGCACCACCGCGTGCAAGACGAATAACAACCATGATAGAACCTTATAGTTTTTACGGATTATCCTTGTACCGACCATCGATACAGCTCAAACCCCTTTCATAGAGGGCAGTATTTTACTTGAACTTTGCCCTGAATGAAAGATCAAAACGTATTTATCCGCAGGTTTGAATTTATTTCTCTAACCAAGCAGAACAAGTATCTGTTGTTGAAGGTGAATCCTTACCTTTAAACCAGCATTGGCGCCCTGACTGATCTAAACTTAAGGCACCATTCCCTTTTTGTGCAGCTGTTGAAATAGGCAAAGCTGACAGGGTATATGCCTGATTAGATGCATCAATTGCCAAATTAATATTGTATAAAGCTTGATGGCTTGGAAACGTACTATTTCCTCCAATACTCGCCAATGTTGCATTTCGATAACTATGATTCATCGCCTTATAACTTTGCAAACGCTGCGCGAGTTGCATCAGCTCCGTTTGAACCTCTACACGATTGGCACGGACTTTATAACTAGTATAGGATGGCATCGCAATTGCAGCCAAAATAGCAATAACAGCCACCACAATCATGAGTTCAATCAGTGTAAATCCGCGCTCTTGATCACCAGTTTTCATTATTTTTAGTCCCACAAGTATATGTTGATACCATATCTGGAGTCCGAGTTTGACAACGTACACCTTCACTAGTCAACAATAAATCATAATTACGTGGTTGTTTTAAGGTTGTACCTGTTTTAGCACGTTCAACCCGTATCACCCAATTTAAACCACGTACAGAACTTGAATCTGCGGTTTCATTACCATCTGCGCCTCTTAGTATAGATAAAGGCTTCTTGGTGGCTAAATCCAATAAAGTAAGGGTGAATTTAGTATCTGAACCATCTACAGGAATTGCTAAAGTGCCTGTGGATGGTGCATAACCTGTATATAAGTAGGTTGCATCAAAACCTTTATAGCTGAAGTTTTTAGCTTTGAATTTTTCTAGCTCTGTCGCTATTCGCAATGCTTCCTGCTTTGCTAAAGCAAGATCTTTACGCTGAATATATGCGGCATAACTCGGAATCGCGATGGCTGCAATGATTGCGATCACAACGACCACAATCATCAGCTCAATTAGGGTAAAGCCTTTCTTGAATTGCATACTCCCCCCTTAACGCGACTCATACCAGCGCATTTGCTTGAGTTTTACCTGTGTATTAAACAACTGGCATTGAGGTAAGTTTTTATTGGCAGGTAAGCTACAATCCAGTGCAGATGGCTGATCACGATTCACCACTAAACTCACTGTATTTGCATTATTTCCATAACCCTGACCCAAACCTGTACCCAAAATACCTGCACCAAGTTTTACCCGATCTGGTTTGTTTCCAGTGCCTGAATAGAAATTACATTTCCCTGTAGGTAAACAATATTGATACAGATAGGAGTCACCCACTACACCTGCACCACAGTTACCACCAATACCAGTACCATCTCGGTCATAAACATTGACATAGAGCATACCATCTAAAGCATACAGGTCATTCATACCTTTATAACGGCCTGCTTTTGCACTATCAAAATAAGCTTTCCAACCACCATTGTATATATTATTTTGCCCACGACGTGCTACACCACTATCAAAGTTAAGTTGGGTTAAGCTTTCATTTTCGGTATATAGTGTGATGCCTGATTTATACAAGTCCTGACGTGCTACATCATTGTCATACACTACAAATACGGCATCATTAGCACTTACTGTGGAGTTTAAACCAGCTAATGGCGAGCTACGGTTACCTGAACTAAAGGCAACTGCAGCAAAGTAGCTCCCATCATCTTGATGAATAGACACACTTGGCATTTCATAGAAACGAGGACTTAAACCCGAACCCTGATGCTCTGTAAAAAGATGAACCACGCGTGTTGCAAAGTTTGCTGTGTCTGCTGCGCGGTTATTAAAGTCGACACGGAATGCCTGTCCACCTAAGTCACCAAAATACAGATGATCGGTTAAACCATCTCCATCACGGTCAATCGCATTAATTTGTGAAGCAACGCTATATTTTAACTGATTATTCTGAGTAAAACGGCTAGCACCTGTTTTTTCACTATCACTGGCCCACCAGAGTAAATCGCCATTGTGTGCATCAAACATATACACACCATTACCTTTGGTCGAGCTTGGGTCTGCATTATGAGTTTCATAAATAGGGTCGTAACCACCACCTACAAACATTACAAGCTTGCGCGTATCGCCCCAATTTACGTAAGCGAGAGTCGGTTTTGACCAGCTTTGCCCCATTTGCTTGAGTGCAGCAGAAGCATTATCTGCATCTGGATTGATATGGAATTTCAATTCAGGCTTTTCAATGTCAGTTAAGTCCAGCGCATAGTAACTTTTGCCACCCATACGCAAACCACCATACACCCACTGCATACCAATCAGGTTCTGCGCATCTTCTTCATCACTTGCCTTACGCCCAGAATCTTTCACCGTTAATGTTCCATCACTTTTTGAAACATATTGGGTGTGAGCTGTCCAAGGGCCGTCTACACCATAGAACAAATTGTTTTTACCCGAACCTGTATATTTGCCACTACCTATAAATGCATTTTTTTGATTTTTCATCATTTCATGCGGTACAAAGGCAAATATTTCTTTGCCATCGTCATCTACCACATGCAACGCACCTTGCGTAGAACCAAACATTAGATAATCTTTACGACCCGTTGTGGTTAACTTACCATTTGCAACCGTAATTTTTCCTTCTTGGGTCAGCATGATTGGTGTAGAGTGCATCACACTTCCAAGCTCTCGGTACTCTGTTTTACTGGTTAGATCACCTAAAATCGCAATGTTCTCTGCAATACCTACATCATAACCTAGGAAATTTAACCAATAGTTTTTATCGGCATCATACTTAAATTTGGCAATTTCATTGTTGTCTGCAAATAAACTCAATAAACTCACTTGTGCCAAACGATCACCTGAAACAGCGGTTTTATCCGCTTTAATCACTCGATTGGTGAATACTTTACGTTTTGAATTTTGCTCGCCATTTGCGGCAACTAAAGTGCCCAGTGGTAATTGACCTTTAACACCATTGGTCCATAAACCTACAGCATCTTTATTCAGTGCGCCTGTACTTAAAATTAAGCGTTGTAAGTTTTTATCCACCAACTCGCCATTTCTTAAGTTATATTTATTTAAATTCCCCGCCCAAAGTTGTGTAGTTTCACTTGGCTTTGGCTTAAATTCTGCATAATAACCATAGGGTTGTAATTGAATTGGGTTTAAGCTATCAATAGGAATGGTCGGACTACCCGTTGCAACAGGTTCAATATTTGGATTTACCTCATCTAAAAACTTCACCACACTGTTTACCACATCATCAACCGATTGGGCTGAATAAAAACCACCTTCACCATAACCACCGACGCTGCTTGGTAAGTCAGGGTGTGATTTGGCACCCCAGTTACATGCATTTTGGGCATCTACATTTGTGATAAGTGAGCAATTATAATAATCTCTTTGTTCGTTGGTACGCACACCTTTACTATTAATATAATCCAAAGTGCGTATAACTCTCTGAGCGACAGGTTTTGCAGCATCAGCGGTTCTATCCACATTGAATACTGACCCAAAACCAACAACCGCAGTTTTAATTTCTAATCCTAAAGGGTTTTTCGTTTTATCACGTAATGCTTTGGCAAATTCACCTACAGCAGGCATGCCATGACCAGCTTGAGTACCATTAGGTAGTGTTCCTGTAGCAGGTACACTAAAGGATGAACCATTTGCGCCTAAAGCAGCTTGCATTAAAGGTACAGGTACAGGTGAGCTATTGGGTTCACCATCTGTTAAGAAATAAATCCCTTGACCATTACATTGAGTGTTTGTCGTAGATAAAGGAGTTTGATAGTTTGTTGCGGTAGAGGAAGACCCGACCTTACTACCAAGCACCGATTTAGAAAATCCGCTATAACCGAGATTTGTGGCGGTATCAGTATATGGCTCAAGTAAAGCTGTTCTTATATCACTAGCACTACTCCACCTTACCAGTTTAGTCGCCCTTCCCCCTATACTCGTTAAATAGGTTGATGTACTATAACCGTAACATTCAAGACCTTGCCATGTTGTACATTTACCATATCTAGTTTGCCCCCCAGAAGAATAGCTAATGTATTCTTCCCTCATTAACGTAATATTAGTCACCGTATTAGTACCCAACATATAAGCCGCTACTTCAGCATAAGCATTGGCTGTTGGTGTACCATTAGAACCGATTAAATTTGCAACAGCAGTTTTAATCGCTGTGCGTTGTGCTGTGCTTAAAAGCGCAGCAGGAACGACTATTTTCCCACTGCTTCCATCCGCACTGGTAAACACGTTGTCACTACCACTTTGTGAAGAGAATTGCCCTATTCCGATTGCGACCGAATTCGAATCAATTTGGTTGCTATCCATTAGCGTAAAAATTGCGTCTTTTAGTCGGGTGAGGCGGTCATAATGCTTCGTTTTAGGTCTCTCATTTTTATAATAGTAACGAGGGTTACTACCTGTATCTTCAAAACTATTGTTTGGATCTGGATCATTAATAGGAATTGTACAGGCATCTACATTCGGTGAACCTGATGCGCCACAACTAAACCAAGAACGATTCCCAGACCCTCCCGTTCTTTTATAATAATAAACTCGCTGAGAACTTGAACCTGGGATATCTACACCACAAAAATATTTGGTATAACCAGGTGTCGTTCCCGAAGGTTCATTTCCAGCTGTATAAGTTGTGCCTGATGCAAGCTCACATGCACTTCCCCCAACCTGTGACTCACTCATACTCCCTGAGGTATCCAACATTAGCGTAATGGTGGTTTTACCACCTGTTGCATTACTATAAATCTCAATATCGCTGGCTTGTGACACACTGCTACATACGGTTAAAGTCATGAGCATCGACACCGTAGCAGAAAGAACTTTTTTATTAAACTGTTTCATTTGTTAATCCTCACTGATGCTGTTCGACTACGACACAAGCTTTGGCTGACCACCTACCACATAGTCTGCGCGCTGGGTGTTATAGGGAATATTTAAATCTTCAAAACAGCGTGATACATTTGCCGCACGCTCTTTAAAGCAAGCTTCAATTTCTGCTTTACTTGCACTAGAAAAACTTGGCAAGACTGAAATCACGGTGACGCTAATACTGTTCGACACCACAGGTAAGCTGCTTGAGCCAATACTGGTGTTTTGAGCTACGTGTGCAAATGGCACCACATTGTCTATATTTTTCTTTAAATAGACTTGCGCCAATACCGCTGAACGCCCTGTCGCAAACTGATTGGCTTTGCAATAACCTGTTACCCCAATTTTGGTTTTTGAGCCTGTACGGGAAATTGCACTAGCTTGATTCATAGAAAAAAATGTACTTTGCGATGAACGGTAGCAAAATACCAACTCATCTTCAGCATTAGCAGCGGAGTTAAAATAGCTATACATACCATCTTGGGCTAATTGGCGCGCCACCTGATTTGGGTTTTCTAAATTAAACAATGCCGCATTACTATTTTCTAATAACAAAGCCTGTACTTGGCTGTTGGTGGCCAGTCTTAATCCTAAAATCCCAGAACGAACGGCTAGTGTACCTACCAAGGTAATTAAAATCAGGATGACCAAAACCACAATGAGCGTTGCACCTTTTTGTTGTTTCATTACGATGCTCCCAATGTATTACGCAAACCAACCACTTGAGTGACCAGTTGACGTATGTATTTTTTATTCAAATTCGCATCACCATCGAACACCACTGCAGTTGCGGCGCCTGGGAGGGTAATAGTTTTATTATTTAAACCAGCATCAGCCCCAATATTGGTCGCAGATCGCGCGACTACAGACACCTGCAAGGAAATCACTTGTAGATAATCTTTTTCTGCGGTAATGGATGACATTAAAGTTTTATATTGATCTATCGTGACATAGCGCAATTGATTGTTTTGTGGATTTTTCACCCCCAAAAGCACCTTAAAGGCATCAATATTTTGCATGAGTAGTTGTGCATTGCTACCCAAACCATTAATCGTACTATCACCTGCTTTATAATGCCCTGCATCACAGTACAGTCCGTAACGATCCAAACCATCACTGCCCTGCTGTGAGGTTGGTAATTTTGCTACATAGTAACGCTGCACCATGGTTGGGCGGATTGCCTGGGTATCCTCATTGGCTTTGGCAGTTGTAAATCCAATTCTATTGCCTTCGCAATCATACATATCTGTATTGCTTAATAATCTTTCATTGATTTTCTTGGTAGCATCATTTGGGTCAACATCTGATGCTTCTTCAATTTGATACTGTGGCACAAACTGAATCACAATTTGATCACTTTTACCTGCCGTTGCATCATCGGCAAAATTTTGTGTGCTATACGCAATATTGCTCAAATTTGCATGTAAACTGGATGGGTAGTTTTCTCGGGCAAAAATTACGCCAGAACCCACCATCTTATTATTAACTTTTTGGTTAGACGGTGTGTTTAGATTGGCGTGTCGTAAGTCATGAGTCAGCATTGCCAAGCCAAAATTTGAGTTTTGCTGCACATCACCCATACCCAACTGAAATCCTAAAGACCGTTGTGCGCTGAGAAAAATAGCGGTTGCTGCACTGACCACCAACAAACCAATTGCCAAGCTAATCATCAGTTCAAGTAAAGTGAAACCTTTCTGAAGCTTAGTCATAGTTATAAGCCTCCATAATTATGCATTGTGCATTTGGGTTATACGCTGTCCCATTGGTACAGTGATTACCCCCACTTCCGTTTGTTGCAGTGGTTGTATCCCAAGCCACATATACACATTTTCTTTTCAGGGTCGAACCTTGGCAGTCGTTCACAGCAATAGACATGCCTAAATTTTCTGCACGCAACTGAACTTGTTTAAAGTCATAGGCTGCCATTTGATCACTGGTACAAAAATTTGCAGCACAATCTGTCACTGTTGCATTTGCCTTATATTCATCTAATCCAGCACGATTCATACGGATACGTTCAGATAAATCCCTGGCAATATTCATGGCTTGAATGTTTTGACCTGCGTCTGCACTGGCAGAAACTGCCCGAATTTGCAAAGCAGTAAAGCCTAGCACTGCAATTCCAAGCAGCACCAATGCCACTAAAACCTCGACCAAGCCAACACCACGTTGATTTCTTATCATTGTTTTACCCTCATCCTATTAATTTGGGCATGTGCTATTTGAGCGTTCATATCGAATCGAACCGTTTTTAAAAAACTCGATGACCGCTTTTTGTGAACTATCTTTTTGATGCTGCAAAATAAAACACTCACGATCATTCGCTGAAACTAAAAAGCCAAACATATTGTAGGTCAGGCTATTGACTGGTTTGGTTGCCCAACTGGTATGTTGCTCTGGCAGCCACTTGAACTTGCCGTCTGTTACCGAGGCGTCTAGTGCCAACTTCTGTTGTTTCTTGGTAAATACAGCTTCTGAACGTGCCATTGTGGCCAATTCAACAATAGCTCTTGCATCGCTATGTAATTGGTTTTTACGAATCATGCTAGACATTGAAGGAGCAGCCATTCCAGCAATAATCGCCACCACAGCAATCGTCACCATTAGCTCAATTAAAGTGAATCCTTTATTTTCCTGCATACTCTCCCCCAGGCAAAACTTTGGCCCAGTTAAAATAATACGCATTAAAGTTACAAAACCTACACAGAGCAGATAAAAGGCATAAAAAAACAGATAACTGTCATTTCCCAGTTATCTGCTTATTTTTAAATAAGAAACAGAATGTTAAACAGTTAACACTCTAAGCCTGTGTTACAGGAATACGTAACTCTTTGGGTAGGCTAAAGGTAATATTCTCTTCCCGCCCATCCAGCTCTTTAGGCGCTTGTGCACCCCAATCCTGTAAACGCTGAATGACCTGTTTAATCAGTATTTCAGGTGCAGATGCGCCTGCTGTTACCCCAATCTGGGCATTTTCTGCAAACCATTCCTGCTTGAGTTCATCGGCATTATCGACCAGGTAAGCCGCTTTACCCATACGTTCAGCCAGCTCACGTAAGCGGTTTGAATTTGAAGAGTTTGGAGAACCTACTACCAGAACCACATCACAGCGTTCAGCCAGATCACGCACTGCATCCTGACGGTTTTGTGTGGCGTAACAAATATCATCTTTACGTGGTCCCTGAATCAGCGGGAATTTCTGGCGAAGGGCATCAATCACTTTCGCTGTATCGTCAATTGATAAAGTTGTTTGCGTGACAAAAGCCACTTTTTCAGGATTGCGTACCGTTAAAGCGGCGACATCTTCTTCATCTTCAACCAGATAAATCTCACCACCATTTTTTTTATCATATTGCCCCATCGTACCTTCGACTTCAGGGTGACCTTCATGACCAATTAGAATCGCTTCTACTCCCTCACGGGCATATTTAGTCACTTCAATGTGCACCTTAGTCACCAAGGGACAAGTCGCATCAAAAACTTTCAAACCACGGTGTTCAGCCTCTTGCTGGACTGCTTTAGAAACGCCATGCGCACTAAAAATCACAATATTGTCATCGGGCACTTCATCAAGTTCATCGACAAAAATTGCACCACGCTGACGTAAGTCATCGACGACAAATTTGTTATGCACCACTTCATGCCGCACATAAATCGGTGGGTTAAAGCATTCTAAGGCACGGTTCACGATCGCAATGGCACGATCTACACCAGCACAAAAACCACGTGGGTTGGCTAAAACAATTTCCATAGAATCCTCAATACTCACACCATTTTTAGCGGTTCAATTGAAATAAATGTAAACAATCGACTGACAACTATTTAGTTTAAAGCCGCTCTACTCTAAAATAGAGAAGATATTTTATCATATCAGGAAAAATATCATGTCGGGTCTCTTGTTTGTCGTTTCTGCAGCGTCTGGAACAGGCAAAACATCCCTTGTTAAAGCCCTACTTGAGCGTGTCAACAATCTTCACGTTTCTGTGTCACATACTACACGCGGTCAACGACCTGGCGAACTCGATGGCGTACACTATCATTTCTCCAATAAAGAAGATTTTTTAAATCTGGTCAATGAAGGTGGTTTTATCGAATACGCCGAAGTATTTGGTAATTACTACGGTACTGCACAAGCCACAGTGAAAGAGCAACTGGCTAAAGGTCATGATGTGCTACTGGAAATTGACTGGCAAGGTGCGCAACAGGTTCGTCGACTTTTTCCTGAATCTAAACAAATTTTTATCTTGCCACCAAGTCAGTTCGACTTGCGTGAACGCCTATCTAACCGTGGTACTGATGCTCTAGATGTGATTGAACATCGTCTAAGCTGCGCGGTAGAAGATATGCAACAATATAGCAACTTTGACTATATCATCATTAATGATGACTTTAATAAGGCGCTGCATGACCTGGAAGCGGTGATTATCGCCAATCGTTTGGTCTTGTCTCAGCAAGCCAACCGTCATGAAAAACTAATTCAGAAACTGATAACGCCGACTGAGCAGTGATTAAAACTTGAGTCTATAGACAAAGCCTTTTATACTGTGCAGTCTGTTAAAATTTATTATTCAAACGAGAATTCTTATGGCACGCGTCACCGTTGAAGATTGTTTAGACCATGTAGACAACCGCTTTGAGCTTGTACTAGTGGCAAGCAAGCGCGCGCGTCAATTGGCACGTCAAGGTATTGAACCAACTGTAGAATGGGACAATGACAAACCGACTGTTGTTGCTTTACGTGAAATCGCTTCAGGTCATGTATCAAAAGATATTTTGAAACAACGTGATCAAGATTATCAAACATCAAGCTTGGATCTTGCACTTTCTGCAAATAATCTAAACTTAGACGGTTTTTCTTTCCAATAAGAGATCGTCACTCAAAAAGCCTAGTTCTAAACTAGGCTTTTTTTGTTATGTGACTTTTATATTTATGCCAGAACGGTTATAACATAAGGGTTAGCTATCAAGTTTGTATTGGTTTTCTGCTCTGTAGCAGCAAAAACCATCAAGCCAGGAAATTCACATTTCTAGAATGCTTTCAGGTTTTATTTGTAAAAAATTCAGTTGAAAAGGTGTTTTATGCCAGGCCCACAGGTCAGTCAAGCCAAGCAGCAGTTAGAGATCATTATCGATGCGTATTTAAGTGAAAGCGATGTCGAACGTGTGCTTGCGGCCTGTGATTATGCAGATATGGCGCATGACGGGATTGTGCGTAAAAGTGGTGAACCTTATATTTTACATCCGATTGCGGTCAGCTGTATCTTGGCGCATATGCGTTTGGACACTGAAACTTTAATGGCTGCCCTGCTGCATGATGTGATTGAAGATACCGAATTTAACAAAGATGATATTAGCAAGATTTTTGGTTTTACCGTTGCTGAACTGGTCGATGGTGTCACCAAACTGAGCCATTCCAGTGATAAAGAATATAATAAAGCGGCTTCTTTCCGGAAAATCCTGCAAGCGACTCTACAAGATCCACGTGTCATTATCGTGAAACTGGCCGACCGTTATCACAATATGACCACTTTGGATGCATTACGTCCAGACAAACGCGCGCGTATTGCCCGGGAAACCTTTGAAATTTTTGTTCCAATGGCCCGTATTGTCGGCATGAATGAAATGGCCGACAACCTCGAACATCTTTGTTATCAAAATCTAGATCTGGACATGTATAATAATGTGCAGGCCGCTCTACTGGAAACCAAGCCCAAACGCTGTGAATATCAGGCCAAGTGGGAAAAAAACCTGACCGAACTGCTGCAACAGAATGCCATTCAGGGCCGGATTAAGAAGAAAAACAACAATATTGAGCTACTGCGCCACTTTGTTAAAAATGACATCGATCTGCAGGAATTGACGCACAGCCATGCATTTGAAATTATTTTACAGAGCATCGCGGACTGTGACCGACTGGCAGAAATTCTGACGCAAAGTTTTAAAATCCAGAGTTATGAAGATCATATCCGCCGCCCATTACCGGGAGGCAACCAGTCCTTGATGATGCGCCTGAAAGGCGAAAAGACCACTTTGTCTTTGACCATTCAAACCGAACTGATGCGTAAAGCAGCACGTTTTGGCGTTGTGCTCGGTGAAAGTGCGCCGCAAGCCTGTCGCTCTGCGATTCAGGCCTCGATGCAGAATCTGAATGTTCTGGTCGATGGTGAATGTGCCAAAACCACTTTCAGTGAATTACTGGACTATTTGCATCAGGAAAAAATTTGGGTCTATACCCCGCACGGCCATTTACATGAATTGCCACAAGGCGCCACGGCGGTTGACTTTGCCTATGCCGCGAGTTTATTCCTAGGCAACCATGCGGTTGGTGCAAAAATTAACAATGAAACTAAGCCGCTTTCAACGCCTTTAGTCAGTGGTCAGGTAGTCGAAATCATTACTGATGTCCTCGCCACTCCGAACCCAGATTGGCTCAGTTTTATTAATACCCAGAAAGCTCGTCGTGCTATTCAGAATATTCTGCGTGATCAAGATCCAGACGAACAGCGTCTGGTCGGACAACAGGCTCTCAATCGTGCCTTGAAACTGTTCCATCGTTCCATTCGTGATCTGACTGAAGCAGACTGGAAAAACCTCTTGGAATGGCGTCATGTTTCCAGCAAGGAACAACTGTTTGAACAGATTGCAGTGGGTGATTTATTACCGCAACTGGTGGCCAACCATTTATTTGCCCAAGATCAGCATCAGAATATCGCCAGTTCAGACCGTCTGATTCAGGGAACAGAAGGTGTCGATGTCAAATATGCGCATTGCTGCAATCCTGTGTTGGGTGATCCGATTCAGGGTCATTTGACCCGTCGCGGTCTGATTGTGCATCGTGCGCGCTGCCACAACCTTCTGCATGAACAACATCAGCATCCAGAAAATATCATGTTGTTGCAGTGGACCTCTGATGATCTGGAAGATATCAGCTTTACTGCCTATCTCAGCATTGACCTTGACATGAATGACGAACAGATTTCCGACCTGATTTACCAATGTCGTAAAGCGCATTCCGGGGTGGAAATGGTGCGCACTCAGGATGACAAAACCTATGTCAATATCGTGGTGCATAACCGTAAACAGATTGCACAGATTATTCGGGATTTACGCATGTATTTCGGTTTCCCACGAATTATCCGTCTGGCTCAGCCCGTCGTTTTCAGTGAAGCCTCTAAAGCGAGCTGATCATTTAAAACGATAGTGCTTTGATCAGCCGAATTGATCGAATATGATGTATGTCGATGATAAAAGGAGAAATTAATGTCCCGCCAAGTAATCCATACTGAAAATGCCCCTGCTGCGATTGGTACTTATTCGCAAGCCATTTTAGTGGGTGATACCTTATATCTATCAGGTCAAATTGGCCTGGATCCTTATAGTATGGAACTGGTTGAAGGCATTGAAGCTCAAATTCGCCGGGTGTTTGATAACTTAAAAGCAGTCTGTGAAGCCGCTGGTGGTTCTTTGGCAGATATTGCCAAACTGAATATTTTCCTGACCGATTTATCTCACTTTCAACTGGTCAATCAAATTATGGGTGAGTATTTTGCCCAACCCTATCCAGCACGTGCCGCTTTAGGTGTCGCCAGCCTGCCTAAAGATGCCTTGGTTGAAATGGATGGCATTGTTATCATTAATCAATAAGTTATAAAAATCACTCAATCCTCACTCTGCAATATTTCATTCTAAATCATGAATCGCTTTTGTTTGGAAATCCGAGCAGTACTTGGGTTTCCGCTCAGGTGGTACTTTTTTATCTAAATCATCAATCATGATAAAAGCTATTTCAAATGATTTTTATTGACAAACGATAACAATT
Source organism: Acinetobacter sp. WY4 (assembly GCF_018438165.1). Classification (GTDB taxonomy): domain Bacteria; phylum Pseudomonadota; class Gammaproteobacteria; order Pseudomonadales; family Moraxellaceae; genus Acinetobacter. The sequence goes on along the minus strand of NZ_CP053947.1, from coordinate 2,410,350 downwards.
ATCAATAATATTACTTATCTTATTTAATCACTGTGGTTGTGTCCTATGTACGTTTGTCTATGCCGTGGCATTACAGATCAAGACATTAAAGATGCTATTGCAAATGGCGCTGAAAGTTATCGTGATGTCCGCGATATGTTGGACTTGGGAACTTGCTGTGGCCGTTGTGCACCAGAAGCTCGTATGATCATCAGTGATGAAGTTTCACAAATTGCAGCACGCCTGGCTGTTGCAGCATAAATTCAAAATATTTCTCCTTATAAGCATAATGAAAAACAATGATCTTTGATCATTACTCCTCCCCCGCCTTTGACTCTGGCGGGTTTTTATTGCCGTTGATCCAAGCTTGGATCGAGTCGATTGCGATTTTCATTTGCTGTTCCTTGACATCCTCACCTCTCTAAATAGAGCTGATTTCTCCTGCGAGACGCTTATGCCCAAGCGCAAGTATGTTCTTAGCACTGTTCAAGTCCCGATCCAGAACACTTGAACAGTTTTCACATTCCCATACTCTTATTCGCAAATCTGCTCTACCTTTCGGACTGCTTGCAGTGACCTCACCACAGCACGAACACATTTGGGTTGTGAAACTTTCACTAACTTCTTCAAACCATACTCCTGCGTTCTCGCATTTATACTTGAGCATGGCCTTGAATGCTGAAAATCCGGTATCCAGAACAGACTTCGCCATCTTGGTTTTCACCAGTTTTTTCGCACTCAGATCGCCTATAACAATTAGTGCATTTTTCTTTATAAGCATCGTACTTGCTTTGTGTAAATGGTCTTTACGACAGTTTGCAATCTTGGCGTGTAATGCACGGACACGTTTTCTATTTTTAGCTCGTTGAGCAATCCCTAATTTCTGTTCATATTGACGGTAGAACTTGGGATTTGAAATTATCGTACCATCCGAACAAGTGGCTATATCCTTTAAGCCCAGATCAATCCCAATCAAATTAGTCGCAGTCGATTTCTCAATTTTAGGGCTATTCACAACTAAGCAGACATACCAACGGCCACGCGCATCCTCGACAAACGAACCGGTCTTGATACTGTAATTTGACAGTCCATAGCTATCCCATATCTTAAACTGATGCTTGCCATACTGGATATGACCATTAGCATACTTGATTGCTACTTTCTTGAAGGGGATCCAACCTAGTGATCTTCTGGCTGATTTCTTATGACTGACCCGCCATTTTAGTTTAGTCTTCTTGAATTGCTTTCTGCGTATGACTAATTCTTCGGTAACAGCCTGAATGGTTTGACTATGTAACCCACAAAGCCTAGATGTACCTTTCGTATATTTAGCAATATCGTAAGCACTGAAAAATTCACCTTTTCTTTTAAGGTGTTTAAAGCTTAAATCATTGACATAATTCCAGACGAAATTCACTTCAGATGCTAATTGCTCTAATATCTTGGAATGTTTATCTTTAATGCGTAATTTAAGTGTTTTCATACGATTATTTTATCAATGAAAATAACCAATAGAATATCCAAAGTTAAAAATGTTAATTTGAAACGACATTTCATGTCGTATGGCTTAGGTCACTCATTTATATCCCTGCCTTGAAAACGAGGTTTTACTTTTGATTTGATAAATTACTCGCCATTTGCCCCTGACTTGCTTTACTATCAGTATTAGAGCGCTTTCTTAGAAAGATAAAACAGGTCCAAATGGAGTTATGCGATGAAAGGCAATCGTGATGTGATTAATCAGCTCAATCAGGTGTTGTATCACCACTTAACTGCCATTAACCAGTATTTCCTGCATTCGCGCATGTTTAATGACTGGGGCATTGAGAAACTGGGCTCGGCAGAATATAAAGAATCCATTGTTCAGATGAAACATGCCGATAAAATTATTGAACGCATTTTATTTTTGGAAGGTCTGCCGAATTTACAGAATCTGGGCAAACTGTATATCGGTCAGCATACGCAAGAAGTACTGCACTGTGATGTACGCAAAGTAAAAGAAAATATTGAAGTCATTCAGCAGGCTGTGGCTTTGGCAGAAACACAGATGGATTATGTGACCCGTGACCTATTACGTGAAATTCTGGAAAAGGAAGAGGAATATCTGGATTGGACTATGACCCAGTTAGATCTCATCGAAAGTATTGGTATTGAAAACTATATTCAAAGCCAGCTCTAAACTTAGAATGAATCAATAAAAAAGCCAGCTCTTGCTGGCTTTTTTATAGGGAATTTATCTTGGCATATGCTGAATCAATTCCTCATAACTAAGTTCAGTTTTCTGAATGACTTTTAAGCGTTGCAGCTGATGCTTGGCTTCATCTTCATAACCATTAAAAGCTAGCAGTTTGGCGTATTTAATTAGGTTATATTTAGTTGGATAACTTAATACCATCTGTTCGCCTGCTTGAATCTGTTCAGAGGATGCTTTGCTATAAGGATTAAGACGAATCCAGTCAATACGATGATTAAACTCTGTTAATAAATAGATTGGCTGCTGATTGGTGATTTTTTCGGGCTGTTGCTCATAACGAATACTTTGACCAAGTTTAGGTACAGCGACATCATAATCCCGATAGATCACGATCAATAACAGTAGACCAAACCCAAAAATGATTTTCATTGCTATAGCGGGTAAGGTCACGGTTTTGATATTCGGATTTTGGGCTAGAATAGTACCTAAAATAAAACCTACTGGTAAAAGGAAATAGGCATAGTGCTGCGGAAACTCAAACATGGCATGAGTAAGAAAAGCTCCAATCATCAAAATACCAATGACCGACTCAGGAGTTTTCACCCATCTTTGTAGCTGATAACCTAAATAGCCGAAATAGGCTAAAAAAGGCAGACCAACAATCAGCCCATTCCATAGTAAGAAATCAATAATAAAGTTATGTGCACTTCGAATCCAGACTGGACCTTGCACCGTATCACTGATCGAGGCAAAGGCAACACTGGTCTGATACCAACCATAACCAAACCATGGCTGTGCCTGAATGGCCGCTAGCATTTGCTGCCAAATTGCTAAACGAGACATATCCCCTGTAGCACGAGCAACCACATCACGGCTTTGCACTACATCTGCATCTATCGCTTGAGCAGCCAACTGACCGAGTAATGGAAAAGCGACAATACAAGCCACAAAGAAGCCAAACCACAGACTGCTGTAATACCATTTCAGGCGAATAATACCTTTATATTGATAGAAAGCTAAATAAAGGATAATCGCACTCGCAGCAACCCAAGCAGTACGCGACTGACTTAAAGCAATTCCAATCACGATAGCTAAGGCGCAAGCCACTAACCATTTAATCTGGATTTTTTTCTTTTCATAGAGATATAAACAACTCATCAAGGACATAATCAAGAAAGTCGCCATATTGTTCGGCTGGGCAAAGTTGGCATAAGGCCGCTGACTACCACTGATATTCACCATGCCTGGTAAGACTGCATCTAAATTTGTCCACTGGCACAGTGCAATTAAACCAGTAATCATTCCGGAAGCAAGGAATACATAACTAAGATTGGTAAAAGTTTCTTCTCGCTTATAGTTTCCTGCTGAAAGGTTATAACCGAGTACACTTGCCAGCCAAAAGCTAAAAACAAAAATAATGCCCATCATGGCAGTACTAAAGAAAAATACTTGTCCTGCCAGCAATTGAATTACAGGTATACAAGCAAGTAATAATAAAGGGAGATTGATTACAGGAAGTTTAATTTTTTCTTTTAAAAAGATAGCAGCCAAAGCTAATAGGGAAAAAAATGCATAAAGCTCACCGGTATAGGTGACCCATGGGCGGTAGTGCACAGGCATTAGCCATGCAAGAGAGATGAGAATTGCTGCAAAAAATAGTAATACATACTTCATAAGAAAAATAGAATAAAAAACTGGGCATATTTTATATTTTTTTATACAAAATTTTAACACCTATAGCTACAATTACTTTTAATAAAGAAATTTCTTCTTAAATTAAATTTTTATTGTAACTTAGTTAAAATTTATTTTATTTGAGTTTTACCCTTTAGCCCCCCTTCTTGCTCTTCAATATATTTAGACAAGTATAAAGAATAATTAACATTGGATGGATATCTATAGTAAAGAATTTGAAAATGCTCTAAATGATAATCTTTTAAAATATCATTTTTTTCAGCAACCTGATTCAACTTATTATAATAAATCATATCTATTAAAAAAAATTTGTTTTTTACAATCTTATTGTCACTGGAAAATAAATAATTATAATCCAAATCTCTAGATACATTTTTGTATCTGAAATATTCAAATACTAAAAAACAAAATCCAAAATTTAATAGTAATATAAAAATAACTAATAGCCTGTTATCAACAGTAATGTAAAAACCTGAGTTAGCAACAAAAAAACCTAAAATAAAACCAATAGGAATAATAAAATAAGCATATGTAAATGGATACTCAAGCATACTATGAATAAAAAAACAAAGTATTATTAATAAAAGTATATTTTTTTTAACTTCCTTTTCTCTAATTAGTTTTTCACAAAAAAAGTAAATACTTATACAAATAAGTATACTACCCATTGGAATACCGAACCACAATAAAATGTCTAAAAATAAATTATGTGAATACTCTACTAAATCATAGGATTGACTTGTTTCTAATACTTTTGCTCGAGCAATTGATGTTTGATTAACTCCATAGCCCAGCCAAGGACTCTCTTTTACCGCAACTATCGATTGCTCCCAAATTTTAATTCTTGACGGATCAGATATATTTCTATGCCCTATTATTTCTTTAAATTTCACTCCAAAAGAACTACTTAAACTTGCTAATATTATTACTTGAAAAATATAGACAATAAAAACAGGAAATAATACTTTATATAATTTTAAATTAAATTTAAGTAAAGAAATTATTATTACAAATAAAAAGACCAACCAACTTGTTCTAGAAAAAGTCAATGCAATTCCAAATGACAATATAAAAGAAAAAATCCAATAAATTTTTATATTAACTCTTTTATCAAATAATAAATATAAATTTGAAAACAAAGAAAAAAATAATAATGTTGCTAATTGATTAGGCTGCCCTAAATTAGCGTAAGGTCGCTTACCTAAAAATTCCCTAAAAAATATAGACTCAAAACCTACCCATTGAAATATCTGTATAGCAATACTAACTAAACCAACAAATAAAAAAAGAAACATTAACTTATGTATTTTTATTATATCATTTGAGCCAATAAGAATACTTATAAAAAATAAAGTAAAATAGAATAAAAATAAAAATAAATCTTGATAAAAATAATAAAAATTTAAAAAAAACTGAAAGCATATAAAAAATAAAGTAATAATATAAATATAAATTAGGAATTTACTTATAACAAAAGAAGATTTAATTTTTAAAAAATAAAAAATAAAAAATAAAAAACTTAAAATAGCAAGGCCATCTTGATAGAAGTTAGGCCATGGTAAATAAGCATTAGGGTTAAGATAACTTAACCCCAATATGTAATATGCAAGATTTAACATACTACTTGTATATTATGAACGACACTCTGATGGAACATATTTTTTATCAGTAGTTGTTGTACAAGCCCATTTAACTGCTCCACCATTGATCGTAGGAGTTAAAACAAGTACAGCATCTTTTGCATTAGGATTCATTGTAACAGTAATTTTACCATTAGCATCATTACATTCAGCTGTTTTTACATTAGTTGTTGAATTAGAAGTACTGATACCTGTTACACCAGTACAATTACCGGAACTTGCTATAGCTCCACCTGCATTAGCAATATTTTCGGAAACAGTTGCCTTCATTGCAGCTGCTGTACTGAGACCTTCAGAAACTCGCGCACGTACAGTGTAATCAGTATATGCAGGAATCGCAATCGCAGCTAAAATACCGATAATAGCGACAACAATCATCAGCTCGATCAATGTAAAACCTTTTTGAGCGTTCATAACATTCTCCACAAATGTTTTTTGTTTATTTATAAGCCTAAAGAAAAGCTCATTTAGCTTAATTTTATATTTAGCACTAAGTGTGCCAAGTTTTATTATAATAAAATTGAAAGAAAAAACAGCACTTTAAAAAAATATTTTTATTTTTGTAATATTTGTGTTTTATTTTGTGTAACTAACTGACAAATTTTGTCAGTTAGTTGACTAAAATCACCCCAATATAATCGGTTTATTCCCCAATTCATTTTCTAAATCATCTATTTTACGATCATAGTACTGATCTAGTACTTCCCCAATCTGCTTCACTCCTTCAATGACACCTTCTTTAAACTTATGCTGAGCGAGATGTTGAATAATGTTTTGGCAGATTTCATCCCAGACTTGCTGGGTCGTTGCATCTTTAATTCCTCGATCAATCACAATCTCAACCTTATGTTCACACAGATTCAAATACAGGAGTACTCCACTGTTATATTCGGTATCCCAAACACCAATTTTCGCAAATAACTGCCGGGCACGACATAAGGTATCTTGATAATAGGCAGATCGTGAAGGCAAACAACCTTCAATGACGACCTGAATCTCCCCCACATGCCCATGCTCGGCTTCCTCTACCGCGACTGCAATCGCATGCTGATCCTGCTTGGAGAAAAAACGTTTAGTTGCAGGCATATAAAAAAAATGCTTTAACCAGCGCTTAAAACTCGGCTGTGCATGTTCTTCCAGCTTCGGCTGGGTGACAATCTCTGTCGTATCTGTTGTTGTTACCATGAGCCTGATGCTCCTCCCCCACCAAAACTACCACCGCCACCGCCGAAGCCGCCGCCACCAAATCCACCACGGCCACTACCACCGCCCCGGCCACCACCTGCCATAAAGGCGTGTAAAATCAGCTGGGCAATAGAGGTGACCAATAAAAAGAAAATACCTGCGCCAATCATTAGGCTAGCAACCAAGCCTAAGCCATTCACCAATCCTGCCGCTGTACCTGCCACCGCTGCAGTTGCTGCGCTCAGACGTTTACCAAAGATCATGGAACCAATGACCCCCGCAACAATAATAAAGATGACACTCCCAAAAGTAGCTTGCGATGCTTTTTGAGCTTGATAGGCTTGTTCCTGACGTTCTTTGATTTCATCCGCGGCCTGTGCTGCAATTTCAGGATCTAAATTTAAAATACGTTCAATTTCGGTTAGTCCGGAATCAATGCCCTGCGCATACTGACCTTGCTTAAAAAATGGCGTAATTTTGTCATGAATAATTCGACCTGCCACGATATCAGGTAGCACTCCTTCCAGCCCATAACCGGTCAAAATCTGAATACGACGATCATTAATGGCAATGGTCATCAATAAACCATTGTCGCGTTTGGCCGAACCGAGCTGCCAGGCTTCAGCAACACGCATGGAATAATCAAAAATATCTTCCTGCCCCGTGGTCGGAACAATGACTACACCTATTTGCCCTTTGCCTTCATTATAAAGTTTTAGAATACGCTGACTGAGTTGCTGTTTTTCAGCGGGAGTGAGTAAATTTGCCTGATCAATAACCGGTTCATTCAGGCTGGGCAAGTCGCGCTGAAGCTGTCCTTCAGCCATGCCATTGGCAATTTGTGGCTGTGATGCTGCTGCAGTCTCTGTATTTTGAGCTGGAGTATTTTGATTATTTTTAGGCTGCAAGATTTCACGGGCTACAATGACGTCTTCAGCATCTGTAGCCGTGGCTGTTTCTGCTGAAACAAGCATTGTCGTTCCCATGCCCAACATGAGAATCAAACCAGCACAATATTTCAGCAGTATTTCAGGCATCTGATCTCTCACTTATTTACAGGTCAGTACTTATTCAAAGGAAACCGTAGGAGCTTTCTGTGCGCTTTGCTCGGCACTAAAGTTCGGTTTGGTATCCATACCAATCACTTTTGCCGTCATCACTTGCGGGAACTGACGGGCATAAGAGTTAAAGTCCTGCACCGTGGTGATATAACGGTTACGTGCCACAGCGATTCTATTTTCAGTGCCTTCCAGCTGTATTTGCAAATCACGGAACTGCTGATTGGCTTTCAGATCGGGATAATTCTCAGTGACGGCTAAAAGACGAGACAAGGCACTGGTCATCTGGGCCTGTGCTTCCTGATAGCGTTGGAATAATTCAGGATCTTCCAGCACTTCACGATCTACTTTTAAACCGGCAACATTGGCACGTGCTTGAGTCACTTCGGTTAAGACCTGCTCTTCATGCGCAGCATAGCCTTTGACCACATTGACCAAATTTGGCACCAAGTCGGCACGGCGCTGATACTGGTTCTGAACTTCAGACCAGGCTGCCGTTACTGCTTCATCTTTGACTTGCAAGGTGTTATAGCCACAGCCACTCAGTGTTAAGGTACTGACCAGCATCAAAGCTATGAGAGATTGTTTTAATACACGCATGATGTCTTGTCCTCAGTTCTTTATTGATATTTATATAATTAATTTGATTTTAAACAGTATTTTCTAAAGTTTTGTTACTTTTTATAATCTTTTTTAATGGCCTCTCTTTAAGTTAGACAATATCCAAAAATAAAAAACCCGCCATAGCGGGTTGTTTGAATGATTTCAGTGAATTTTCAACTGTTAAACATCTAGATAATCCAGAATTCCTTCAGCTGCCTGACGGCCTTCCCAGATTGCGGTTACCACCAGATCAGAACCACGAACCATATCACCACCAGCGAAGATTTTTGGATTTGAGGTCTGGAATTTATATTGCTGCTGTTCAGCGGCAACGACACGACCTGAACCATCCAGATTGATTTCTACATCAGTGAACCAGTCGGCTGGGCTGGTACGGAAACCAAATGCCAGCAGGACTGCATCCGCCGGAAGAATTTCTTCTGAACCCGGAATCGGCTCTGGACTACGGCGACCACGACTGTCCGGCTCACCCAGCTGAGTAGTAATAAATTTCACACCGGTCACTTTACCATTTTCACCAACAACTTCGATCGGCTGACGGTTAAACTGGAAATTCACTCCTTCTTCACGTGCATTTTGTACTTCACGGCGTGAACCCGGCATGTTTTCCTCATCACGACGATAAGCACAGACCACGGATTCGGCACCTTGACGAATTGAGGTACGGTTACAGTCCATAGCAGTATCACCACCGCCTAAAACGATGACTTTCTTGCCTTCAACACTGATGTATTCAGCTGGATCTTTTTCCCAGCCCTGACAACGATTGACATTCGCAATCAGGAAATCCAGTGCATCATACACACCATCCAGATCTTCACCGGCAAAACCACCTTTCATGTAGGTATAGGTTCCCATACCCATAAATACCGCATCATAATCGGCAAGTAACTGGTCGATGGTCACATCTGTGCCAATTTCAGTATTCAAACGAAATTCCACCCCCATACCGGTGAAAATTTCACGGCGGCGCTTCATTACGTCTTTTTCCATTTTGAATTCTGGAATACCGAAAGTCAGCAAACCACCAATTTCTGGACGTTTGTCAAAAACTACAGGCTTTACCCCGTTACGTACCAGAATATCCGCACAGCCAAGTCCTGCAGGACCTGCACCAATGATTGCGACTTTCTTATTGGTCCATTGCACATTGGACATATCTGGACGCCAGCCCAAAGCAAAAGCTGTATCGTTGATATATTTTTCTGCATTCCCGATCGTCACCGCACCGAAACCGTCGTTCAGGGTACACGCCCCTTCACACAGACGGTCTTGCGGACAGACACGGCCACAGACTTCCGGTAAAGTATTGGTCTGATGACACAGTTCAGCCGCCTGAAACAGACGTCCTTCAGACACCAGTTTTAACCAGTTTGGAATGTAGTTATGTACCGGACATTTCCACTCACAGTACGGGTTACCACAGCCTAGGCAGCGATGCGTCTGATTGGCTGCAATTTCCGCTGTATAAGGCTTATAAATTTCCACAAATTCTGCTTTGCGGACATCAATCTCTTTTTTCTCTGGATCTTGGCGTGCGACATCCAGGAATTGAAAGTCATTATTCAGGCGTTCTGCCATGTCTCTCTCCGTGGGGAGATGTAAGGGGTTCACAGTTGCCTTACATCTGCCTATGTTTCTGCAGTAGTGGAATTATTGTGGATCAGCTTGAGTGGTTTTCAACAGCGTTTGCAAGTTGGCTGCTTTTGGTTTTACCAACCAGAACTTGCGGCTGTAGAAGTCAAACTCATGGCGGATCTTGTACGCCCAAGCACTACCCGTTTCTTTAATATGTTCATCCAGGATACGACCCAGGAAAGCTTTGTGCTCTTCCATCGCTTCGGTGGAAATACGATTCAGCTCAATCAGTTCGTGGTTATAATGATCAACGAAGTCATTATCCAGATCAAGTACATAAGCAAAACCACCAGTCATACCCGCACCGAAGTTATGCCCAACCTTACCCAACACCGTAACAATACCGCCGGTCATATATTCACAGCAATGATCGCCTGCACCTTCAATGACAGCAAATGCACCCGAGTTACGCACCGCGAAACGCTCGCCCGCTGTACCCGCGGCATATAACTTACCGCCAGTCGCACCATACAAGCAGGTATTCCCAATAATCGCAGTATTTTGTGTCTGGAATGGTGAACCTTTTGGCGGGAAGATAGAGATACGACCACCGGCCATGCCTTTACCGACATAGTCATTGGCATCGCCTTCCAGACTGATATGCAAGCCACCAGCATTCCATACACCCAGCGACTGACCCGCAGTACCATTCAGGTGAACTTTCACCGGATGGGCTTCCATGCTCAGGTTGCCATAACGTTTCGCAATTTCACCAGACAGGCGTGCGCCAATCGATCGGTCACAGTTACCGATCGTGAAACTATATTCGCCGCCAGTTCCCGCTTCAATCGCAGGTAGAATCTTATCTACCATTTTTTCAGCCAGAATGCCTTTATCAAATGGCGCATTGCCCTGTACTTCGCAGTATTGTGCTTTACCTTCCGCTGAAGGATGCGACTCAAGCAATTTGCTTAAATCAAGATGTGCATGCTTGGCAGTTTCACCTGGCAAGACTTCCAGCAGATCCGTACGGCCAATCAGGTCTTTCAGACTCGATACACCAAGTGCCGCTAGCCATTCACGGGTTTCTTCAGCAATAAAGGTGAAGAAGTTAATCAGCATTTGTGGCTCGCCAATATAATGCTCTTGACGTAAATGATCTTGTTGAGTCGCAACACCGGTTGCACAGTTATTCAAGTGGCAGATACGCAGGTATTTACAACCCAATGCGATCATCGGAGTCGAACCAAAGCCGAAGCTTTCAGCACCGAGAATTGCTGCTTTTACGACATCCAGACCGGTTTTTAAACCACCATCTGTTTGTACGCGAACTTTGCCACGCAGGTCATTGACACGAAGGGCCTGATGTGCCTCAGAAAGACCCAGTTCCCACGGTGAACCTGCATGATGAATTGAAGAAAGTGGAGAAGCCGCTGTACCGCCATCATAACCAGAAATGGTAATGAAATCGGCATACGCTTTCGCTACACCCGCCGCAATCGTACCGACACCCGGTTCAGAAACCAGCTTAACTGACACCATCGCCTGTGGGTTAACCTGTTTTAAATCAAAGATCAACTGTGATAAATCTTCAATTGAATAGATGTCATGATGCGGAGGTGGCGAAATCAGGGTAACGCCCGGCACAGAGTAACGTAAACGTGCAATGAGACCATTCACTTTACCACCCGGCAACTGACCACCTTCACCTGGTTTTGCACCTTGCGCGACTTTAATCTGGAGAACTTCTGCTGATGTTAAATAAGCAGGCGTCACACCAAAACGGCCCGATGCAATTTGTTTGATTTTCGAGTTACGGATAGTACCGTAACGCGCTGGATCTTCACCGCCCTCACCCGAGTTTGAACGACCACCAATCGTATTCATGGCAATCGCAATCGCTTCGTGCGCTTCAGGTGACAGTGCACCCAAAGACATACCGGCAGAGTCAAAGCGAGGCAGGATCTCTTCCACAGATTCCACTTGTTCGACTGGAATCGAGTTGTCTGTTTTGAGTTTGAACAAGTCACGGATCGTTGCGATCGGACGGTTGTTCACCAATTCTGCATATTCTTTAAAATCTGCGTAGTTCCCAGAACGTACTGCTTTATGCAGTGAGTTGATCACATCCGGATTAAAGGCATGATATTCCTTGCCAAAGACAAATTTCAGCAGGCCTCCCTGATCGATTGGCTTACGGTTTTTCCAGGCAATATCCGCCAACTGTTTCTGGTCATTTTCAAGATCGACAAAAGTAGCACCCTGAATACGGCTTGGTACACCGATGAAGCATTTATCCACCACTTCATTAGATAAACCCACTGCTTCAAACAACTGACCACCACGATAAGAAGCAACCGTAGAAATACCCATTTTAGACAGGACTTTCAGCAGACCTTTTTCAATCCCCTTACGGAAATTGTTTTGCGCATAGATTGGGTCACCCAATAATTCGCCTTTCGCGACCAGATCATTGATCACGTCATAAGCTAGGTATGGGTAGATGGCTGTCGCACCAAAGCCAAGTAACACTGCAAACTGATGTGGATCACGGGCAAAACCGGTTTCAATAATCAGGTTAGCGTCAGTACGCAAACCGATATTGATCAGGTGATGATGCACTGCACCAGTAATCATGAAAGCATTGGCAGGCAAGTAACCTTCACGGATTTTCTTGTCTGAAAGCACCAGTAAGGTTTTACCATCACGAATGGCTTGTGCAGATTCTTCACAAATACGCGCAATCGCTGCTTCCAGACCTTCGGTTTCAGCATAGTTCAAGTCAATATCTGCAATTTCATAACCGGCACGACCCAGCGTACGGATCTGATGCATTTTCGAATTAGACAGCACAGGACTGGAAATGATCAAGCGGTCTGCATGCTCAGGCCCTTGTTCAAAGACGTTTTGTTCACGACCCAAACAGGTTTCCAGTGACATCACAATCGATTCACGTAGCGGATCGATTGGCGGGTTGGTCACTTGTGCAAACTGCTGGCGGAAATAATCCGACACATGGCGCACCTGACGAGACAATACCGCCATCGGGGTATCATCACCCATTGAACCGACAGCTTCCTGACCACTTTCAGCAATCGGACGCAACAACTGGTCACGCTCTTCAAAGGTCACCATGAACATTTTTTGTGCCGCTTTCAGGCCATCGCCTTTTAAGCCTTGATCACATAAATATTCTTCCAGCTCTGGACTACCTTGCAGACGCACAGAATTTTCACGTAACCATTCGCGGTATGGACGCATACGTTTCAGATGATTATTGACATCTTGGGTATCCAGCACCTTGCCGGTTTGCGTATCAATGACCAGCATTTGGCCGGGCCCCACGCGTCCTTTAGAAATCACATCTTCAGGTTGATAACCCCACACGCCAATTTCGGAAGCCAGCGTGATATAACCATTTTTGGTGATGACCCAACGTGCAGGACGCAGGCCGTTACGATCCAGCATACAGATCGCATGGCGACCATCCTGAATCACCAGACCTGCCGGGCCATCCCAGGCTTCCATGTGTTTTGAGTTAAATTCATAGAATGCACGAAGATCAGCATCAAGCGTTTCCACGTTCTGCCAGGCCGGCGGAACCAGCATACGGAGTGCACGGAACAGATCCATGCCACCGCCAACCAGAATCTCCAGCATGTTGTCCAGGCTTGAAGAATCTGAACCGGTACGGTTCACAATTGGATTCAGTTCAGTTAAACCCGGCAATAATGGATTTTCAAATTTTGGCACACGCGCCATGGCCCAGTTACGATTCGCAGTAATGGTATTGATTTCACCATTGTGTGCCAGGTAACGGAACGGTTGTGCCAAAGGCCAGCGTGGCAAGGTATTGGTCGAGAAGCGCTGATGGAAGACCACAATATGTGATTCCAAACGTGGATCAGCCAGATCTGTATAAAAATCTGCAATCGCTTCCGGCATCATCAAGCCTTTATAGCTGATCACCGTTGAACATAACGTCGTGACGTAGAAAGAAGTATCATTGCTTAACAGTTGCTCTGCACGACGGCGTGCCAGGAATAACTTACGGTTAAATTCAACCTCAGTCACACCCATTGGACAATTAACAATAATCTGTTCAAATGCCGGCATTGACCGCAACGCAATTTCACCCAACGCATCTACATTGGTCGGAATCACACGCCACGTCAGAACGATTAAACCTTCAGCTTCAATCTCTTTGTTTAAAACCTGTTTGGCATGCGCAGCGAGCGCCGGATCAAGATTTAGAAACACCGAACCCACAGCAAATACTTCACTCAAGGTGGTATCACTTAAGCGTTTCGCTTCTTCACGGAAGAATTTTTTTGGCATTGCCAAGAGCAAACCACAACCATCTCCAGTCTTGCCATCCGCGGCAATACCACCACGATGGGTCATGCAACTCAAACTATGAATCGCAGTCTTGACGAGATCATGGCTAGCATCACCCTGCATATGGGCAATTAAACCGAAACCACAGTTATCTTTAAACTCATCCGGTTGGTATAAACCTTGAGCGGGAGCTACATTGTTAGGCGATGGCATGTGCATAGCGTACCCTTCTTTCACGAAGCCTCAACAGGCTGTTAAACAATCTAAATTTTTCTCTGCGCTGGCGTCTAATGGACTTTCGAAGACCGTCTTGGAGAGCAAAAGCATTTTTCTTTATTTCTTCAGACTAGTCCTTTTTAGACTAAATGCATAACAAATAAAGTTTATTCTGCTCATGAATAACATAAAAATCTGGAATAAATATGACATTCATACGGTGTCATCGAATCATTTTTCGCGCTAAAACAGGGAGATTAATTCAATTCATGCACCAATAAAGCAAATTCCATGCCAACAAACAGCGCATAAATTAAAACAATACAAATGACAAAGATTTAGCGCAGAACAGCACACTAAGGGTTAATTTTAATGTGCATTTTTTGCACCAAAAGCGCCCATTTTTAATTCTGTAATTTTTTAGATGCGCTATTTTAGATCGTACTAATTAAATGGATCACTAATCTCGTTATTTTGAGGACGCGGATTACTGCCCTGAGCAGGTCGATTATTGTTATTTTGTGGTTGAGGTGTACCTTCTACAGCACTTTCAGATTTCTGTACATCGACCACATTTCCCGATGAATCACGGCGCACAATTGTGGTACTGGTAGTCGCAGCATCAGAGCTACGCGGCTTGGACTCAGTTTGGGTTTGCTGCTGTCTAAGTCGTACCGATTCATCTAGTTTCGGCAAAGGCACATTTTTCAAACGAATTTCGTAAAGCTTTTGATTACTGGCCAATTCCTCTGAACCCAGATTATTGACCAGACTGACATATTGCTGCATTGCTACAACTTCAGGCTTGACTGAATCCGGTAAATTTAACTTCAGTGTAGAGAGTGCCTGATTGGCTTGTGACGCAGTCTTATATTGGCCATATAACAATACATATTGTTCTGGCTGATTTTCACCCGAGATTCTTAAATAAATAAAAGGTTTACGATCGGACTGTTTTTTAAGAAAACTTTTTAAAATTGCTTCATTGGTCACACGAAATAATTCAATGGCGTGCTGGTTTTTCGCTTCATTGACAAATTTGGTACCGCGAAATTCCGGCTCATGACTGGCATTCACGACGGTACGCGTATTTAGATCCAGTGGTTTCACTTCCTGAAAAAGTGCACCAAGATGGGTCATTGTGGCGACTTTTTCTGGTTGAATCTGCAACTGAACTTCAGTTTCAGGCTTTTTTTCAATTTCGACGACATCATCTGAATCAGTCACCGCCCAAAAAACTAAGGCAGCAAATAGGCAGCATACACCACAGACCAGCCAGAAATAATGCTGAATCTTTTGCCAAGGAGTATGTAATGCTGCCATAAAACTAAACCTATGCCTGACTGGCTAAAATTGCCTGTTTCATTAACTCGAGATCAAAGTCTCGGGTAATCACTGCTTCGCCTAATTGCTTTAATAACACCAGACGCAATTGTCCATTTAAGACTTTTTTGTCATGGGCCATATAGGCCAGAAAATCATCCAGAGGGATTTTAGGACAAACCACAGGAAGTTTGGCACGAGAAATGATTTTTTTTGTACGTTCTAAATCTTCTTGAGAAATCCAGCCCATACGCTGTGACAGATCCGCAGCTATCACCATACCGGTGGCAACAGCCTCGCCATGTAGCCAGACACCATACCCCATATAGGATTCAATCGCATGACCAAAAGTATGACCTAAATTGAGTAAAGCACGTTCCCCCTGCTCCTTCTCATCATTGGCTACGATCCGTGCCTTATGCGCACAGGAACGGTAAACGGCTTCAGCCAATAATTTCTCATCACGGGCGACCAGAGCATCTATGTTCTCTTCCAGCCAGACTAAAAATTTTTCATCACCGAGTAGGGCATATTTAATCACTTCAGCCAAACCTGCTGAAAGCTCTCGATCAGGCAAAGTAGAAAGCTGCGACATATCCGCCAGTACCACTTGCGGTTGCTGGAAAGCGCCAATCATGTTTTTACCCAGTGGGTGATTAATCCCGGTTTTACCACCGACACTTGAATCTACTTGCGACAGCAAGGTCGTCGGCACTTGGATAAAGTACACACTGCGCTGGAAACAAGCCGAGGCAAACCCCGCCATATCTCCAATCACACCACCACCCAGCGCAAGCACAGTACAGTCCCGGTTAAACCCGGCTTCAAGCAGTGCATCAAAAATCAGGTTCAGATGCTGGCTATCCTTATATTTTTCACCATCAGGCAGAATGCAGGTCGCAACACGTTTGTCTAGAGCCTCAATCGCCGTTTGATAACGCTGCAAATAAAGTGGTGCAACCGTAGTATTGCTCACAATCATTACTTGCTTGCCATGAATATAGGGTGCCAATAAGGCCTGTGGATCCAGATCGCTCCCGATAAAAATAGGGTAACGACGTTCTCCGAGTTCTACATATAAGGTTTGCATGCTTGATTAACCACTTTATTCAATGAACTTAGTTTTTAGAAGTAATGAGCTTGAGAATCCGTTGCGCCAGATCTCGTGCAGCACCCTGATTGGTCTCAATAATATGATGCGCCACTTCCCGATACAAGGGATCACGGACTGCCAATAAATCCCGTAACTTTTGTTCCGGATTTTCGACTTGGAGGAGGGGACGGTTTTTATCGCGATAGGTACGTTGCAGTTGAATTTCAACCGGCGTATAGAGATAGACAACAATTCCGCGCTGTTTCAGATAATCCCGATTTAAGGTCTGAGTAATGGCCCCACCACCAGTGGCTAAAACCAGATGGGGACGTAAGGTAAGGTCATTAATGACAGCAGTTTCACGGTCACGAAACCCCTGCTCCCCTTCTTTTTCAAAAATCCAGGGAATGGTCGCGCCTGTTTTACGTTCAATTTCATGATCACTATCTAGAAATTCACGTCCTAACAATTCTGCGAGATGTCGTCCTACTGTTGTTTTACCGGCCCCCATTGGCCCTACCAAATAAATATTTGGTAGGGTTTCAAACTCTTTGCTTGGCAAGGAGTCACCTATTCGTTTTGTTAAATTCAAAATATATTAATGATTTCTTGAAACACTGTCATTAACAATTCGAGGTGTAACGAAAATCAGTAGCTCACGTTTATTATCCGACTTTAAATCTTTACGGAATAAACGTCCTACATAAGGGATATCCCCCAAGAATGGTACCTTGGTTTGCGCATTACGGGTTTCCTGCTCAAAAATACCACCTAGGACGACTGTTTCACCATTATCGACCAAGACATTGGTATTGATCTGGTTTTTATTAATAGTGAGCTGTCCAGTCGGTGTCGGATTACCCGGTGAGTCACTGGTAATATTAAGTTCCATCTGTACTTTGCCATCTGGCGTAATGCTTGGTGTGACATCCAGACTTAAGGTAGCATCAATAAACTCAGTAGTGGACACTGCATTCGCACCACCACCTTCTGCTGACTGGTACGGAATTTGTGAACCAGAGGCAACAGTCGCTTTTTGCTTGTCCGCTGTCAGCACTTTAGGTGTAGAAATCACTTCACCATAGCCATCTGCCTGAAGTGCAGAAAGCTCAAGATCCAGCATAAAATCAGAAAGGCTGATTAAACCAAATGCAATACGGCTGGCACCTGGACTGGTAACCCCTAAGTCTACATTAAGATTATCCGGTCTTTGGATTTCATACTTCCATCCACCCAACTCTTCATCCAACTCAGGGGTTCTTAAATCCCATAAGGTTGTATCGCTGCCACCGACAAGAAGATGATTATTATTTGTAACCCCTTGCGATAGAATCCCCCATTTTACTCCCATCTCTTTGGTAAAATCAGTCGTTGCCCGCACAATACGCGCTTCAACCATAACCTGTTTCACCTGCACATCGAGTAAGTCCACCATATTGCGGATTTTATCGATAAAAGGCTGAGTATCATTCACAATAATGGTATTAGTTCGTGCATCAACAGACACAGAACCACGCGAACTTAATAAACTTTCTTTATCTTCACTATTCGTAGTATTAGAGGAACTATTTGACGAGTTAGTTGAGTTTTGTGCAGATTTATTCTGCGTAATCAATTTTTCAATATCAGCAGCTTTGGCATAACTCAGCTGCATATATTCAGTTTGGATAGGCGCAAGCGCAACACTTTGCTTAATAGCCTTAGCTTCTTCCTCTTCAGCCTTAATCAGCTCTGCAACTGGTGCAATCCAGATCACATTACCATTACGACGTTTATCCAAGTTTTTGGTTTTAAGTACAATATCCAGGGCCTGATCCCACGGCACTTCTTTTAAGCGCAAGGTAATATTGCCTTGTACACTGTCTGCTGCCACCATATTAATATCGGTGAAATCAGCTAAGAGCTGTAAGACACGACGGACTTCGATATCTTGGAAATCCAAAGAAATTTTCTTACCCGAATAAGCAACGGTTTTAGGACGTAATGGGCTCTTGGTTTCCGGACGTTTCAAACTGATGGTCAGCTTGTTATCCGTCTGGTAAGCCATATATTCATAGCTTTCCGCAGACTGGATGGTAATCACGCCTGAGCCATTTTGATTCACGGCATCCACACTCGATACAGGCGTTGCGAAATCAGTCACATTAAGACGGCGAGTCAAATGAGAAGGAATCTTGGAACCTAAAGTCCGCACAATGACTTTGGTACCCTGCTGCTGTACATCAACCGGTGTATTATTGCCTGCCAGATCAATCACCACTTGGCCTTCACCTTGCGCACCGCGCTGAAAACCAATATTACTGATCCCCTGAGCGATTTGTTGTTGCACAGGTTGAGCCATTACAACAGGAGTTGCCGAGTTAATCTTAAGAATAAAAGTATTGCCTTCCACGCGTGTCGTAAAGGCACCTGCATCCGCCAGATTAACCGTCAGACGAGCGCGCTGCGCATCCGAAGTAACATCCACTGAACTGGCTTCACGTGTTGCGACCGGGATACTGCTTTGTTTTAAATTCTGTTGGGCTTTGTCAAAGTCTAAAATCAAACGTGACGGTGATTCTAATTGGTAGGCTTGTGGTTGTGGTGGTAAACCATTGAACATCACCCGAATCTCAGTTCCTTGCCCAGGAAGCTGCATGGGTACTACATTAGTCATTGAAACCTGTGCACTGGCCGCTTGCATCACCGCAATCGCAACAGCACCCATTGAAAACTGACGAAACACACGATTCATTGTATTAGCATCCCCAAAAATAAATTCTTTAATACTCTTATTCATTGTTATTCCTTTAAAACTTATGGCGCCGGCCCGATAAGAACCAAACTTCGCGGACGTTCCACATATCCCTCACGGCCATCTGGAATAATCTCAATCAAATCGATTTGTGTTGGTGTAATTCCAACCACACGACCATGATTAAGTCCCATATAGCTACCACGTTGAATCCGCTCAACCTCACCATCAGGCGTCTGGATTAAAGCCAGAATTTGTCCTGCCTGATTGCGCATACTGCCTTTCATGGTCAATGTTTCGAGCGGATAACTTTCTAGCGGTTGCAGTTGACGTGATAGGTTTGGATAAACCCGTTTCCCCGCCATAATTTTCAGTTCAGCAGCCAGAGAGCTTGGTAAAAAAGGGCTTTTGATCTGATGTGCTGCATAGTTGAAGGTTTCAACTGGCATAAAATCAGGAGCCGGTTCAATTGGCAAAGGTGGCTGATTACGAATATTAGCCATTTCCTGATTGACTGCATCAATGCGTGAATCGCATCCCAACAATAAAAACCCAAGTGTTAAAGCTGAAGTAATTTTAATGTTCTTCATTACTGCGCCCCCTGAGTAGTGCTATTAGCTTCAGGCTGTGCTGCAGCACCTTCAGCATTACCGACATAACGGTAAGTTTTGGCTTTTACCACATAATCAATGACTGGAATTTCAGATTTTTTCTCTTTATTTTCAGTACCGGTAATGGTGAAATCATGCAGCGTTACAATACGCGACAAGCCGGCAATACTGCTGACAAAAGAGCCAAAAGCGTGATAATCCCCAGTCGCTTCAATTGCAATCGGCTGTTCAATAAAGAACTCTTGTTTAATTTCAGGCTCTAGGCGAATATTTTTAAACTTCAGGCCTGAATTCACACCGCTCAGGTTAATATCTTCAACCAGACCCGGAATCTCAGTTTCTTTCGGTAACTGTTCTAACTGCTGGTTAAAACGGGCTTCCATTTCCTGAAGCTGGATTTGATATTGTTGTAAGTTGCGTAATTTGGATTCTTTTTCACGGAATTCATTCAGCAGGTTTTGTTCATGGGTACTGGCTTGTGAAATTGACTCAATCGTGCTTCTGATCATAACGAAGTAAATCACCGCAAATGCCAGCGCGGCAATAAAAATCCAGCAGGTAATTTTGACCGATAAAGGCCAACTACCATAATTGTTTGGATCCAATGTATTGAATTGCTGAAAAAACTTTTCAACAGTCATTTTATTTTTGGGTACAGCGACGACATCCTGGCTGAACTCATCGAATTCTTCATTACTCATGATGATGCCCCCGTAGTTGTAGCGACTGCTTGTTGTTCTTCGTTAAGTACTGGCTGAGCAATCTGATCCAGATCTACCGTCACGGTAAAACTGCCATAGGACTCTTCCACACGTGGAATAATCGAGCTCGGTGCCTTTTCTTTTGCTTCTTCAGCCACCAGGAAAGCGTTCATAAAGGCATTCCGATACCAAGATGATGCCTCCAGATTACGGAGCAATTCTGCTACCGTATTTGGACTTTCAGCCCGACCTTCAATGGTAAACTTATCGCCGATACGCTGGAATTTGGTGATATACATATTGCTTGGGGTCACCCGTACAATTTCATCAATCAAATGTACCGCAATCGGACGCTGAGTTTGTAGACCCTGAATCAGTTTCATCCGTTCAACAATCGCATTACGCTGCTCTTGCAAACCTTCAAGCGCCTTTAACTGCACATCCAGATTCTGGTTGGTACTTTGAATCAGCTGATTGGCCTGCTCCTGATCCTGAAGTTTGTGATCATAATAAAACCAGGTTGAACCTGCTGCCGCTAATCCCAAGAAAAGCGCCCCCACGCAGATTGCCACAAATTCATTATTTCTTTTAATTCTTAGCTCATCACGCCAAGGAAGTAAGTTAATTCTTGCCATTAATCAAAACTCCTTAATGCCAAACCGCATGCAACCATGAGTGATGACGCGTCATTTTCAATTTTTTTAATATCAATTTGCGGAGAAAAGCCCATTTGCAAAAATGGATTCGCGATCGTGACACGGTAACCGAGTTTTTGTTGTAATAATTTTGCCAGACCTGGAATATTGGCATTCCCGCCGGCCAGTAAAATATGGTCAATCTCATTAAACTGAGAAGATGAAAAGAAGAATTGTAATGAACGGGCTGCCTGTTGTACCACGGCATCCAAGAAGGGTTCTAGGACTTCAATATCATAATCATCAGGCAAGGCACGGGTTTTTTTAGCACGTCCAGCTTCTTCAAAGGATAATCCATAACGATTCTGAATTTCCTGAGTCAATTGCTTGCCGCCAAACACCTGCTCACGGGTATAAATAATCTTGTTGTTCTGCATCACCGACAAGGTCGTCATACTATGACCGATGTCTAAAATACCAACCGTATTGACCCCCATCGGTAAAGTATCCGAAAATACCTTAAAGGCATTTTCCAGCGCAAAACTTTCTACATCTGCAATCTTAGGCGTTAGACTGCTAATCTCTAAAACTTCAGAACGTGCTTCGACATTTTCGATTCGTGTCGCCACCAGCAGTACATTGACCCGGTTCGGATTGGAAAGGCGGTCTGGCAGAACTTCAAAATCCAGACTTGCTTCATCGAGTGGAAAAGGAATGTATTGTTCTGCATCTTCACGAATCTGAACTTCACGTTCATCATCTGACATGTCTGCATCCATCTCAATGATTTTGGTGATGACCATTGAAGTTGGAATCGCAAAAGCGGCCTGATTCGACTGGGTATTGCCCAAATTAATTGCACGCCCAAGGGCATCAGCGACTGCTTCTGGGTTTAAGATGTTTTTTTCAACAACACTGTTTTCCGATAATGGGATCAAAGCATAGCTTTCTACCCAGTAACGGCCACTTTTTACAGAAAGTTCTAAAACCTTAACAGAAGTCGAACTAATATCGACTCCTATTAACCCCTTATTTGGTTTACGATATAACCTGCGCACAATACACTTCCTATTATTTTTTTGTCCCCAATTCAATCTAACTTACCAATTGGTCCAGTCTATAATTTTATATAGATACAATAACTCATCTAACAATATGGATATCGACAGGATATACTGACCGGTAATTAGTTCGCCATTAGCTCTTATTAAAACTTACTTGTTATGAAAAAGCTATCTTGTTCAGGCCTTGTTCATCCATTTTTTTTGATCATTATCATTATACTGATCTCAATTCCGATGGGTTTCTATGGCATGTATCTCTATATTGCCCCATCTTTGCCTGAAATGTCCACGCTTAAAAAGGCACCTTTATTAAAGCCTTTACAAGTATTTAGTTCAGATAATGAATTAATTGCCGAATATGGTGGCAAGCTTTCTGTTCCCGTGAAATATGAACAAATTCCACCCGAATTTATTCATGCTTTCCTCGCCGCTGAAGATTCCAGCTTTTTTGAGCATAGCGGAATCAGCTTTAAAAGCTTGGGACGCGCACTCAGTGAAACGGTGACTGGCTCGGATGTACAGACCGGCGGTTCGACCATTACCATGCAAGTGGCAAAAAACTATTACCTTAGCCCTGAACGGACGCTGAAGCGTAAACTGACAGAAATTTTTCTGGCCCGTAAAATTGAGCAAAACTTAACTAAAGAAGAAATTCTGACCTTGTATGTCAATAAAATTTTCTTGGGAAAAAATGCTTACGGCATCGCAGCAGCAGCTAAAATTTACTATAACAAGAGCTTAGAAGAGCTTTCAATTGCACAAATGGCCATGATCTCTGGCCTACCTAAAGCACCTTCTCGATATAATCCGGTCGCCAATCCCAAGCGCGCCCTGGAACGTCGTAACTGGATTCTGGGCCGTATGCTGCAACTGGGCTATTTAAATCAGAGCCAGTATCAGCAAGCCATTGCTGAACCGGTAAATTTAGATATGCCTGATCGGAGTACCCGTAATAAATTCCCGTATGTCGGCGAAATGGTACGTTCTGAACTGGTACAAAACTTTGGTGAACAGGCGGTAGATTCTGGTTATAAAGTCTATACCACCATCCATAGTGAACGTCAGGCCTATGCGGAGCAAGCCGTACAGGAAGGTTTAGAAGCCTATGACCGTCGACATGGCTGGCGTGGTGCTGAAGCACATGATCAACCCCTCGACAAGTTCCGTGCCTATGCCAACACCTATCCTGCGCAAGTAACTCAGGTGGGTAATTCCAGTTTTGAAGCACTCATGCAGGATGGAAGCAGCGTGACTGTTCCCTGGTCAGGTATGTCCTGGGCGCGTCGCTTTCGAAACGTTAACAGTGTAGGTGGTGCACCGAGCAAAGCATCCGAGATTGTCAAAGTCAAAGACATTGTTCGCTTAAGACCCAATGAAAATAAAACCTCTTGGTCATTGGTGCAGATCCCCAATGTGCAAGGACAATTGATTGCCATCAATCCAAATAATGGTGCGATTGAAGCCATTGTCGGGGGATATAACTTTTATCAGTCGAAATTTAACCGTGCAATCCAAGGCTGGCGTCAACCCGGCTCTACCATTAAGCCTTTTGTTTATGCCCTGGCTTTAGAACGTGGCATGACGCCGCATACTATGGTCAATGATGCACCCATTACCATTGGCAAATGGACGCCACGTAACTCGGATGGCCGTTATCTGGGCATGATCCCCCTACGTCGTGCACTTTATCTGTCACGTAATACAGTCTCAGTGCGCTTATTACAGGCCGTCGGGATTGAACGTACACGTCAGTTATTCATGGATTTTGGTTTACAAGACAGTCAGATTCCACGTAACTATACTATTGCATTAGGCACCCCGCAGGTCCTCCCGATTCAGATGGCGACTGGCTATGCTACCTTTGCCAATGGCGGTTACCGAATTCAGCCGCACTTTATTACCCGTATTGAAGATGCCTATGGCAATACCATCTTTGAAGCCAAGCCTGAATATGCCTGTATTTCATGTATTAATGAAAAAGAAGAAACAGTTCAAGCCACTGACCCTATTACCGCAGATGACGAAGCAATTGCAATCAATAATACAACTTTAGAGCAAAAACAGGCCGCACCTAAAGTCTCTGCCGAAGACAGTAATTATCGTCAGGCACAGCGTATTTTAAAATCCAGTTCTGCCTATGACATGGCCAACATTTTGCGTGATGTGATTCAACATGGTACCGGTCGTGCTGCATTAAGAATTGGTCGTAGTGATATCGGCGGGAAGACCGGTACCACTAATGATGCCAAAGACGCCTGGTTTGCTGGCTTCAATGGCAAGCTGGTCACTGTCACCTGGGTAGGCTTTGACCAGCCGACCACCTTAGGTCGCCGTGAATATGGTGGTGTGGCAGCTCTACCGATCTGGACCGATTTTATGGGCAAGGCATTAAAAGGCCAGCCAGAAGCATGGGTACGTTTAGACCGCAATGCCAAGGCACCGGTAAATCGCAACAAGGCGGTTCAGGCTGATGAAGCACAGAATGATCCGTCTTCTCCACCTCTGGCGACAGCGCTTTACCGTCCTGCACCTGTGGTCGTCCCGAAACGCACAGAAACTGACTTTGAGGATTTACCAGATCAACCGATTCGTTTACCAGATGATGAAGGTTCTGCACCTCAAGAACAGCCTCTTCAGCCGAACCGGGTAGACTCACTGGAAAATCTGATCGAAGAAGTCCAGTAATCTGACGATATAAAAAAGCCCTCAGTTGAGGGCTTTTTTATATGCATTTTTTATTTTTTCTGGAACAGGTAAATCTGATATTGCGCCATCAATTTAAACTGATCCTGCTGTTCGAGTGCTAAACGGTGTTCAGGTTTGGCCTTATAAGCATATGGCGTCATCGCAATCAGGTTTTTTAAATCTGCCTGTTGCAAAATCATCGCTGCATCAATCACCTGCTCACTAACCAGATTAAACTCATCTTGCAGTTGCTCCACAAACTTTTGTGGCTCATGTGGTTTGACTTCTTCAAATAAAGCCTCACGCATGGCATATAAATGTTGTGGTGCCGGCGTCACTACCATCAAATAAGATTTTGGTTTTAGGACTCGCAGGATTTCCTGTTTGGGAATTGGACTAAACAAGCTGGTACACAGATCAATCGACTCATCTAATACTGGTAAAGTCGCTCCGGTTCCTACGACCCAAGTCACCTCTTTATTCAGTTTGGCTGCGACCTGAACCGCATTCTTGGCAATATCAACCCCGACGCATTGCAGCACTTCGGCCCGCATGGCATTCGTATAATAACCTTCGCCACAACCAATATCTAAAAGGTTTTCAATCCGCAACTCGCGAATCTTTTCCACGACGGCCTGTTGCAAAGGCGCATAATAACCTGCACTAAGAAATGCGCGACGTGCCTGCACAGACTCAGGCGTATCTCCCGGATTTTTACTGTGCTTGTGCTGAACCACATGCAGGTTCACATAGCCCTGTTTGGCAACATCGTAACTATGATGATTCTCACATCGCCATGTTCTTTCATTTAAGCTCAACTGCTGGCGACAGACTGGGCACATGAGTAAATTCATCATTTTCTCCAAAACAAAAAAGCCGGCATGCGCCGACTTTTTCTCATGCATTTCTTAACGCAATTTTAAGGTCATTAGACCCAAAACTACCAGCATAATCGTAATAATCCAGAAACGGATCACCACCTGGGTTTCACGCCAGCCTTTCTTTTCATAATGATGATGCAGCGGCGCCATCAGGAATACGCGTTTATTACGCATTCTTAATGAACCAATCTGCAGGAATACTGAAATCGCTTCCACTACAAAAACACCAGCCATAATCGCAAATACGATTTCCTGACGCACCATGACGGCAATCGTACCGAGCATTGCACCGAGAGATAAAGCACCGACATCACCCATAAACACTTGGGCTGGATGGGCATTGTACCAAAGAAAAGCTAAACCGGCTCCGATCATGGCAGCACAGATCACCACCAGTTCAGAGGAATATTTCACATAAGGAATATGCAGATAATTGGCAAAACGCACATCACCGGCCAGATAGGCAAATACGCCCAGACCTGTAGCCACCAGCACGATTGGCATGATCGCCAGACCATCCAGACCATCGGTCAAGTTCACGGCATTGGATGCACCGTTAATGACGAAATAGGTAAAGATAATAAATCCAATACCTAGCGGAATCATTGACAATGGAATGCTTAAGTCTTTAAAGAATGGAATCAGCAGATCCAGCATATTCGCAGTATGCACCGGATTGCTCTGTTGCTGCGCAATCACATACAAGGCTATACCAGCACCCAACGAACCCACTGAAGTCCAGAAGAATTTTTTCTTCGCAGGCAAACCTGCATTGTCTTTATAACGGATTTTGATCCAGTCATCGGCCCAGCCCACGGCACCGAAAATCACCATTACACCCAGTACAATCCAGACATAAGGATTAGACAGATCCGCCCAGAGTAAAGTCGAAATCCCGATTGAAAGCAGGATCAGCACCCCGCCCATGGTCGGTGTACCCATTTTCTTGGCATGGTTTTCAGGGGCATACGAGCTGACTGCCTGACCATATTTCAGCGCCTGCAGCTTGCGAATCATGATTGGGCCAAGCACCAGGCCAATGGTCAGTGCCGTCAAAACACTGAGTAAAGCACGTAAAGTTAAATAACGAACCACCTGAAACGTGCTGTCAAAGCCCGCCAGAAGGTCAAATAGCCATAACAGCATTTAGAGTTTCTCCATCAATGCAGCCATCAATGTTTCCATATGGGTAAAACGCGACCCTTTAAACAGGAAAGACATTGGCTGGGGATGATGTGTTTCAATCAAATCAATTAAAAATGGCAAAGCCTGCTCCTGATTCAGGAAAGCCTGCATTTTTTTACCATATTGTGTACTACGAGCACCTTCTTGTGCGGCAGGCGCAAATTCACCCACAGCCACCACAAAATTAATGCCTTTCACCGAGACCAGATCCCGACCGAGCTTGTAATGCTCGATTGCGGCAGATGAACCGAGTTCACCAATATCGCCGGTGACCATGATCCGGATGCCTTGCTGTTGTGCCAACACTTCTGCTGCTGCACGCATCGAACCCGGATTGGCATTGTAGGTGTCATCAATAAATAAATAGTCTTTGTGCGGAATAAAGTTCAGACGACCTTTCGCACCCACTGCCTGTTCCAGGCCAGCCACGATATCATCCAGACCAATACCGATCGCCAGGGCAAAAGCTGCTGCTGCGGTCGCATTTTCAACATTATGCTCACCGGCAAACGGCAACTGAACTGTTTTGGAGCCTTGTGCTGTATTCAGGGTAAAGCTTGAAGATTGAGCTTCAAGTACTACATCGCTGGCATAGACTTCACCACCAGCACCAAAACTTAAGCTTTTTTCAGTTCTTACTGCGGCACGAATGACTTCAGCAAAATCATCTGCAGCAGGAATAATTGAGGTTTCAGAGATATGCGCATAAATCTCGGATTTCGCGCGGCAAATCCCGTCACGACCGCCAAATTCACCTAAATGCGCAGTCCCGATATTAATGATCCCCGCCACATGCGGCTGCACCATTTTTGAAGTGTAATCAATTTCACCCTGATGACTTGCACCGAGTTCCATTACTGCATATTGATGTTCAGGACGCAGCTCAAGCAACATCACTGGCACACCAAGGTCATTATTCAAATTACCACGTGTCACCAAGGTCGGTGCCAGACGCGACAAGATGCTCCCCAACATTTCCTTAGTCGTGGTCTTGCCACTACTGCCGGTCAAGGCAATCACTTTGAGCTGAGGATTCTGCTGACGGCGATAAGCACCCAACAATCCCAATGCCAGACGGGTATCTTCTACCACTAGCTGGCAAATATCAGCATCCACCGGACGGCTGACAATGGCAATGTCACAACCTTGAGCCGCCACTTGCGCAATAAAGTCATGTGCATCAAAACGCTCGCCTTTCAGCGCAAGAAAAGCATCACCTGCTTCTGCATCACGTGAATCAGTCAAAATCCGCTTGATCTGGCCTGCAGACTTTTTATCATTCAGCCAGTAGCCTTGGGTGGCCTGCTGTAATTGTTCTATGCTCCACGGCTCCAGCGCCGCAGTACTTGTTGTTGAGGTATGCATATCTGAATCCTAATGCGCTGAATAGGCTGAATCTGTACTGCAATGCTGGGCATCAATCGCCGCCTGCACTTCGATCACGTCATCAAACCAGTGACGTACGCCATCAATTTCCTGATAATTTTCGTGCCCTTTCCCTGCGATCACGACAATGTCACCCGCCTGCGCGTGTTTAACCGCAAACTTGATCGCTTCACGACGGTCATGAATTTCATGATAGGTTTTGCCGGAAAAATCAATGCCATTTTTCATATCCGCAAAAATTTGTGCCGGATCTTCGGTCCGCGGATTATCCGAAGTGAGTACTGCAATATCCGAACCGTCTAAAGCAGCCTGAGTCATCAGGGGACGTTTACCGCGATCACGGTCGCCACCACAACCAAAGACTGCCCAGAGATTTTGCGAGACATGCCGTTTCAAGGTCACCAGAACCTGAGTCAGAGCATCCGGAGTATGCGCATAATCCACTACAAACAGGCGCTCACCATCACGTAGCACCTGCATGCGACCTGGCGCACCTTTAAGCTGTGTTACAGTTGCAATCAAATTGTTCAGGTCAAAACCAGCCTGCTCCGCCATGATCAGACTGGCGACCAGATTTTCAATATTGAAATGACCCAGTAATGGACTGTTAACCACATATTCAGCAGAAGCAGTTTCTAGTTTAAAGTTCGCACCTGAAATGCTGTACTGAATATCCTGAACCTGATAATCCGCTTTTTGCTTGGTGGAATAAGTCAAAATTTTAGGCTGTGCCGGATTATTTTTCGCAGCATCCAGCATGATCTGTGCATGTTCATCATCAATATTGATGACAGCCACTTTTAAAGATTTAAATCGGAATAAACCAGACTTTGCTTCTGCATAAGCTTGTAGCGTTCCATGATAATCCAGATGGTCACGACTCAAATTGCTGTAGCCCGCAATCTCGATATCACAACCATTCAAGCGGCCTTGTTCCAGACCATGCGAACTGGCTTCAATCGAGGCAAACTCCGCACCGGCCTGCGCATAGCCATGCAAGGCATTTTGCAGTTGCAAGGCATCCAGGGTGGTATGCGAAGATGCTTCTAGGTTCGGTAAAATTCCATTACCTGTTGTGCCCATCACCGCACAGGCTTTACCTTGCAGCATGATGAATTCAGCCACCAAGCGAGAAATCGTGGTTTTACCATTGGTGCCGGTGACTGCAAGAATACGCGCAGCCGCAACGGGTTGGATTGCTTGCAAATACTGCTTTTGCCATTGCCCCATGAGATGACGTACATCTGCCACCATCAGATTTGGAGATACATCCAGTTCAGTTTCTGAAATCACGGCTAATGCGCCCTGCTCTAAGGCTTTCTGGGCAAATTGAGCAGTTTTTTCCGGTTGTGACAGACTGGTCAAGGCAATAAAAATCTGTCCGGGTTTAACTTTACGACTATCCAGCTCGAAGCCCTGAAAGGATTGCTTCATCCAGTCAGCGACATCGTGAGGGGTGTAGAGATCTTGAAATGTAATAGACATTGATCACCTATTTACTGGACTTTGGGAGGTTCTAAAGGTTTGTCCAGAGGGACATTCAGCAGACGCAAGGATTCCTGCATCACGCGGGCAAAGACTGGTGCAGATACGGTACCGCCATAGTAGGTGCCTTGTGGATTTTCTACCACCACCACCATGGCAATCCGTGGATCACTGACTGGTGCTACGCCGGCAAATAAAGCCCGATATTCACTGGTCGAATAACCTTTACGGTCGGCACGCAACTTATGTGCAGTACCGGTTTTACCTGCCACGCGATAACCTGGGATGGTGGCGCGAGTTGCCGTACCACCTGGTAAGGTTGCGGTTTCCATCATCAGCAGGACCTGATCGGCAATCTTGGCATCGATCATCTGTTCACCCTGCGGCTGCTCTTCCAGCTTGTACAGGCTCAGCGGCATTTTTACGCCTTTATTGGCCAACATGGCATAGGCATCGGCCAGTTGTAACACGGTGGCGTTCAGACCATAGCCATAAGACATAGTCGCCACTTCTGATACATTCCATTTGCTTGGTGGAAGAATCAAACCGGCACTTTCCCCCGGGAATTTCACTGCTGAACGCTGACCAAAACCCAGACGTTTATAGAAGGTTGGTAAGGTTTCATACGGCAGCGACAAGGCCAGTTTCGCCACACCAACGTTAGAGGATTTCTGGATAATGCCACCCAAGGTCAACTGACCATAGTTATGCGTATCACGAATGGTATGATTACCGACCCGCATACTGCCCGGTGTGGTATTCACCACTGAATTCGCCGTATATTTGCCACTTTCCAAGGCCATTGCTACAGTCAGCGGCTTCATGGTCGAACCCGGCTCGAACGAATCGACTGCACCGCGGTTACGCATGGCATCCTTGTTGAGCAGGCTGTTTTTATCATTCGGGTTATAGGATGGCCATGAGGACAGCGCCAGAATTTCACCGGTTTTGACATCTACCGCAATCGCAGTCGCTGAACGGGCATTATTGGCAACACCGGCCGCCGTCAGCTCACGGTACATAATATATTGCAGACGCGAGTCGATACTCAAGGTAATATTTTCGCCCGGCTCAACTTCTTTAATCACTTCAGGTTCTTTGACCCGGTTGCCTTTTTTATCGCGAATGATCTGCTGCTCGCCATCCTTTCCGGAAAGACGGCTATTCAGCTGCATTTCCAGACCTTCAATGCCGCTGCCTTCGCTATTGGTCAAGCCAATAATCTGAGAGTTTGGCTGCGGCTGCGGATAATAACGTTTATAGTTTTTCTCGGTATATACGCCCTGAAAATTACGTTTCATGATCAGTTCGGCCTGTTGTGGGGGAACTTCTTTTTTCAGAATCAGATAACGTGAACGCGGACGTTCTTCTATTTTTTTGCGCAGTTCTGCCCGATCCATACCCACTGCATCAGCCAGCTCATCCAGATTCAGGTTTTTATCCGGTAGCTGACGTTTGAGCTTGCGGCTATTCGGTTCTTTTTCCAGCGCCAGCATGGTCTCGTCATAGAGTTTTTTATTGTCAAAATAATCACGTGGATCAATCACAATTTTCATGATTGGAGTACTGATCGCCAATGGAATGCCATTACGATCATAAATTACGCCACGCATCGCCTTGATGGTATTGGTTCTTAAAATATTGGCATTGGCTTTATTTTGCAAAAAATCTTTATTAATAATCTGTACATAGAAAGCACGGCAAATCAGTGTCACAAAACACAGCAGCACCACCGCCCACATGATGTAAAAACGATTGATATAAACATTTGAGGCATTTTTGTCGGTGACCGATTGTTTTTTACGTACCGGTTGCTTCTTTCTCTTGTCTACCATGTCGGAACGCTAGCCTTATTTTTTCTCATCTGAAGTTTGTGGTAAGGAAATCACGACACTTTGTGAAACCGGAGGTGAATACATACGCAGCTGTGTCACTGCACGCGTACCGATCTGTGCCGTCGCGCCAAAAGTTTGCTGTTCAATCAGCAAACGCCCCCACTCTGCATTCAGGTCATCCCTTTCACGCAGATAGGTACTCAGCTTTCTGTTGTCCTGACGGTATTCAAATACCTGAAATACCACAAATACTGCACTGATGAAGACCATCAGTATCAGCATGAGATAGATTGTAACTTTTTTCAGCCACAATTTTTCTGTTTTTTTATCAACCACTTCCGTTTTCATGATCTGCCTATTAAGCTAAACGTTCTGCTACCCGCAGCCATGCGCTACGTGAACGAGGATTGGCTTTGACCTCCTCATCACTGGCTTTAACACGAGAAACTTTCTTTAAACGTCGCGTATCTTTCTGTTGTTGTGGCATTCCCCAGCCTGAATCTTCTTCAAGCGTTGACTCTTTTTGAATAAATTGTTTAATCAAACGGTCTTCCAGTGAATGGAAGCTAATCACCGCCAAACGTGCTTCAGGTTTCAAGATTTCAACGGCCTGAGGCAAGAAGATTTCAATATCTTCTAATTCCTTATTAATAGCAATACGAATCGCCTGGAAAGTACGGGTCGCAGCATGCTTATTTTTTTCCCATTTCGGGTGTGCTACTTTTACAATCTCAGCCAGCTTTGCCGTGGTATCAATATATCCGGCAGCCTTAATTGCCTTGGCAATACGGCGACTATAACGCTCTTCACCATATTTAAAAATGATATTCGCCAGCGCTTCTTCTTCAATCTGGGTCAGCCATTCTGCTGCGGTCGGACCTTGCGAGTTGTCCATACGCATATCCAGCGGGCCATCTTTCATAAAACTGAAACCACGTTCAGCTTGATCCAGTTGCGGTGAAGAAACACCCAGATCTGCCATTACCCCATCTACCTGTTCAATGCCCAGTTCAGCCAATGCATCTTTCAGATCAGCAAAGCTGGCATGAATAATTTTAAAACGTGAATCTTCTTGTTCGAGTTCAGCCGCCACCGCCAGTGCTTGTGGATCTTTATCAAAGGCATAGACGCGTGCATTTTCATCTAATTTGGACAGCAATAAACGCGTATGTCCACCACGGCCAAAGGTTCCATCCACATAAGTTCCCGTATTGCGACCCGCCAACAAGGCATCAATCGTTTCGTGAAGTAATACAGAAATATGTGACATAAAAACTCAATCAATAGGGGGAAAAATTTAACTGCACATTATCACCCTGTTTAGGCAAAGCTCCAAACGACTTTTTGTAGATAAATATTACTTTCCATAGAGAAAACCGTTTTAGCATTTTTCTCATACAAAAAAGCCTCCAGTTTTGGAGGCTTTTTTCAATCTAGATAACTTCGCAGATCAATTAACGTTTGCTGTTATAAATCTGGTCGAAAATTGCACCATTCACAAAATGGGTTTTCTGTGCATTGGCCCAACCACCAAAGACTTCATCAATGGTAAAGGTTTTGATTTTAGGGAACTGTGCCGAATATTTCGCTAATACTTTTTCATTACGTGGACGATAGAAATGTTTAGCTGCCATTTCCTGACCCAATGGTGAATACAGGTAATTGATATAACCTGTTGCTAACCATTTATTGCCATTTTTCTCTACCGTACGATCCACAATCGCCACTGACGGTTCAGTTAAAATCGTAATTGATGGATAAACGATATCAAACTTGTTTTTACCCAAGGTTTTTTGCGTTACTAAAGCTTCATTTTCCCAAGTCAGCAATACATCGCCAATCCCACGCTCAGCAAAGGTGGTCATTGAAGCACGTGCAGCAGAATCCATCACTTTCACGTTCTTATAAAGTTTGCCGACAAAGTCCTGTGCTTTGGCTTTATTACCGCCTGGCTGTTTCTCGGCATAACCCCATGCAGACAGATACACCCAACGCGGCAAACCACCGGTTTTTGGGTTCGGCGTAATAATTTGTACGCCTGGTTTGGTTAAGTCATTCCAGTCCTTGATGCCTTTCGGATTGCCCTTGCGTACCATGAATACAATCGTCGAGGTATAAGGTGCCGAGTTGTGTGGGAATTCCTTTTGCCAGCCCGGCTGAATCTGACCAGATTTCACAATTTCTTCGATGTCGTTGGCGAGTGCCAAAGTCACCACATCACCTTTCAAGCCATCAACCACAGAACGTGCCTGTTTGCCCGAACCGCCATGTGACTGCTTGAAATTCACATCCAGACCGGTGCGGTTTTTCCAGTAAGCGCCAAATGATTTATTAAATTCATCATAGAACTCACGCGTAGCATCATAGGATACATTCAGAAACTGACGGTCTGCTGCTTGTGAAGCAGTCGCGGTCATGCCTAAACCAGTCGCCAATAAGGCAGCACTAAATAACGATTTTAATTGAATTTTCATGGCAGCACAGAGTTTATCTTCATTAGATATAACTATATGAAATAAAATCATTTATCGCAATTCACCCTACAACATCACAACACGATAAAATGAAAGGTTTTTCTGTTTAATATTTTGTTTTTAAAAGGAAAATATTATGTGTTATTCTACTTATATCTAATATATAGAATTTTATGCATTAGATATAAAGAAAATGGATAACACTTTAGCCATTTTCCTTATTCTATTTAGACTACCGCTCACTTATCTTTTTTCATTGTAAATCTGGTCATAAATCGCCCCATTCACAAAATGTGTTTTTTGCGCTTTGGCCCAACCACCAAAGACTTTATCAATGGTAAAGGTCTGGATTTTCGGAAACTGGTCTGAATATTTGGCAGCCACTTTGGCGTCCCGCGGACGGAAGAAATATTTCGCAGCAAGCTCCTGCCCTTTCGGTGAATACAAATAGTTCAAATAACCTTTGGCCAGATGGGTATTGCCATTTTTATTCACGTTTTTATCGACAATGGCTACCGATGGTTCGGCCAGAATTGAAATCGATGGATAGACAATATCGTACTTGTCTTTACCCAGACCTTGCGTCGCCAGCAAGGCTTCATTTTCCCAGGATAAAAGCACATCACCAATGCCGCGCTCGGCAAACGTCGTCAGTGAACCACGGGCACCGGAATCTAAAACTTTGACATTTTGATAAAGTTTTTTCACCAACTCTTTGGCTTTCGCATCATTCCCGCCAGGCTGTTTCAGCGCATAACCCCAAGCAGACAGGTAGATCCAACGCGGTGCGCCACCGGTTTTTGGGTTTGGGGTAATAATGTCCACACCCGCTTTGGTCAGATCATTCCAGTCTTTGATTTGCTTTGGATTCCCTTTACGCACCAAGAATACAATCGTAGACGTATAAGGTGCCGAATTACTCGGAAACTCTTTTTGCCAGTCTTTCTCGATTAAACCTGCATTGACGATTTCTTCGATATCATTGGCCAAGGCCAAGGTTACGACATCGGCCTGCAAACCATCGACCACCGAACGTGCCTGCTTGCCTGAACCGCCATGCGACTGTTTAAAATTAACCGTTTGTCCGGTTTTCTGCTTCCAGAACTTGCCAAATTCTTCATTATATTCCTGATAAAATTCACGGGTCGGGTCATAAGAGACATTCAGGAAATGTTTGGCAATAGAATTCTGTACTGCTGTTCCCACTAAAATTGTCAAGATTGCGGATGCTATTATTTTTTCATCTGATGTAACTCATTGTTTATATGACCCGCACTATACAAATCAAAAATAAACATAACAATCATACATTTATAACAATATCTACAATCTATTGCTGATTTTGAGATATCTTCTAACAATTAAATCCGGATACATATTCTGCCAGAAAAGTAATCTTCTGCTACAATATAAGACAGTTCTTCACGTTCTCTTCACAGTTGTCTGTTAAAAATAGGCCACCAAAACAGGAAATTACGATTTTTGGTAATTTTCCACAGAGTTATATTATTTCTTTTGTAAAAAATGTGACTTGGTTCTACTTCTTTATGATCAACTGTGATTAAATTGTAGACAGAGTATTAAAAAAACATTTTTAACAAAATAAAACCAACCAGAAGTAAGGAGGAAGTTTGGATATGAAATTTACATTATTCACAGCCAGCATCCTAAGCCTGATTATGTTGTTCTCGATTCAACTCGGTCATGCCGTCGTTGTGA
This sequence comes from Acinetobacter sp. WY4, assembly GCF_018438165.1. GTDB lineage: Bacteria > Pseudomonadota > Gammaproteobacteria > Pseudomonadales > Moraxellaceae > Acinetobacter. The sequence goes on along the minus strand of NZ_CP053947.1, from coordinate 2,374,032 downwards.
AGACAGATTTGCCGAAGCCTACAGTAAGCACTGTTGAAAGCAAGACTTCGCCGATTGAAAAAGCGATTCAGCAACAAAAAACTGAAAAAACACTTCAAACAGAAGATAATCTAAAAGTCTTAACTGCATTTAAAGTCGCACCTTCGCAAAATTTCTTTGCAGAACAGAATTACCGCTTCACCCGCTTTGTCCAAAGTATTTTTTCGAGTGCTCATTCTTAATCAGCATCAACAGCGCTGAATATTCCCGGATTTAAAAGCCACATCACTCAATGTTGAATAAAGCATTAAGTGATGTGGCTTTTTCGCTATAATAGCTGCAATTTTATATCTAAGATTAGATCCGGCTATGACTGTTCGTACTCGTATTGCACCTTCTCCTACTGGTTTTCCGCATGTAGGTACTGCCTATATCGCCTTGTTTAACTTATGTTTTGCTAAACAGCATGGCGGTGAATTCATTCTTCGTATTGAAGATACTGACCAACTGCGCTCAACGCCTGAATCTGAAAAAATGATCCTGGATTCATTGCGCTGGTTGGGTCTGAACTGGTCTGAAGGTCCTGATGTCGGTGGCCCGCATGCGCCGTATCGCCAGTCAGAACGTATGGATATCTATAAAAATTATGCCTTGGAACTGGTAGAGAAAGGCCATGCTTTCTACTGTTTTGCAACTGCAGAAGAACTAGATCAAATGCGTGCAGAACAGCAGGCACGTGGTGAGTCGCCACGTTATGATGGTCGCGGTCTGAATCTCACTCAAGAAGAAGTTGAGCGTCGTTTGGCCGCTGGTGAACCACACGTCATCCGTATGAAAGTACCAACCGAAGGCGTATGTAAATTCAATGACATGCTGCGTGGCGAAGTGGAAATTCCATGGGCGCAAGTAGACATGCAAATCCTGCTAAAAACCGATGGCCTCCCAACCTACCATTTAGCAAACGTAGTAGATGATCATTTGATGCAAATCACCCACGTAATTCGTGGTGAAGAATGGATTCCATCTGCGCCGAAACATCAGTTACTGTATCAATATTTCGGTTGGGACATGCCGGTACTATGCCACATGCCACTGCTGCGTAACCCGGATAAATCTAAGCTGTCTAAACGTAAAAACCCGACCTCAATTAACTACTATAGAGACATCGGTGTACTACCTGAAGCCTTGTTGAACTACCTAGGTCGTATGGGCTGGTCAATGCCAGATGAAAGTGAAAAATTCACTCTGGCAGAAATGATTGAACATTTTGATATCAAACGTGTATCACTTGGTGGTCCGATCTTTGATGTCGAGAAACTAAACTGGTTAAACGGTCAATGGATCAAGGCACTCAGCCCGGCTGAACTTCTAGACACATTATTGGCCTGGAAAGCAGATCGTGCCAAGTTAGAAGAAATTGCGGCTGCGATTCAACCGCGTATTAACCTGCTGTCTGAAGCAGTAAATTGGTCTGCGCATTACTTCAACCACTTCCCGACCCTGTCTAAAGAACAGTTTGAAAGCAAGAAACTGTCGGATGAACAGGTACGTCAAAGTCTTCAATTCGCAATTTGGCGTTTAGAAAGCCTGTTTACTTGGAATAACGACACGGTGAGCCAGACCTTGATGGACTTGGCGACACAGATGGAAATCAAGTTACGTGATTTCATGCCTGCGTTCTTTATTGCGATCGCCGGTTCGACTGCGTCTACACCCGTGATGCAAACGATGGTGACCATTGGTCCTGATTTAACCTTTGCACGTTTACGTCATGCGCTGGAAATTGTCGGTGGTCCAAGCAAAAAAGAGCTGAAAGTCTGGGAAAAACTCAATGAAAGCTTAAAGTTGCCGAAAAATGAAGCAGTTGATCAAGCTTAATTAATTTTTGTGTTGACGTGTGAGCGCGATATCCCTAATATAGCGCTCACACAGACTGGGGTCATAGCTCAGTTGGTAGAGCGCTACAATGGCATTGTAGAGGTCAGGAGTTCGATCCTCCTTGACTCCACCAAATCAAGTCTTGCTTTAGCTGTGTTATTTGCCTCAATTGTCCCTATCGTCTAGAGGCCTAGGACATCGCCCTTTCACGGCGGTAACCGGGGTTCGAATCCCCGTAGGGACGCCATATTCAAGATGACCATAATATATTATGGTCATCTTATAAAAAACCCAAGCATTACGACTTGGGTTTTTTATTGCCTGTATATTTTATGTTGGGCAATATTTCGGTTTCTTCGCATCTTCCGATAAAATAATCAGTAATTTAGAATTTTGGAGTTGTAATGCAATATCGTTGCCCTAAGTGTCAAAGCCCGAAAATCATGCCAGTGGCCCAGCCAGGTCAAGCAGCTCCACGTCCAGTGGTTCCTAAAAGCTTAATGTTTCTGGTCCCTGCCCTGTTCCTGTTATTATTACTGGTCATTATTAGCATCGCGATGTGGATTTTTGGCGATGGTGCAGGTACCACTTTACAGACTGCGACTGTGATCGTCTTTATTCTTTCTTTGATCGCAGGTTTTATGTTCTATAAAGATCTACCTGATTTTAAAATTTCAATGCAGGCATTCATGCAAACACAAAAGAAATGGAAATGCCGTGAATGTAATCATGAGTGGGAAATCTAATTTACCCTCCACCATATAATAAACATAAAAAAACCAGCCCTGAGGCTGGTTTTTTTATTTACAAAAGTCGGAGATGATTAAACACCGATTTTGCGATATTTTTGACGCTTCGCTACAAGATCATCACCATCACGCTTACGGCGATATTCTTCAAACTCAGCATAGTTACCAGTGAAGAATTCAGGGGTTTCACCTTCAAATGACAAGATGTGCGTTGCAATACGGTCCAGGAACCAACGGTCATGCGAGATCACCATCACAGTACCTGGGAATACCAGAATGGCATCTTCAAGTGCACGCAAGGTTTCGATGTCCAAGTCGTTTGATGGTTCATCGAGTAGGATAACGTTAGCACCCATTTGCAGGATTTTCGCAAGTTGTAAACGGTTACGCTCACCACCTGACAATTGACCTACGCGCTTTTGCTGATCTTGGCCTTTAAAGTTAAAGCGACCGATATACGCACGAGATGCGATTTCGTAATCACCAATCTTCAAGATATCTAAACCACCAGACACTTCTTCCCAGACAGTTTTGTTGTTGTCTAGCGTGTCACGGATCTGACCGACATAAGCCACTTTAACCGATTCACCCAGCGTTACCGTACCGGTATCTGGTTGCTGTTCGCCAGTCATCATACGGAATAGCGTGGTTTTACCCGCACCGTTCTCACCCACGATACCCACAATTGCAGCAGGTGGTACTGTGAACGTTAAATCTTTGTACAGTAAGCGATCACCAAACGATTTACTGATGCCTTCAACTTCTACAACCTTGTTGCCCAGACGTGGGCCAGGTGGAATGTAGATTTCAGAAGTTTCGTTACGTTGCTGGAATTCGCGCGAGTTAAGCTCTTCAAAACGCTCCATACGCGCCTTGTTTTTCTTTTGCTGACCTTTGGCATTAGAACGAACCCATTCAAGTTCTTTTTTCAATGCTTTAGCAAAAGATTCTTCCTGCTTGTTCTCTTGCTCTAAACGGGCATTTTTCTGCTCAAGCCAAGAAGAATAGTTACCTTGATACGGAATACCCATGCCACGGTCAAGCTCAAGAATCCATTCAGCTACGTTATCCAGGAAGTAACGGTCGTGCGTAATCGCAACGATGGTACCCGGGAAGTCTTTCAAGAAACGTTCCAACCAAGATACAGAAGAAGCATCTAAATGGTTCGTCGGTTCATCGAGAAGCAACATGTCTGGTTTAGACAGAAGTAAACGGCAAAGTGCCACACGGCGGCGCTCACCACCTGAAAGCTTAGATACATCTGCATCCCAAGCAGGCAGGTTCAATGCTGCAGCCGCTTGATCCATCTGGTTGGCAAGGTTATGTGCATCCCAAGTCTGGATAATCGCTTCAAGCTTCTCTTGCTCTTTCGCAAGTGCATCGAAATCTGCATCTTCTGCTGCATATTCAGCAAAGACTTCATCCAGACGCGCTAAAGCATCAAGAGGTTCACGTAAACCATCTTCAACGTTACCACGAACGTCTTTGGTTTCATCTAAAGGTGGTTCTTGCTCAAGATAACCGATTTTTGTACCCGGTTGCGCACGTGCCTCACCAGAGAAATCTTTATCTACGCCCGCCATAATACGAAGCAAGGTAGATTTACCTGCACCGTTTAAACCAAGCACACCAATTTTAGCACCTGGGAAAAATGATAAGGAGATGTCTTTCAGGATTTCGCGCTTAGGCGGAACCATCTTCGACACTCGGTTCATCGTGTAAATATATTGGGCCACGTAGGACTCCTCAACTGAAAAACCAAATGGGGTTAAAACAACCACCCCAGCTCAAAAATGAGCGAAAAAATAATCGGCTATTATACGCAGAAAGCTGCGAAAACATAAGCCATTGCCATGAACTTCAATGCATTGTTACAAGTTTATTGCTGATGTTTTTTTAAACAGTTGTTTTCAGTAAAATAAATGACTCAAATCCAGGCCGATATATGAATATTTCATATATTTATTTCAATAAAATTGCACTTTTACTCATATGTGAAAATGCTACACTCAAGCCATAAACTTAAACAAGAAGATCAAACAGAATGAGTTATAAAGCAGAAACCCTTGCGATTCATGCAGGTTATACCCCAGAAGCAACCACCAAAGCTGTGGCAGTGCCGATTTACCAAACCACGTCTTATGCCTTTGACAATACTCAACATGGGGCCGATCTCTTTGATTTAAAGGTTCAGGGCAATATCTATACCCGAATTATGAACCCGACCACTGCGGTTCTGGAACAACGTGTTGCAGCACTGGAAGGCGGGATCGGAGCACTGGCTTTGGCCTCTGGCATGGCTGCGATTACCTATGCCATTCAGACCATTTCTGAAGCTGGTGACAACATTGCTTCTGTGTCAACACTATATGGCGGTACCTATAACCTCTTTGCACATACCCTACCAAAACAGGGCATTGAAGTACGTTTCTTTGATTATGAAAAGCCGGAAAGTCTGCGTGACTTGATTGATGAAAAAACCAAACTGGTTTTTGTTGAATCGATTGGTAATCCACTGGGTAATATTATTGATCTGGAAGCCATTGCTAAAATTGCACATGAATATGGTGTACCGGTGATTGTCGACAATACCGTTGCCACCCCAGTACTACAAAAATCTTTCGACTTTGGTGCAGATATTGTGGTGCATTCCCTGACCAAATATATCGGCGGTCATGGCAATTCAATTGGTGGCATCATTGTGGATAGCGGTAAATTCCCGTGGGGTAAATACCCTGAACGTTTCCCTGCCCTGAATACGCCTGATCCAAGCTACCACGGCGTGAACTATGTCGAAGTTTTGGGAGAGGCGGCTTATATCGCCCGTGCCCGTGTAGTGCCACTGCGCAATACCGGCGCTGCGATCAGTCCACAAAATGTATTCCTGATTCTGCAAGGTCTGGAAACCTTAAGCCTACGGATGGAACGTCATACTGAAAACGCACTGAAAGTCGCTGAATATCTGCAAAAACATCCTAAAGTGAAATGGGTTAATTACGCCGGCCTAAAAGATCACCCACAGCATGCCTTGGCACAGAAATATGTGAAAGGTAAACCGTCTGCCATTCTGACCTTTGGGGTAGAACATGGTCTCGAAGGCGGCACACGTTTTATTGATGCCCTGCAATTGTTCACCCGTCTGGTCAATATCGGCGACGCTAAAAGTCTGGCCTGCCATCCGGCGACTACTACGCATCGTCAGCTCAATGCCGAAGAGTTAAAATCGGCAGGCGTCAGTGAGGATATGGTGCGTTTATCCATTGGGATTGAACATAGTGATGACCTGATTGCCGATCTGGAACAGGCGCTGGCGGCCGTTTAAAAAGGTGCCCGAGCCGCTTCGAAACCTCATCATTTTGGTGAGGTTTTTTTATTTATTTTCTAAAACAGCCACTTGCTTTACTTTTTATTTTCATGTTAAAAGTTAAATGAAAGAGTGAACACAAATAGAGCAATTACTCTAATTTTTATTTTAATTTCAATACTTTAATTTATAGATTTTCCTGAAGAATTGGTTATCATATCTGGACTCACCTTCGCTCTCATCTTCTGTTAGAGCGCCATAGACCTTTAATAAAAATAATTTGAACGCTGACTTCAAATTAGGGATAACAAACGTGAAAACTAGACTACACAAACAACTGGAAAAACGTGTTGCAGGTAAAACCGTCCTGATTACCGGTGCATCCAGCGGTATTGGTTTAACGACAGCACATCAACTGGCTGATGCAGGTGCCCATGTTTTACTGGTGGCCCGTACTCAGGAAACCCTAGAACAAGTAAAATCAGAAATTGAAGCCAAAGGCGGCAAAGCCTCAATCTTTCCATGTGATTTAAACAATATGGAAGCGATTGATGAAGTTTCCAAACAGATTATTGCCTCAGTCGATCATATTGATATTCTGATCAATAATGCAGGACGTTCGATCCGCCGTGCCGTGCATGAGTCAGTAGATCGTTTTCATGATTTTGAACGGACCATGCAGCTGAACTATTTCGGCGCCGTGCGTCTGGTGATGAATATCCTGCCGCAAATGATGATTCGTCGCGCGGGTCACATTATTAACATCAGCTCAATTGGCGTACTGGCCAATGCTACCCGCTTTTCGGCCTATGTCGCATCAAAAGCTGCGCTGGATGCCTTTAGCCGCTGTTTGTCTGCAGAAGTGCATTCACATAAAATCGCAATCACGTCGATCTATATGCCTTTGGTGCGTACTCCGATGATTGCGCCAACTAAAATTTATAAATATGTCCCAACGCTCTCTCCGGAACAGGCGGCTGACCTGGTTGCCTATGCGATTGTGAAACGTCCGAAGAAAGTGGCGACCGGTTTGGGCCGTCTGGCTTCCATTACCTATTCAATTGCACCGGATATCAACAATGTCTTGATGTCGATTGGTTATAACCTGTTCCCAAGTTCAACTGCATCTATGGGTCAACCACAAAAATTAAACTTGGTGCAAAAAGCATATGCACGTTTGTTCCCGGGCGAACACTGGTAATTTTTCAGACGGATGATTGCTGGAAATACGAGCCGCCGACTGGGCGGCTTTTCTCTGTCTCAGTTTTGCAAGATCTGAAATAAAGTGGACTGATTTAAAAAACCACGACACGCCTGTCCTGATCAACACAGATTTTTGCCGCAAATGCTGCGAGATCACGTACACTATCAGCGGATATTTCCTATCCGTATTTTTATATTTTGATTGAAATGATGGAAACCCTTATGAACAACGCGCAATGGCTCGATGAAGTAAAATTTAACGAACAAGGATTAGTCCCTGCCATTGCCCAGCATCATCAAACTGGACGTGTGTTGATGGTAGCCTGGATGAACCGTGAAGCCTTGGCTTTAACTGCCGAAAAAAATCAGGCAGTGTATTTCTCTCGTTCACGCAGCAAGTTATGGCATAAGGGCGAAGAATCAGGACATTTTCAGACCGTACATGAAATCCGTCTGGACTGTGATGCCGACGTGATTGTGCTGCAAATTGAACAGCATGGTGGCATTGCCTGCCATACTGGCCGTGAATCATGCTTCTATCGCAAGCTCACGCCAAATGGCTGGGAAATTGTCGATGCACAGTTGAAAGATCCCTCTGCGATTTATGGCGAAAAATCCACGAATCCGCATACGCTGGCGATGGAAGCGTCAACCGCCCAATCTGAACAGGTCGAAGTCCTGTCTTATCTGGGTCAGATGATGGCAGAACGCAAACAGGCCGATCCGGATTCTTCTTATGTAGCCAAGCTCTACCATAAAGGCTTGAACAAGATTCTGGAAAAAGTGGGTGAAGAAAGCTTTGAAACTGTGCTGGCAGCCAAAGACTTTGATCAGGATGCTTCGGTAGACCATAAAAATGATCTGATCTATGAAGTGGCAGATCTTTGGTTCCATACCATCGTCATGCTCGGTTATTTCGACCTGGATGTGCAATTGGTATTAAATGAATTGGCACGTCGCCAAGGCTTGTCTGGTCTGGTTGAAAAAGCCAACCGTCAGCATTAAGCCTTGAATTCATCTGTGTCTGATTTAAAAAAACCGACCGCGACCTATGAGCAGGCCACTGCCATTGATAACGCACGTCTGGGCAAATCCTTTAAGGTGATTGCCTATGCAGGTACAGGTAAAACCACTACCCTGCAAATGATCAGTGATGCCATGCCGCAAAAACGCGGCATGTATCTGGCCTTTAACAAAGCCATTGCCAGTGAAGCGCAGGCCAGGTTCCACCGGGGTGTGGATTGCCGGACTTTTCACTCGCTGGCATTTCGCAGTGTTCCACGTGGAGTGACCGACAAGCTGCGTCTGCCACGCTTGAGTCCGAGTTTTATTGCCAAAGAGTACCGGCTTGAACCGATGACCATGCGCCGCATGATGGGTGGACGTTATGAGAAATATGTCTTGATGCCTTCGCGTCTGGCGAGTTTAGTCGCCAATGGTGTCGGTTATTTCTGCTCGACCAGTTCGCAATACCCTGCTCCGCGGCATATTCAGGCGCCGAGCTGGTTGCATCCGGATGATATCGAGACTTTACAGAAGAAACTTTATCCGGCAGTCGAACGACGCTGGCTAGAGTCGATTGATCCAAATCATCAGGCCGGCATCGGTCATGACATTTACCTGAAACTCTGGGCACTGTCCGAGCCGAATATCCCGGCCGATTATGTGCTGTTCGATGAAGCTCAGGATGCCGATCCCTTAATGCTGGGGATTCTACTGAAACAGCGCAGCACCCAGGTGATTTATGTCGGTGATGCCCATCAGCAGATTTATGCCTGGCGTGGTGCAGTCAATGCCATGCAGCAACTGCCCTTACCAGAATCACGTCTGACCACCTCATTTCGTTTCGGTCCTGAAATTGCCCTGAATGCCAATGCCATTTTAGGTGCCCTCAATGAGACCGTACCTTTGCTTGGCAATCCGCTATTAGACTCTAAGGTCGTGAATAAACCGCATACCAAAATGCGTGATGCAATTTTATGCCGAACCAATGCCCGCGCCATGGAATTGTTATTAGCGGGTTTAGTTCGTGGTGATAAAGTCAGCCTGCAAGCCGACCATGTCAAACTGAATCGTTTTGTCGATGCGGCCGCCATGCTGAAACAGGGCAAACGTGTGGTTGATGTACCGGAACTGGCCTGGTTTAACTCCTGGCATGATGTCCATGAATACTGTGAAACCAATGAAGGCAGTGACATCAAGCCACTGGTCAAACTGGTGGACGAACATGGGACTGATCCACTAAAAAAAGCCCTGGCTAAAATCACCCCGATTGCCCAAGCTGACTATATTATTTCCACGGCACACAAGGCCAAAGGTCTGGAATGGGATCGGGTTCATATTGAAGATGACTATCAGTTTAAGCTGAATGAAAAAGATCATAAAATTAGTGATGAAGAATTAAGATTACTTTACGTGGCTTGTACACGTGCTAAAGTGAGTTTAAATATTCATCACATTTATGACCTGATTCAGCAACTGAAGATCAAAATGCCGCAGTCGCTTCGGCAGGCAGTCGGTTAAGGTGCATGGCATGGATGTAAACCTCATAGGACAGGTGATCTATGCACATCCAAGCGCTTCAACTGAAACATACCCTGCATTTTTCCGACATTCAGCTCCAGTTTAATTATCCGCAATGCCCGGTCACCTTGATTCTGGGCAATCAGGGAACTGGCAAAACTACGCTTTTACGTTTTAGCTATCAGGCACTGACCTGGTTTGCAGCGCGTTATCGCGACAGCCGTGCCGCGGGTCTGGTGATGCAAGATCAGGACATCATGCAAAACCGGCTGCAATCCAAAATTGATATCCGGATCGGTTTTCCTGAAGAGATGGGCAGCTTGCCAGAATCCAGTCAGTCCGAGCCTACGAACCTACAAAGCTGTTCATGGCAAATCTACAAGACCCTAAACAGTCAGGGGCTGGGTTTTAGCAAAGCAGAAACCTCACAGCTTGAAAGCATGCTCAGCCTGTATCAGAAAGCCCGCTTGCACGATCCCCTGCTCGGTTTGCCGCTAATTGCCTATTATCCTGCTGAACGTTTTACCAATGAAGTCAATCTGCTCAGCAAAAATAACCCGGCCATTCTCCAGTCCGCACATGCTTATGAAATAGCTGCGATTCCTTTCACCACCTTTGCCCGTTTTTTTGAATGGTTTCGTGAAATCAGTGATATTGAAAATGCGCAAAGTGCTAAGCTTATGGATCAGATTTTGGCGCGTGCCTTACAGCAGCCAGAGGATATTCGCGGAGATGAACTGGCCCGGCAGATCGAGAAAGCCCAGGCACATCTGCATGCACCAAATCTCACCGCTTTAAAACAGGCGTTGTCACTGATCCTGCCAGAAGTCAGCCAGATTTATTTAAAATACCAGCCCAAGCTGCAACTGATGGTGACCTATCAGCAACAGACCTTTAGCTTCCAGCAACTGCCCAACAGTATCCGCAACTGGATTGCACTGGTGGGTGATATTGTGCGGCGTCTTTGCCTATTGAATCCCAAAAGTTTATTTCCGTGTCAGGAAGGTACAGGCGTTTTGTTGATTGATGCAATTGATCATCAACTGGATCAGGAGATGGCAGCAGTGATCCTATCACGCCTGCATCAGGCTTTTCCTAACTTGCAGATTATTACGACCGGCAACCGACCTGAATTGCTGGAACAGGCACACGCTTTTCAATATCTGAAACTGGAAAATAAACAGCTGCACCCCATTCACCTTGAAAGTATGAAAACCCAGTTTGATCAGATCTACGCAGAGCTGGAATTGCAGCGAAATAGAGATATTTCACCCGAAGATACTTTAATGGAAACGGTCACTGAACCCGTCACACCACTTGCTGTATTGCAAATGATTCAGCAACAGTTAAATCCGGAGCAACAGCAGGAACTGCTAGCCCTACTTGCTCAGGAGCATCATCCGACGCTACCTCAGTCGCTCTAAACAGATTCAAAAAAATAAGCGCGATTGTTTGAGTCAATAAGGGAGCTTTTCAGCATTCTGTTTTTGCCAGGATTGAACTGTTTTGAGTCAAATTTACAATCAATGCCTGCAATTTAATCTTAATTTTCGGTCACTTCTGGATGATCTGTTTAAGCATGCAGCGCCTGTTAAAACCGAGCCGGCGTATAATTTATAAGTTCGACATAAAAACGTTGATGTTGTTGTTATCCTGTAATATGATCGGTTTTATTTGCGAATTTCATTGTAAAATCGGAATTTGCTATCGTTTATAAGTTGCGCAATACAACTGTTTTATATTCTTTTTGAATATTCTTTTGGCTTTCAAGATTGAGAAGTTTGGGTCGCTCCTTGTGGTCCTGTAGTCCTTGAAAGATAAAGATTCACCTTAGGTTGGTCACAACCTAAATCATGACAATGGATACGAGTGTGCTGCCGATTATTATATTGTTACCGTTAGTATTAGGCACAACCCTTGTCTCGTGGCTGAAACAATTTTCGCGCGGGGTAACGGCTTTAGGGGCAATTGGTGTCAGCCTCAGCAGTTTCTTATTATTATTGAGTCAGGCGCCCGCCATATTTGATGGTGCAGTGATTACCCAGACCTGGTCCTGGCTGCCCCAGCTCGGCATCGATTTCAGTTTTCGCCTGGATTCTCTGGGACTGCTGTTTGCCTTGCTGATCAGCGGAATTGGTACACTGATTTATATTTATGCCTATTATTATCTCAATCCAAAAAATTCACTGAGCAAACTGTATCTCCTGCTGATGCTATTTATGGCGGCGATGCTCGGAATTTCATTGTCGAATAACCTGATTATCTTATTGATTTTCTGGGAACTGACTAGTATTTCATCCTTCCTGCTGGTGGGTTACTGGAGCAATTACGAAGCGGCGCAACGTGGCTCACGTATGGCCCTGACCATTACCGGAATGGGTGGTCTGGCGATGCTGGGCGGTTTTGTCCTGCTTGGTCAAATCACCGGCACTTATCAGCTTGACCAAATCCTGATGATGACTGAACAGATTCAGTCCCATCATTTATTTGTTCCAACCCTGTTGCTGATTTTACTCGGTGCCTTTACCAAGAGTGCGCAGTTCCCGTTTCACTTCTGGTTACCGAATGCCATGGCTGCACCGACACCGGTCTCTGCCTATTTGCACTCGGCCACCATGGTCAAAGCCGGTTTATTCCTGGTCGCACGTTTGCTCCCGATCTTTGCCGGTGCTGCACTGTTTCATAATATTGTGACCTTTGTTGGTCTATTTACCCTGTGTATGGCCGCCTTCTTTGCCATTTTTAAGGAAGACCTGAAAGGCTTACTTGCCTATTCAACCATCAGCCATTTAGGCCTGATCATGTGTCTGCTGGGGATTGGTTCACCACTGGCCGTTGCAGCAGCGATTTTCCATATTATTAACCACGCCACCTTTAAAGCGGCACTGTTTATGATTGCCGGCATCATCGATCATGAATCCGGTACCCGTGACTTGCGTAAACTGTCTGGCCTATGGCAATTACTGCCATTTACCGCCACGCTGACCATGATCACGGCAGCATCCATGGCGGGTGTACCGTTGACCAATGGTTTCCTGTCCAAGGAAATGTTCTTTACCGAACTGGTCGCCAGCTTGAGTGGTCCACTTATGGTCGGCTCTGCTATTGTCGCGACACTGGCCGGGATTTTTGCGGTGGCTTATTCCATTCGACTGGTGCATGGAGTCTTTTTCGATGGTCCGCTAGGCAAGCAGGTCCCGAATAAAGATGCACATGAACCTGCCTTTGGTATGCGCGCACCGGCCACTTTGTTAGCAATTTTATGTATTTTAGTCGGTCTATTACCGGCTCTTCTGGTGGAAAAAATTGTCAACAGCACTACTCAAGCCACCACCCAGAATTTTGCCTTTGAAGGCACTCATCTGGCGCTTTGGCATGGTTTCAACCTGCCGCTGCTGATGAGTGTGATCGCTCTGCTCGGCGGAATAATCTTTTACTTTTCTCTCGCCAAAGGTGGCGCCTTACGTGAAATCGACTTGGATCCAAAACTGGGCCGCTTACAGGGCCGAGTGCTGTTCGACCTGTTTTTGAAAAATTTGCTGCTGAATTCACGCCGTTTCCGCCGTGCCACTGAAAATGGCAAATTGCAAAGCTATTTATTGTGGATTGTAATTTTTACCGTCGGGCTGGTGGGGTTCCCATTACTCAGCAATGCGGTGGGTACGGGTACGCGCGAGCTGACCCATGCCCCTGCCCTGGCGATTATCCTGTGGTTACTGCTGTTCTCCGCCTGCTGGATGCTGCTGTGGTTCCATCATGAGCGCATTAAAGCGGTACTCATTAGCGGTGCAGTCGGTCTGGTCGTCACCATGGTCTTTATCGGCTTCTCGGCTCCCGATCTGGCGCTGACCCAGATTACGGTCGATGTGGTCACCACTGTTCTGCTACTGATGAGTTTATCTTTACTGCCACAATTAACTCCGTATGAATCGAGTCCGACCCGTCGCTGGCGCGATGCCATTATTGCCTTGGGCGGCGGTCTCGGGATTGCGGCAATTGCCTGGCTGATCATGACCCGTGATCACAATTCCATTTCATGGTTCTTCCTGCAACAGTCCATTCCTCTGGGCGGCGGAACCAATGTGGTGAATGTGATTCTGGTCGACTTCCGTGGTTTCGATACCTTCGGCGAAATTACTGTACTGGGCATTGCAGCCATTGGTGTTCTGAGCCTAATGGATGGCATGCGTGCGCATGGTACCACCATGACGCAGGGCCTGACCTATCGTTTTAATCCTTCCCCGCTGATGTTACGTATTACCGCATCCTGGATTTTGCCGGTCGCGCTCGTAGTCAGCCTGTATATCTTTATGCGTGGCCATAACCTGCCAGGCGGTGGATTCATTGCCGGACTGGTGACTTCACTGGCACTTATTATTCAATATATTGCAGTGGGACAGGACAAAACCGAACAGTTGCTGGGTGCGAAATCCGGTCGCCTGTATGAAATCTGGATTGGAGTCGGCTTAACGATTGCAGGATTAACCGGAATCGCGGCCTGGTTCTGGTCACGTCCATTCCTGACCAGTGCACATATTTATGTCTCTCCGCCTATTATTGGAGAAATGCATTTAGCTTCGGCTGCGCTATTCGATGTCGGCGTCTATGTCACTGTCGTCGGTGCCACCATGCTGATGATTTCAGTCTTGGGCGATTCACGTCACTCCAGCATGTCTGGCCCAGTACCAAGAGGATAATAGAATGATGAGTTTAGAATTTTTATTAGCCTCCGCGATTGGCCTGCTGACAGCCACAGGCATTTATCTGATCCTGCGTGCCCGTACCTTCCCGGTGGTATTGGGCTTGGCCATGATTGGTTATGCGGTCAACCTGTTTTTATTTGCCATGGGCCGGATTCAGATGAATTCGCCTGCAGTATTAACCGAAGCTTCGAATGTGACCGACCCTCTTCCTCAGGCACTGGTGCTGACGGCCATCGTGATTGGCTTTGCCACCACTGCCTTTATTGTCCAACTGGCACTGCGTAGCCGCTACGAATCAGGAACAGACCACGTTGACTCAAAAGAAGATATCCCCCAGATTGATCCACGTGAGGATGAGCCTTAATGACTGATCTTCTCAATTTCTGGACTCAACATACTCCTATTTTTAGTATTCTTTTGCCGGCCTTTACCGCTTTTGCCCTGGTACTTTTGGGAAATCCGGGTGCAGGCTCTCTGATCACGGACTGGCGTCAACCCTGGCGTCGTGGTATCAGCCATCTCTCGGGAATCTTGGGCCTGATCATTGCCGTTAGCTATCTGATAAACAGCAGCGAGGGCCAAATCAGCGTATACACCCTCAGCGAATGGGCAGCACCATTTGGAATCGTGCTGGTGCTGGATCAGCTCTCGGCCATGATGTTGGTATTGACCTATGCACTCGCCTTGCCTGTGGTCTGGTATGCCAGCAAAGAATGGGACTTACGCGGCCGTTATTTCCATGCCATGGTGCATTTCCTGCTCATGGGTCTGACTGGTGCATTCCTGACCGGCGATTTGTTCAACCTGTTTGTGTTCTTTGAAATTCTGCTGATGGCGTCTTATGTACTGCTGTTGCATGGACAAGGCAAGGCACGTTTTCAGCTGGGAATTCATTATGTCACCATTAACCTGCTGGCATCTGCGCTATTCCTGATTGGACTCGGGATGATTTATGGCAGTGTCGGTAGCCTGAATATGGCCGATGTGGCCCGTTTGATGCCAACCCTTGCAGAAGATCAGCATAAACTGGCGGTTGCTGGTGGCTTGATGCTGTTTGTGGTGTTTGGAATCAAAGCAGCAATGCTGCCGGTGGGTTTCTGGTTACCCAAAACCTATGCAGTAGCCACGACTCCTGTTGCCGCGCTCTTTACCATCATGACCAAAGTCGGAATTTATGCGATTTTGCGGATTAATGGAACTGTTTTTGATGACGAATATAGTCATCAAATTCTGATGAACTGTCTGCTGGTAATTGGTCTGGTCACATCTGTCTATGGTGTGATTTGTGCGATTGGCACCGAACGTCTGCGCCGTTTTGTCGGTTTTATGGTGCTGTCTTCAGTCGGAACGATTCTGGTGGCCATTGGGCTGAATAATACTGCGGCTTGGGCTGGTGCACTATATTACCTGGTACACAGCACCCTGATTGCGGCCGCCTTTTATATTCTGTCGGGCTGGATTACCTCGCAGCGCGGTGAATTTAAAGATCATTTTAAAATCGCCCCATTGATGAAACAGAATAAGTTGGTTTCGATCGTCTATTTCATCATCGCCTTGATGATGGCAGGCCTGCCACCGTTTAGTGGATTCTTCGGTAAAGTCTTTATTTTGCAGGCTTCCGCCCATTCAGACTATCAGATGATCATTATTCTGACCATTTTGCTGGTAAGTTTCCTCAGTATTCTGGCCTTTACCCGAGTCGGTTTTATCCTGTTCTGGCGTTCGTCCAGACCTGAAGATGATCTTGATTCTGAAGAGTTTCATAAATATGAAGCCCTGCCAAGTAAGGCGCCGGCACGCAATGACCGGGTGATTTATATATTGCTGGCAGGCTTAACCGCCTACGTGGTGTTTGCCGGACCGATTTATCAATATAATTATCAGACTGCGGAACAGATCAAAAACAATTCGGTCTATGAAGCCGCGCTGTTAAAACCGGATGCAGAAGGTCAGTTTATTAGCGTCCAGCCATTCGATCCGAAGTATTTGCCAGAAACCAAATATGGTGGTGAGGTGATAGATCCCAATGCGCATCTAATTCCTTATGTGATTTCAGAAGCGACCTTGAAGGGTGAACATATTTCAGAATTCAAGCAACGCCAGATTGACCAGCAGCATATTGAACAGACCGAATATGATGATAATCAACTTAAACCGCCGGAGGGACCTTAATGGCTGAATCATTATTTCAACGCTGGTTCCCGCATCCGCTGGTTTCTGTGATTGTGGGACTGAGCTGGGTTTTACTGGCACACAGCCTGGACGCTGGAACATTGCTGATGGCCTTGTTACTCGCGGTGATCATTCCACGTATGGTCGAACCCTTTATTGACTATACCCCGAATATCCAGTGGACTCCTGCCCTGCGCCTGTTCTTTGTCGTAGTTTGGGACATTGTTGTAGCCAATATTAAAGTGGCCAAACTGGTGCTAGGACCGACGAAGAATCTGCATCCAAAATGGTTCCGTGTACCTTTAGACACCGAACATGAAGAAGTCAACACCTTGCTGGCGATGATTATTACCACCACACCGGGCACGGTATCTGCAGGGATTGACCAGGATCGTGGTGATATTCTGGTGCATGCCTTAAGCACAGATGATGAAGCGGCCGAAATCGCGCTAATTAAGCAGCGCTATGAACGCCCGCTCATTGAGATTTTTAATGCACGATCAGGAGAAAAAGCATGACGATTCTACCTTATGCATTATTGATTTGTCTGGGTGCGGTCACCATCTCCATGTTACTGTGTCTGATCCGTCTGATTACCGGTCCCTCTATTGTTGACCGCCTGTTGGCACTGGACACCCTGTTTCTGAATGCCACCTGCCTGGTGGTGATTTTAGGCATTTACTGGAGCAGCACCTTTCTGTTTGAAGGCGCTCTCTTGGTCGCGATGCTGGGCTTTGTCTCTACCGCAGCCTTGGCGCGTTATTTTACCACTGGCCATGTCATCGACTAGGAGTTTTTAAATGTCTTTAATTTTAGAAATACTGGTGTCGATTTTTCTATTGATTGGTGCTTTCTTTATGCTGGTTGGGGGAATTGGGATGGTGCGCTTGCCCGATCTGTTCATGCGTCTGCATGCACCAACCAAATCCAGTACCTTGGGCCTCGGCAGCTTTTTAATTGCAGCAATTATTTTCTCTGCCATGTATGGCCGTTTCGGCTTTGCTGAAGTGCTGATTACCCTGTTTGCCTTTATTACTGCGCCGGTATCCGCCAATCTGATGGCACAGGCTGCATTGCATTTGCGGTTACGCTCTTTGAGTGGCGAAGTGCCGGAGACGCTGGAACGTCCCCTGCCCTGGCAGCGTTCACGCCGTCGTACCTTTTATGAAAAGAAAATCAATCGCAATGATGATTTAGATTAATTGAACAAGCAATTCAAGTTCTTTTAAATCTAAAAAAATCTAGAGATAAAAAAAGCCACCCGAAGGTGGCTTTTTTAGTCCTAAGACTTATTCATCATCTTTTTTTGCTTCAGCTTCAGGTAAGTCCTTCACAGCTTCAGCGATCAGGCCAAACATATAGTTGCCATATGCATTGGTCTTATCGTAATGGAAACGTAGACGAGGTGTAATACGGGTTTTGATACGACGACTCAGCTCGTGGCGCAAGAAACCAGATGCTTTGTTCAACACATCCAAAGTTTCTTTATTGGCTTCTTGGCTTTGCTCATCGCCAAGTTCACGTCCCATCACAGTGACATAAACTTCCGCATATCCCAGGTCTGGGCTCACCTTCACCGCAGAGATGGTCACAAGACCACCTAAGCGTGGATCTTTCAGCTCCTGACGGATCAGTTCTGACAACTCGCGTTGTACTGTATCCGCCATACGCTTCAGACGTTGACTACCCGCCATTAAAGACTCCGTTTAATCAGTTGAACATCGTACACTTCGATCTTATCAAGTGCTTTGATGTCTTTATAGCCTTTCACCGCAAGACCACATTCCATACCGGCACGAACTTCTTCAACCACTTCTTTGTAGCGACGAAGAGATTCAAGCTCGCCCTGGAACACAACCACATCATCACGTAATACGCGAATCGGTTTGTTACGATGCAATACGCCTTCAAGGACCATACAGCCCGCGGCCGCACCAAACTTACTTGAGTGGAATACTTCACGTACTTGTGCAACACCCAGAATCGTTTCACGATGTTCTGGTGCAAGCTTACCGCTCATTGCTGCTTTCACATCATCAATCAATTGATAGATGATTGAGTAGTAACGAATGTCGATACTGTCTGCATCTGCTTTTTGACGCGCAGCGTTGTCCGCACGTACGTTAAAGCCGAGTAAAACTGCTTCTGAAGATTCAGCCAGTGTCACGTCAGACTCAGTGATCGCACCTACACCAGAACCGATGATACGTACTTTAACTTCGTCAGTCGCAAGCTCAGCAAGTGCAACGTGTAATGCTTCTAAGGTACCGCGTACGTCAGTTTTCAACACAACGTTCACAATCGGCACATCTTTCTTGCCCATAGACGCCATGATGTTTTCAAGACGCATTGCAGATTGACGCTCAAGACGTTTCTGACGTTCACGATCCATACGTGCATCGGCAACTTCACGTGCTTTCTTCTCGTCGCTCACCACAAGAACTTCGTCACCCGCCATTGGTGCTTCTGGAAGACCCAGAATTTCCACTGGAATCGAAGGACCTGCAGATTTGATACGCTGACCATTTTCATCCGTCATCGCACGAACGCGACCATAAGATGAACCAGCAAGAACAAGATCACCTACTTTCAATGTACCGTTTTGAACCAGAATAGACGTTACCGCACCACGGCTGTTGTCTACACGTGCTTCAATTACAACACCTTGTGCAGCACCTTCTTCAGATGCTTTAAGCTCTAGAAGTTCAGCTTGAATCGAAATAATATCAAGAAGTTCATCAATGCCTTGACCAGTATGTGCAGAAACCATTGCCACTGGAACGTCACCACCCCATTGTTCTGGCACGATTTCTTTCACAGTCAATTCATTCAGAACGCGATCTGGATCAGCAGATTCTTTATCCATCTTGTTGATTGCAACAATGATTGGTGTACCTGCAGCACGTGCATGGTCAATTGCTTCTGCAGTTTGTGGCATTACACCATCATCTGCTGCAACAACTAGAACCACGATATCTGTTGCTTTCGCACCACGTGAACGCATTGCAGTAAATGCTGCGTGTCCCGGAGTATCAAGGAATGTAATCATACCTTTATCAGTAGTTACATGGTAAGCACCGATATGCTGGGTAATACCGCCTGCTTCGCCAGCAGCCACTTTGGCACGACGAATACGGTCAAGCAGTGATGTTTTACCATGGTCAACGTGACCCATAATGGTAACAACAGGCGCACGCGTAGATTGCGCACCACGTGCTTCTTCAGCTGCTTCAAGCAAGTTATCTTCAGCTTGTGTATCAGAAACTAGTACCGGATTATGGCCCATTTCTTCAACAACAAGTGCAGCAATTTCCTGATCAATTGCCTGGTTCTGAGTAACCAATTCACCCATTTTCATGAGTGATTTAATCACTTCACGAACCTTAACTGCCATTTTCGCAGCCAAGTCAGCAACGACAATCGTTTCACCGATTTCAACATCGTAAACCTGTTTTTTCACAGGTTTTTCGAAGCCGTGCTTGTTGCCTTGACTGGTTTTTAAACCGCGCTTAGGCTGTTTGCTGAAGCTTTGCTCTTCCTGACCACGACGACCACCTTTTTTAGGTGCACGCGCGCTCGGCGTATTCGTACCACGTTTGATTTCGCGGTCTTCTTTGGCAAAAGAGTCTTCATATGCCTGACCAACAAGGCCGGCAGCCAGAGGAGAATCATCAACAACACGAATCGTTGCAGTGGTATCTTCCGCGGTGTACTTGGACGCCATTTGACGCATTTGTTCAAGCGTACGTTGCTGCGCTTCTTCAGCCGCTTTACGACGTGCCGCTTCTTCAACAGCTTTTAATTTTGCTGCTTCTGCTTCACGTGCCTTTTTCTGTTCAGCGGTTTCAGTTGGTTTAACAACTTGCTTCACAATCGGCTTGTTGGTTGATTTGCGTTTTACCACAACTGCAGCTTTAGAAACTTCTTGCTTGTCGCTGGTTTGCTTTGCAGCAGCACGCATCGCTTCTAGAGCTTTATTCGCGTTATTTACGCCAGTTTTTGGAGCTTCAGCAGAAGCAGCTTGCGCTGTATTCTGTTCAGGCGCAGCTTTGGCCTGTTGCTCAGCCTTGGCTTTCGCCAATGCTTCTGCTTTGATCTGTTCTGGATCCGGCTTAACAAATGTATGCTTCTTGCGAACTTCTACATTAATCGTTTTCGCCTTACCTGAAGTACTGGCTACTTTAGCCGTACTAGTCGTTTTACGTTTCAACGTGATTTGCCCTGCTTGGCTTTCTGAACCCTGTGACTTTTTCACATGGCTCATCAAGCTGTCTTGTTGTTCGGTGGTAATAATATCGTCAGCTTTACGCTGTGGTAAACCTGCCTCACGAACCTGCTCTAGGAGCTTCTCAACTGGACGACCCACATTGAGGGCTAACTCTTTAATCGACTTGTCCGTCATATACTACCTCCTAGTTAAACCATGATTCGCGCGCTTTCATAATGAGTTGACCTGCTTTCTCAGCACCCAAACCTTCAATATCTTCGATATCGTCAGTCGCCTGATCTGCTAAATCATCCACTGTTACCACACCACGAGCTGCTAGCGCTTGCGCGATCTCTACTGTCATGCCTTCCATTGCAACAAGTTCTTCACTTGGCGCTTGTATGTTCTCTTGCTGTTGTAATGCATCAGCAAGTGCAATTTCTTTCGCACGGCTTTGCAGTAGTTCAACCAGTTCCGCATCCAGTTCGATTTCATCAAACGTTTCTGCAGGGACATAAGCAATTTCTTCAAGCGAGGTGAAGCCCATTTCTACCAATGCCATCGCCAAATCTTCCGCGATATCCAGACGGGTAACAAACATGTCTAAATATTGTTGCGCTTCGTTTTGTTGACGGGCGTAGTATTCCTCTTCCAGCATCATGTCCAGCTTGTAGCCAGTCAATTCAGATGCCAGACGAACGTTCTGACCTTGTGAACCAATCGCACGTGCCAGCTGATCGCTGGTTGCGAAAATAATGTCGGCAGTACGTGCATCTTCATCAATGACAATACTCGATACATCTGCTGGTTCCAATGCACTTGCGATATATTGCGCAGGATCATCCGACCAAACTACGACATCAATACGCTCGCCATTGAGCTCTTGCTGTACAGCTTGAATACGGGTACCACGCATACCAATACAAGCACCCACCGGGTCAATACGGTGGTCATTGGTTTTCACTGCAATTTTAGCACGAACGCCTGGTTGGCGAGCCGCAGCTTTAATTTCAATGATTTCTTCAGAAATCTCAGGGATTTCTTTCTTCATCAATGCAATCAGCATATCCGGTTTAGCACGTGACAGTTGTAACTGCGCACCACGACCTTCACGGTTGACATTGAACAGAATCGCATTCACGCGTTGCTTCGGACGAAGGATTTCTTTCGGAATCATTTCTTCACGAGCAAGATACGCTTCAGCATTGTCACCTAGGTCAATGATAAAACCGTCTTTGGTTTGTTTTTTCACTTCACCGTAGATCAGCTCGCCGACTTTAGATTCGTAAGCATCAGCCACAAGTGCACGTTCTGCTTCACGGATCTTCTGTACGATCACTTGCTTGGCAATTTGCGCTGCAATACGACCGAAGTCAATCGATTCCACTTCAAGCTCACGAATGTCGCCAATCGACCATTTTGCCGGATCGACATCAGAGATGGCATCCTGACAAGCTGGCATTTCATGATCTTCGTCTGCAACCACTTCCCACTGACGGAAAGTACGATAGTCACCTGTTTTACGATCAATTTCCACACGTAAACGTGCTTCTTCCGAATGTGTTCCTTCGTAAAATTTTTTCTTTGTCGCAGCAACTAAAGCTTGCTCAAGCGCTTCAAAGATCGCTTCACGAGGTACACCTTTTTCGTTACTAACCGTTTCAACGACGGTCAGAATTTCACGTGCCATACGTCACCTATTCGTTAAATTTTTATTTATTCAATTAATCTTGGAAGACCAAATTTGCTTTATCGATATTGTGACTGTCGATCTCCAATACCTGTTGCTTTTCTACTTCAACCTGAATCATTTCATTTTCAAGATCGACAGCAACCAGTTTGGCCTGGAATTTACGACGGTTATCTACCGCACTGATCAAACGTAGTGCTAAGGTATGACCGATATAGCCTGACATCTGCTCGAGCTGGAAGAATGGACGGTCCCAGCCTGGCGAAGATACTTCAAGTGAATATTCACCCGAGATCGGATCATGAACATCCAGCATTGCGCCCACTTGCTGCGTGACACGCACACAATCCTGAACGCCAATACCACGCCCCTGCTCTTCTTCACCATCTTCATTGATTGCTGGTGCAACGCTCTCATCGACTGGCTTGTCGATGTAGATACGTAATAACGAACATTTACCCTGTGGCAGGAATTCAATCCCCCAAAGGTTTACATTACAGGCTTCAACTGCTGGTGCAATCAAGTCCTGAAGTGCTTGAGTTTTATTTGATAGCTTCATTTACTCTCGTCATCTGGTGCGATTTTATGATCTATTTGACCACTACAAACCAATACAAACTATAGTAGTAGTGAAACATGGAGATTTGACCAAATAATGTCGACACTACACGATAGCCAATAAAAAAGGGCGTAAATCGCCCCAATTAATGCACAATTTAAGATTTTTTCAAATCCCACTGTGCAAAAAGGCCCACCTTGTTGTGAGCCTCTTTTTAGAAACTTGGTAGCGGGAGCTGGATTTGAACCAACGACCTTCGGGTTATGAGCCCGACGAGCTACCAGACTGCTCCATCCCGCATCAACGTGCAAAAATTATATACAAAAGATGAGAACTTTTCAATCAAAACCACATCATTCTGCATATTTGTCATCTGTCACTGAAAAATTGGTAGTGGGAGCCGGATGTAAACCAACAACCTTCGCCAGTTTATAGAGGGTTGAGCCCGACAGGCCATCAACTAGATCTATAAATAACACTTACCAAACCATTTAAAATGGTAGCGGGAGCTGGATTTGAACCAACGACCTTCGGGTTATGAGCCCGACGAGCTACCAGACTGCTCCATCCCGCATCAGCGTACAAATAACTTTCAGTCTAAAGTACTTAAACTGCTTTTAAAGTTTGCATCTTTAAAAGATTGGTAGCGGGAGCTGGATTTGAACCAACGACCTTCGGGTTATGAGCCCGACGAGCTACCAGACTGCTCCATCCCGCAACAACATGCAAATTAAATTTCTCAACTTAAAACCTGTTTAAGCTGCCTCTTGAAAGTTTGCGTCTTTAAAAAGGATTGATTGGTAGCGGGAGCTGGATTTGAACCAACGACCTTCGGGTTATGAGCCCGACGAGCTACCAGACTGCTCCATCCCGCATCAATAGAAGTTTTTCAGCTGCATACACCAACTTAAATTTCTGGATTATAAGTTGGTGCGGAAGGGGGGACTTGAACCCCCACGCCCGAAAGCACTACCACCTCAAGGTAGCGTGTCTACCAATTCCACCACCACCGCAGCTGTGACGCATTCTAGTCGCATCACTGAAAAAAAGAAAGGACTAATTAAAACTATTCGGTCGTTTCTGGTGCAGTTGGTGAAGTTTCATTCGATTGCACAGGTGCGGTCGGCGCAGACTGAACCGATCCCAAACTATAGGCATTCGATGTTTGTTGCTTGGCTAAAATCGCCAAAGTCAGACTGGTCACGAAAAACAGTGCAGTAAAAATCGCAGTCAAACGGGTCATAAAATTACCCGAACCCGATGCTCCGAATACTGTCGCTGCACCACCGCCACCGAAAGAGGCACCAGCATCTGCACCTTTACCATGCTGAACCAAAATCAAGACAATCATCAAAACAGCTAAGATAATATGTACTACCAGCACAAAAGTTTGCATGCTGAACTCCTAATTATTGTGTATTTGCAAATGCATGAGCAATTTTATGGAACGACTCAGCATTGAGTGATGCACCACCGACCAATGCCCCATTGATATCTGGGCAGGCTGCTAACTCTACTGCATTTTCCGGCTTGACACTACCACCATATAAAATAGCCATAGTCTCGCCATAGCCCGTGATCTGGCTTAAACCTTGACGGATTTGTGCATGCATGGCCTGTGCATCTTCCGGAGAAGCGGTCTTACCAGTACCAATCGCCCAGATCGGCTCATAGGCAATCACGATATTTTTCCATTGCTCTGATTCAACCACAGCAGCAATATCACAAATTTGTTGCAATACTACAGCTTCTGCCTGCCCGGATTCACGTTGTTCCAGACTTTCACCCACACAATAAATTACCGTCAAACCGGCACTTAAAGCATTCTTGATTTTAGCATTTAAAATATCAGCATTTTCTGCAAATGTTTCACGGCGCTCGGAATGACCCACCAGTACATAGTGAATTTTGCTATCTGCGAGTAATTCAGCACTGACTTCACCGGTGTAGGCACCCGTTCCTGAAATACGTGAAACATCTTGTGCTACGGTATAAATCGGACGAACCGCAGATGACAGCTCTGCCTGAATCTGGCTTAAGGCAATGGCAATCGGTGCCACACCTAAATGACATTGATCTTCAGCAATCGGTGCAGTTTCCAACAAATTCTTAATACCACGCACCAAGCTCAATGCCTCTGCCTGCACCGGATTCATTTTCCAGTTACCTATCACCCAAGGGGTAATCGTCGAAACCGACATAATTAACCTATTTCATTTACATATTTTGAATTGGGCACATTCTACACGGAATTGGAAAATTAAAAGAATAGTTTTCTTATCACTCATTCTCGGTTTAGACTATCCAAAATGGTTATTTTTTGTTATCACTTAAAAAAATGAGGACTTCTTCCAACCAGTTCATGCTTTTACTGGAGATGAGGAAGCTAGCAGCACTCTTGGCTATGGTATTTTTACGTAACAAACGTATAATTTTAGTATAGCAATTAAAAGAATTTGATGAGTAGGCATTTATAGCATGACAGCATTACAGGGGTCGCCAAGATTTACCGGATTTATTCGTCGTTTGGTCGAGGAAGGCGTCATCTCGGCTGAAGATATGCGCAGTGCGTTGGCGCATGCCAAACAAGAAAAAATCGATATTGTGGCTGAGTTAATTAACCAGCAGCAACTTTCTCCAACCGTCATTGCTGAAACGATTTCAGTCGAATTTGGCGAACCGCTGTTTGATATCAGTGCCTATGATCCTGCTCAAATTCTTCGGGATGCGATTGATGAAAAGCTAATTACCAAGCATCGCATTCTGCCGATTTTTAAAAATTCCAGTATTTTATATGTTGCGACCAGTAACCCGACCAATATCGAAGCGATTGATGCAGTCCGTTTTTCAACTAAACTCAATATTGAAACGATTATTGTTGAACACAATAAACTTGAAAAACTGATCGAGCAGAATTTTACCGAAGAAAGCACGTTTGAGTTTGATGAAGACTTTGACTTAGATGTTGATGTCGAATCTGCTGATCCGAATAAAGAAGAGGATGAAAGCAATAAAGGTGATGAAGCACCAATTGTCAAATATATAAATAAGTTACTCATCGATGCGATCCGTATGGGGGCTTCAGACTTACATTTTGAACCTTATGAGAAAATCTATCGGGTACGTTACCGGGTCGATGGGGTATTACGCCAGATTGCAACACCACCACTACAGCTAGCAACTCGTTTATCTTCACGTCTTAAAGTCATGTCGCAAATGGACATTTCAGAAAAACGGGTACCGCAAGATGGTCGTATTAAATTAAAACTTTCTAAAAATAAAGCCATTGATTTCCGTGTCAACTCTCTCCCTACCCTGTTTGGCGAGAAGCTGGTACTGCGTATTCTGGATCCATCCAGTGCGATGCTGGGGATTGATGCTCTAGGCTATGAACCGGAACAAAAAGAACTGTTTATGCAGGCGCTGGACAAACCGCAAGGGATGCTGCTGATCACCGGCCCGACGGGTTCCGGTAAAACAGTTTCTCTTTACACCGGTCTGAATATCCTAAACCGTGAAGATACCAATATCTCAACTGCGGAAGATCCGGTCGAGATTAACTTGCAAGGCATTAATCAGGTCAACGTCAATAATAAAGTTGGCCTGACCTTCTCTGCCGCACTGAAGTCCTTCTTACGTCAAGACCCGGATATCGTGATGGTTGGTGAGATCCGGGATCTGGAAACTGCCGAGATTGCGATTAAAGCGGCGCAGACCGGTCATATGGTGATGTCGACGCTGCATACCAATAGTGCGCCTGAGACTTTGACCCGTTTACGCAATATGGGGGTGCCTTCTTTCAATATTGCTACTTCAGTCAACCTGGTCATTGCACAACGGTTGGCACGTCGTTTGTGTTCACAATGCAAGAAACCTGCCGATATTCCGAAACAAAGCTTACTGGAGATGGGTTTTACCGAAACCGACTTGCAGCAACCTGAGTTCCAAATTTATGAACCGGTGGGCTGCAATGAATGTCGTGAAGGCTATAAGGGTCGTGTGGGTATTTATGAAGTCATGAAAGTAACACCCGAAATTTCCAGAATTATTATGGAGGACGGCAATGCACTTGAAATTGCCGATGCTTCCGCACGTGCAGGTTTTAACAATTTACGCCGGTCAGGTTTAGTCAAGGTGATGCAGGGGGTGACTTCTTTACAGGAAGTCAATCGTGTCACCAGCGAATGATCGGGCGCTGATCTAAAATAAGGATAAAGGTATGGCAGCAGTAAAGAAAGGCCAGATGATGCCGATCTTCAGCTATGAAGGAATTGATCGTAAAGGGGCAAAGATCAAGGGAGAATTGCCAGCAAAAAATATGGCTTTGGCCAAGGTCACCCTTCGAAAACAAGGTATCAGCATCAAGACCATTCGGGAAAAGAAAAAAAATATCCTTGAAGGCTTGATGAAGAAAAAAGTCTCAACACTGGATATTACAATTTTTACCCGACAGTTGGCGACCATGATGAAAGCCGGGGTACCACTGGTACAAGGCTTTGAGATTGTCGCAGAAGGTCTGGAAAATCCATCCATGCGTGAAGTTGTATTGGGAATTAAAGGTGAAGTCGAGGGGGGTAACACTTTCGCTGGAGCACTGCGTAAATATCCACAGTATTTTGATAATTTATTTTGCTCTTTAGTTGAATCAGGCGAGCAGTCGGGTGCTCTTGAAACCATGCTTGATCGTGTTGCGATTTACAAAGAAAAAAGTGAATTGCTCAAGCAAAAAATCAAAAAGGCCATGAAATATCCAGCTACAGTTGTTGTGGTCGCTCTGATTGTTACCATTATCTTGATGGTCAAAGTGGTCCCGGTTTTCCAGGATTTATTCTCTTCATTTGGCGCCGACCTGCCCGCTTTTACCAAGATGGTGGTCAATATGTCGGACTGGATGCAAAAATATTGGTTCCTGCTGATTATCGCCATTGGGGCCGTGATTACCGCTTTTCTTGAAGCGAAAAAACGCAGCAAGAAATTCCGCGATTTTCTGGATAAGGCCGCACTCAAAGCCCCGATTTTTGGTGACCTGGTGTATAAAGCGATTATTGCACGTTATAGCCGTACCCTTGCCACGACTTTCGCAGCAGGTGTACCTTTGATTGATGCACTGGAATCCACTGCCGGCGCTACCAATAACGTTGTATATGAAGATGCTGTGATGAAAATTCGTGAAGATGTCGCCACAGGTCAACAACTACAGTTTGCCATGCGCGTGACCAACAAATTCCCATCCATGGCAGTCCAAATGGTTGCAATTGGTGAAGAATCCGGTGCATTAGATGCCATGCTGGATAAAGTAGCAACACATTATGAAAACGAAGTTGATAATGCGGTTGACGGCTTAACTTCGATGATGGAACCGCTAATTATGGCCGTTCTCGGTGTGCTCGTTGGTGGTCTGGTGATTGCCATGTACCTTCCAATCTTCCAAATGGGTTCTGTGGTTTAATGCAAGATCTTATTCAATATTTTATTCAAAACCCAACGGCGCTGTATATCGCAGTTGGGCTTTTTAGTTTATGTATCGGCAGCTTTCTGAATGTGGTGATCTACCGCACTCCCAAGATGATGGAACAGGAATGGCGTACCGATTGCCAGATGTTTTTGCATCCGGAACAGCCGGTGATTGATGAAGCGAAATTAAGTTTAAGCAAACCCGCTTCGACTTGCCCTAAATGTCATCAGCCAATCCGCTGGTACCAGAATATTCCAGTTATCAGCTGGCTGGTCCTGCGTGGCAAGTGTGCGAACTGTCAGAATCCTATCAGCATCCGTTATCCTTTGGTTGAAATTCTGACGGCAGTTTGTGCACTACTTGTCGTAGCAGTATTTGGCCCGACAATGCAAATGCTGTTTGGACTGATCCTGACTTATGTGCTGATTGCCCTAACCTTTATTGATTTTGATACCCAGTTATTACCGGACCGTTATACCCTGCCCCTGGCTGCACTAGGTCTAGGCGTAAATAGTTATGCACTCTATACCTCCCCAAGCTCTGCCATCTGGGGCTACATCATTGGCTTTTTATGTTTATGGATAGTGTATTACCTGTTTAAAATCATCACCGGTAAAGAAGGTATGGGCTATGGCGATTTTAAACTGCTTGCGGCTTTGGGCGCCTGGATGGGTCCATTATTATTGCCTTTAATTGTGCTGCTGTCTTCTCTGGTAGGTGCGATTATTGGCATCATTCTGCTAAAAGTTCGCAAGGAAAATCAGCCTTTTGCTTTTGGTCCTTATATTGCGATTGCCGGCTGGATCGCTTTTCTTTGGGGTGAACAAATTATGAAAGTGTATTTAGGTCAGTAAATTGAAATTTGTACTCGGTTTAACCGGCGGGATTGGCAGTGGCAAGTCTGCTGCCAGTCAGTGGTTTGAAGCACAAGGGATCACGGTAGTCGATGCCGATGTGGTAGCGCGTGAAGTGGTCGAAATTGGGCAGCCTGCACTTACCCAGATTCAGCAGGCTTTTGGCGATTGGGTACTGCTTGCCGATGGCTCACTGAATCGTCGTGCCCTGCGTGAATATATCTTCCAGTCTCCTGAAGCACGTAAAACCCTGGAAAATATTACTCATCCAGCAATTCGCACTTCGATTATTCAGCAGCTAGATGCTGCGCAAAGTTCCTATGCCATTCTGGTTTCACCGCTCCTGTTTGAGACCAATCAACATGAGCTCACTCAGCATCGCTTACTGATTGATGCCACGATCGAATTGCAAATTGAACGTGCCTCACAACGTGATGGTCAAAATATTGAGCAAATCCGAAACATTATTGCCGCACAAATGTCACGTGAACAGAAACAGGCCATGGCTGATGATATTGTGCTGAATGATGGTCATCTGGATCATCTTTATGCCCATCTCCGCCCATTGCATCAAAAATATTTAAACATGGCAGCCAGCTGAAGCATAAAAAAAGCAGTCTGATTAAGACTGCTTTTTTTGTTCTGCTAATTTTCGGCTCAGACTGTCCTGATGCTGTAACCAGCGCCACGGCTGTAAGGCCCCGACTGCCATACCCATCAGGCCACACACCATAGCCAGACTTAAAGTTTCATTTAATAAAGGTACAGCCAGAATTGCCGCAATAAAAGGTGCAAGATTGGTAATACTGCCTGCCTTAAATGCACCAAGACGCTTGATGGCTTCTACATAGCTTAAAGTAGCAATAATCACCACAAATATGCCGTGAAAAATGGTCTGAAACAGTAAATGCTTGGGTTCAGGCACACTCAAATTTTTCGGTAAAAATAGCAGATAAATCGGCACATATATCACTGCCGACCAGATCGCGACACCACACATTGCCTGCCATGCAGTTAGCTGATATTTACGCAATAAAACAGTAAAAATCGCCCAAAGTATGGCACTGATAAAAAACAGCCCGTCCCCTGCCCCAAAGGCTACACCAGTTTCCCGATACATCAGCATACTCATGAGACATAGTACGACGATCATAATGATCAGGCTGGCCCAGGTATGTTTATCAAAAGCCTGCCCCATCAGAAAAAAAGCCATGATCGCGGTACAGATCGGAATACAGCCATTCAAGAAAATTGCAGCATGGGCGGTAGGCGCGTAGTGAAAAGCACTATAGGCAAACAGGCAATAAATCACTCCGCCAATCATCGCTAAAATAAAAGGCTCTTTTTTCAGTAAAAAAGCGGCCTCTTTACGATAAAGCAAGATCGGCATCAGAATCAGGAAGGCCAGAGAAAAACGCAAGGCCACGATATCCCAGGCACTGATCTGCCAAAGCGCATTCAGGCGGGCCGTTAAGGTAAAACCGCCCCAGATGGACATGGTAACAACTAAAAAAACATAGCCTTGCGTACGGTCTGACAATGCCATCATCAATTAAAGATTACGTTGACGGCAAGCTTCATACAGTGCCATACCTGTAGCCACACTGACATTCAGACTTTGCAGATTACCTGCCATCGGAATATACACGGTCTGATCACATTGGCTCTGTGTAATTGGACGTAGGCCAGTATCTTCCGCACCCATCACCACACAAACCCCGGTACCGGTAAAATCAAAATTCTGAATCGGCAGCGCTTTTTCATCCAGCATGGTACCAACCACACGAACATTAAAATCTTCTTTGATTTGACCCAAAGTACGCGCCAGATTGGTCACCTGAATGAATTTGACTTTGTCCGCACCACCAGCAGCCACTTTACGTGCTGTCGGGGTTAAAGTTGCAGAACGATCACGTGGCGCAATCACTGCCTCAACGCCCATTGCAGCGGCTGTACGGATACAGGCACCGAGATTGTGCGGATCGGTAATATGATCAAGAGCCAATAACAATGCTTGAGGATTCGCACTCAACAATGATTCAAGATCTTTTTCATTCAGGGTTGGATGAGCACGTACCGCAGCGACCACGCCTTGGTGAAACGGTTGCCCGGCCAGTTTCTCCAGTTTGTCACGGCTGGCTTGCTGCACACTGATCCCAAACGGTTCAGCCAGTTCCAGTACACGCTTTAAACGCTGATCATCGCGTCCTTTGAGAGTGAATAATGTCAAGACACGTTCAGGCTCAAGCTCTAACAATGACTCCACTGAATGTACGCCATAAAAATATTCAGGTTTTGCCATGAACGACCTCTAGATTAGTTATATACAAAAGAAAAATCCCGTAAAGCTGACTTCACAGGATTTCTATAGCTGATTAGTTTAACCGATTCGCACTGAAATTTCTTGCCCGGTTTGCACTGATCTTGAATCTGGACTTAACCTTCAAAATGGCAGACATAGTCCAGCACATCATCGGTTTCGATTTTAAAACGGCTATTGCCCGGTACATAGAAAGACTGACCGGCACGGAACAGCTCACTTTCTTCGCTATCACCAATCTGAACACGGCATTCACCTGAAACAATTTCCATGCGCTCAGGAACATGTGTTTCAAAGGTCAAGGCATTTTCTGAGGGCAGAATGACACCCAACGTTTTCTTGGTCCCGTCTTCAAATTGTACAATGTGACTAATACACAACCCGCCGAAATATACATTAGATTTTTTAAGTACCGATACATGATCAAACTGAGCTGACATGCGATTTCTCCAGATAAAGCATTTTGTAATATTTTGATTGCTGTAGTTTAAATGTGCACCCTCAACTAATCAATCGAAGTTTGTCGGCGTCGATAAAATATTCTGTATCGCCTAAACCTCTGCTATTTTCAGCATGTTTTGGCCTGTATTTTGCTGACATATAAGCTTAAGTTTCAATTTGCACGTGCTCTTGTGAAACAGGCTCAATTGAGTCATTAATTTAAAGATTAGGGATGTCAAAAATATGAAAATCAGCAGTGAATTAACATACTTCTGAGTCAGCTTCTTGCGAAAATACAGTGAAATAAGCATATATAAATCGCTAAAATTTAAGATAGAATGAAATTGATTCGTCCTGATTTATAATAATCACAGCCATGTTGTGACACCAATCCAACATCAGGCTATTTCAATCAAACTTTTCGCAGCCCGGATGCGTTTATGCTGACACATTTAACTCTGATCAATTTTGCTTTAGCTGAACACCTTGCTATTGATATTGATAAAGGTTTTAACGTTTTAACCGGTGAAACCGGTGCAGGTAAATCCCTGTTACTGGATGCATTGTCTGCCTGTTTGGGTGAGCGAACCGATACCAATTATGTGCGTTATGGTTCAGAAAAAGCCGATGTCACTGCCAGTTTCAGCTATCAGGAACACAGTCCTGAAGCCGCCTGGTTAAAAGAACATGAACTGGATGATGAGTCAGGTGAAATTCATTTACGTAGGGTGATCTTTGCCACCGGCCGTAGCAAGGCCTGGATCAATGGACGTCCGAGCAGCCTGTCTGAACTGAAAGAAATTGGGCGTTTACTGGTACAACTTTATAGTCAGCATAGTCAGCAACAATTATTAGAACCGCCTTATCCGAAGCACTGGCTGGATCGTTATTATCATTTTTATGCACCGGCCCAAGCAGTACGTGATGCGTATAGCACTTGGCAAAAAAATATCCGCCAGCATCAAGCAGCTTTAGACGCACAAGCGACACGCAAGCAGCGTCTGGAAACCCTGGAACTACAACTCGAAGAACTGGAAGAAATTGTTCAGACGGATTATCCGGAAATTGAGCAGGAATTTGATCGGCTCTCGCATCATGAAGCCATTATGCAGGACTGTGTCTATAGCCTGAATGTGCTGGATGAAGCTGAACAGAATATCACTCAGGAACTGGCATCAATTATGCGTCGGGTTGAGTCGCATGCCGGACGCAGTGAGCAGCTCTCCGGGATTTATACTTCCCTGCTGAATGCACAAAGCGAACTTGAAGATGCAGCAGCGAATTTACGCCAGTTCATGGATCGGCAGAGTTTTGATCCAGAACGCATGGAAGTGCTGAATTCAACTTTGGAAATCTTCCATCGTCTGGCACGTAAGTATCGGACCCAGCCAGAGTTGCTCAAAGAAGAATATGAAGCCTGGCAAAGTGAATTGGAACAGTTACATCAACTGGAAGATCCGGAAACACTCGCTGAGCAGGTAGCAGTGTCTTATCAGGAGTTTCTGGATAAGGCCCAACATCTGGATCAGATTCGCCGTGAAGCCGCAGCACCGTTGGCCAAACAGCTCACTGAGCAGGTTAAACAACTGGCATTGCCTGAAGCACATTTTGAGTTTAAGTTTGAGCCTTTGGAACAGCCATCTAGCGAAGGCCTGAGCTTTATCCAGCTACTTTTCACGGCCAATAAAGGCATTCCGGCACAGCCTTTGGCCCGGGTTGCATCAGGCGGTGAACTCTCGCGTATTGCGCTAGTAATGCAAGTCATGAATGCGGAAAAAACCGAAGCCGAAGTATTGGTCTTTGACGAAATTGATGTCGGGATTAGTGGCGGTACGGCAGAAATTGTCGGGCGTTTACTGGCCGATCTGGCCCAGCATGTACAGATTCTGTGTATTACCCATCAGGCACAAGTGGCAGCACAATCTGATCAGCACCTACTGGTGAAAAAACAGCAGACTGATCCTGCCAGCAGCACAATCATCAACCTTGAAGAAAATGAAATTATTCAGGAGCTTGCTCGAATGACAGGCGGTGTGGAGATTAGTGAAACCACCTTGCAACATGCCCGCCAGTTACGTCAGCTAAAATTTCAGCAGGCTTGAAGATTTACAATCTGGACAAATAAAATTTGGTGAATCCAAAAAGCTCTAGTAACGTAGCTATTAGGATCATAGGATTTCTCTGCGAAGAAATTCATTTTAAGGAGAACTGCTCAGGTGACCAAACAGTTTCTGACACATCGTTGTCTGATTGCACCACCGCATGCGAATGATGATTTTTTTGCACAGACGGTCATTTATCTCGCGCGTCATGATGAAGATGGTGCCCAAGGCATCATTATCAATCGACCTGCCGGCATTCAAATTAAAGAATTGCTGAATGATCTTGATATTGAAGCAGACAATGTCAATCCGCATGAAGTATTACAAGGCGGCCCTTTACGCCCTGAGGCCGGTTTTGTCTTGCATACTGGTCAGCCGACCTGGCATTCCTCCATCGCCGTGGGTGAAAATGTCTGCATTACCACCTCCAAAGATATTCTGGATGCGATTGCGCATAATGAAGGTGTCGGGCGCTATCAGATTGCCCTCGGTTATGCCAGCTGGGGCAAGCATCAGCTGGAACTGGAAATTGCCCGTGGTGACTGGCTGATATGCGATTCCGATATGGATCTGATTTTTAACTTACCTTATAACGACCGTTGGGACGCTGCCTATAAAAAAATGGGTGTAGACCGCAACTGGTTATCTTCCGAGATTGGACATGCCTGATGTAAACGTGCCACAAACCATTATGGCGTTTGATTTTGGTACACAAAAAATGGGAATGTCAGTTGGACAATCCCTGATTGCAAGTGCCAATCCCCTGCCCTTATTTCCCATGAAAGATGGTATCCCCAACTGGGATGAACTGCTCAAAATCGTGAAAAGCCATCAACCGAATTTATTTCTGGTCGGTTTGCCATTGAACATGGATGATAGTGAATCCGAGCTGTCGACACGGGCGCGAAAATTTGCCCGCCGTTTACGTCATCAGACCAATATTGAAACCTGGATGGTGGATGAACGTCTGACCACCCGTGAAGCACGCGATGAGCTGGATCATTATCAGGCGCAAGGTCGCGGCAAGAAACTCTCTGCTGACAGTATTGCGGCTGCCTTGTTGATTGAAAGCTGGTATCGTCATCCTGCCGGGATCACGCCTTAATCTGTTTTGAAATTTTTTTAAAACAGCATCCTTCAGGGTGCTTTTTTATGCTCCAAAATGCTTCTTAAGGATAAAAATAACGAAAGGTCAGGTTAATTCTTGGTGTTAAAACTTTGCTGGTTTTGCTGATACTGTGCTTCCAGTGTTGCTGTGTCGCACCTCGCATCACAATCAGTTGTCCACTGTGTAACAGTACATCGACTTTATCACTGCGAATTTTATGCTTAAAGCTCATTTTGCGGGTGGCTCCCAGACTCAGAGAAGCAATGACATTTTCCCGAGAAGTACCTGTATATAACGCCGGCTCATCATCACTATGCCAGCCCAAGCCTTGGGAACCATCTTCATACAAATTGGCCAGACAGGAATTAAAGGGATGACCGACCAGAATTTCAATATGCTGCTTTAAACGGAATAATCCGGGTGTCCATACCTGAGCTTGTTTGAGCGTACCAGAATAACGATACTGATAATGTTCATCGCCATACCAGACCACCTGGCGACCGGTGACATGGTGCTTGCCAAATAAATGCACTTCATCATGTTGCCAGGCCAGCTGACTGAGAAAATGCTGTAGATACTGCTGGCTTTGTTCCTCATCCAAAATCAAGCCATAATCCTCCACTACCCCATCAAAAGGTAATACATTGGCTTGCGGCTGGGGTGCAAATAAATCGAGCGTCATATCAATCAGATCCAGTATCCACATGAAAATACTGACATTCGACCTAAAGGATTACAACTGCTCTTCACAAATGACTACAACATTTATGCTTGTGGCTGGCATGATTCCTGCCTAGACTGAATTCAACTTTCACAATAAAAATAATCCTTTTATGAACTTATGGCAGCTGTTTCAGAAACTTCGTCCCTTTGTTCAGCCTTACCGGTTGCTGGTGATTGCCACGCTGATTCTGACCCTGATTGGTTCATTCACCGCACAGGTCAATGCCATTACCTTGCAATATGCGGTCGACAGCATCAATTCGCTACTCGAAGCCGGTCAAGGATTGGAGCAAGGCTGGCATATTCTGATCACGATTTCGGCAATTTTGCTCGGCAAAGAAATTATTAATGCCTTTGTCCAGTTCGGGCAGAAGTTCTATGGAGAGAAACTGCGAATTTTTGTCTCTCAGGATCTGGCCCAAGGGATTATTGAAAAGTTTTTAAAATATCGTTTGGAATTTTTTAATCAGGAAAATAATCAGGCCGGTAAATTACAGACCCGGATTGACCGTGGTATTGGCTCACTGACCCGTCTGGTACAGATCTTTTTCATTGATATTTTACCGTTATTTACCAGTGCCATTGTGGCTTTGGGGTTAATGTATTATGCCAATGTTTATGTCGGTCTGGTCGCGACTGCCATTGTCCCGATCTATTTCTGGTTAACCTATAAGCAGGCGCAAAAGCTGGGCGGCTGGCGCCGCAGTCTTCGCGATGGCCGGGAGAAAAAAAGTCAGGGTATTCTCAGCATCATCAACTCGATTACCGTAATCAAATCCTTTAACCGCGAATCGATTGAATCGGAAAAGCAGCTCGGTTTACAGCGTGAGCTGACCGACAATCAGATGAAAACCCGTCAGACCAGTTTCCTGTTTGATGGCCTGAAAACTTTTCTGGAACAGATCGGGATTGTACTGATCATTATTCTAACCTCCTACTTTGTGCTGGATGGCCAGATGAGTATCGGCATGATCATGTTTCATGTGCTGCTATTTAATAATGTCTCTGCCCCAATCCGATCCCTGCACCGGATTTATGATGAAGTAAATGACGCCATGATCTATTCAGAAAGCTTTTTCAAGATTCTGGAAGCAGATGATGAAATTGAACAAAGCGGTCAGCAGAAACCGATTGTCCAAGGAAAATTTGAACTGAGTGGCGTGAATTTTTATTATCCAAACGGCCACCATGCCCTGAAAGATATTGATATGGAAATTCGTCCCAATAAAATTACCGCCTTGGTGGGCTTATCGGGTGCCGGAAAATCCACCCTGATCAGTTTGCTGGATAAATTTTATGAACCACAGCAAGGCCAGATCAAACTGGATGGCATTGACCTGAAAGATTATGACACCCAATATCTACGCGATCATATTGGTCTGGTCTTACAAAAAAACCATATTTTTCAGGGCACCATCTTTGACAATATCCGTTACGGCAAAACTACTGCCTCAATGGAAGATGTAATTGAGGCGGCAGAAAAAGCCTCGATTCATGAGCAGATTTTACAGTTACCGGATGGCTATGACAGCGATGCCTTGATGCTGTCTGGCGGCCAGCAGCAACGGATTGCCTTGGCACGGATGTTCCTGAAAAATCCACCGATCATTTTTCTGGATGAACCGACGGCGAGTCTGGATGCAATTGCCACGGAACAGATCAAACAAAGTCTGGACCAGATCAAGCAAGGCCGTACCGTGATCATCATTTCGCATAGCCTGTCGCAGATTATTGATGCGGATTATACCTATGTAATGAAAGAAGGAACGATTGCCGAACATGGTGAACACGACCCGCTTTATCATCAGCAAGGCGTATATAAGGAAATCTTTGATGCGATGGCCAAAAGCCTGAATATTGAAAAAATTGCCAAAACTTTTGAAGATGATGCTGAGGAAGAAACTCATAGTTAGCTTTTCTATCCCAATAAAAAACCTCCGAGCTGGAGGTTTTTTTATTTAAGTCTGGAACGTTTAACGCTGAACTTTCTGTTCAATTTCTTCAACGCTGGTATGACGCACATCAAAACCTTTGACCATATAGATCACCTGTTCCGAAATATTCCGGGCATGATCGCCAATTCTTTCTAGCGAACGCAGCACCCATAATACATTGATGACACGACTGATATGCCGCGGATCTTCAATCATATAAGTCATAAGCGTACGTGTGGCTGATTGATACTCACGGTCAATATCCGCATCTGCCAACATGACCTTCAAAGCTTGATCTACATCCAGACGCGCAAAAGCATCCAGTGCATCATGAATCATCACCCGCACCTGGTTGCCAATATGCCGGGTTTCCATATAACCGCGCGGTGAGCCGCCCTCTTCACATAAGCTTTGTGCAATTCGGCCTATTTTCGAGGCTTCATCGCCAATCCGTTCCAGATCGGTATTGGCCTTGGACATGGCAAGCACCATACGTAAATCAATCGCGGCAGGATGACGGCGCGCCAGAATCAGGGTCAGCGCTTCATCAATATCTCGTTCCATCTGATTGACGACATTATCTTGAAACTGCACATCTACTGCCATTGAGACATCTGTGTCCAATAGGGCATGAATGGCATTAGCTACCTGCTGTTCTACCAGTCCGCCCATCGTCATGAATTTGGTATTTACGTCCTGCAGTTCTTCATTAAATTGCGAAGAAATGTGATGACTTAATACAGGATTATTTGGACACAAGGAAAGCTACTCCTGAACGATAGAGGACAATGATCAATAATAAATCATATTAAAGCATATCTATGATGAAAGTTTGATGACAATAGTAGCCTCATAGAGGCTGAGGCGAATCATATTCAATCAACCAGGCATTCAGCTCTGCCAGTTCCTTTTCGGTTAACTGCCCGACCGAGGCCTGCAATTGCAGCACATGCAACAGATAATCATATTTGGCATTCAAATAATCGGTCTTGGCAGAAAAGGCATTACGCTGTGCCAGCAACACATCGACCATGGTTTTTAAGCCTTCCTGATATTGGGCTCTGGACGCTTGTGAGACAATTTCCGAAGAGTCCATCGCGGCTTTACGTGCATTCAGTTTGGCCTGATCGGTTTCTACCTGCATAAAGGACTGTTTCACATCGGTATTGGCTTTACGGATGGCTGCATCCAGTTGCGCTTCACTTTTTTGCACATTAACGCCGGCCTGACGGATACTTTTTTGCGTGCGTCCACCGCTAAATACATTCCAGTTCACCTCCACCCCAATTTGGTCGAAATCTCCATTGCTGGACATGATCGTAGCCGGACTTTGCTTTAAATAGCCATAGGTTCCGACCGCTTCGACCTGCGGATAGAGCGCAGCCTGTTCGACCCGTTTGGCATCTTCAGAATAGCGCTTTTGCAGACGCGCTTGCAGAATATTCAGATTTTGGCTTTGTGCTAATTCGGTCCAG
The DNA here is from genome assembly GCF_018438165.1 of Acinetobacter sp. WY4. Taxonomy (GTDB): domain Bacteria; phylum Pseudomonadota; class Gammaproteobacteria; order Pseudomonadales; family Moraxellaceae; genus Acinetobacter. The sequence goes on along the minus strand of NZ_CP053947.1, from coordinate 2,334,653 downwards.
GACTGCATATCACTTGGAACCGGTTTCTGGAACTGGAAATCGTTGCGTAATACCGCCAGATTTTCCTGATAAGGGCCGATTAACTGTGCCAGCTGTTCTTGGGCCAGTACCAGCTGAACTTGAGTCGAAATCCGGTTGGCTTGGGCACTTTGATACTGGGCATTGGCTTCACTGACCTCACTACGCGCCACCAAACCTTCTTTCAGCTTAGCATTCATCATGCGTAACTGTTCAGACAGCGCCTGCTCTTCCTGTAAATAAGCCGTAGTCAAAGACTGCTGCCGCAAGACATTAAAATAGGCTTCGGCCACCTGTAAAATATGCTGCTGTTTTTGCAGACGCAGATTGACTTCACTGAGTTCGACCGAGGTCTTGACCTGCTTATAACCTTGCCAGGCATCCCAGCGAAATAAAGGTTGGCGTGCGGTTAAGGCCACCTGACGGTTGGTGGTACTGGAACTTTGCAACTCACCAAATTCAGCAGGCAAACCTTCAGGCTGTAAGTTGTTGACGGACTGGTTTTTACGGGTCACATTTCCAGACAAAGTCACGGTCGGCAGCAAATTGCCGCTGGCAATCCCCAGATTGAGCTGATCAGCCTGATACTGCAACACATTCGCCTGCCAGTTCGGATCATTTTGCTGGGCGCGCGCATACGCTTCTTTTAAGTCCAAGGCAAAAATCGCCGGACTAATTAATAGCAATAAACCGGCCATGACACTGAGTTTTAATTTCATTTTATAGTGTTCACCCCTAACAGCCATTCAGATTAAAAAATTCTGGCACTTTAAGCTCAGCCATACTAAAGAGATCTCTTGAATTTTTACGTATGATTTTTATTAATTTTTTAATATAAAGATCAGTTTTTATCCATCATTAATTCAATTTTCTGGCTCTAATACCGGCAATGTAACAAAGCAATTCACAATACTAAACATAGTATTTTAGTTTGATCTATACAATATCTCCCAGTAAGGCCGTTATTTTCTGAATTCACCTATATATACAGAGTCCTGAAGCATAGTGTTAATGCCATTCCCGTCGATATTCAAAGCCTGTTTGCTTGCTGGTAGCGTGCTGCTTCTTGGGGGCTGCCAACAGCCTTCAGATCCACAGATCCAGGTCGAACAGACTGAGACGAAGCAAACGCAAAGTCCAGTCAGTGACTTTAGCCTCATGTGCCAGAATATTGAAAAAAATATGTCCCAGATTAATGACCAGCGCACGACGTTTGCGCTGGAACAAATTAATCAGGATCTTAAAGTGTGCCTGCCGTTGATGGAATTGGCGGAGCAGAAGCACCTGATGCAACGCTCTACCGAAATGTATCAGCGCTTTTTAAAGGTAGATCGCACCGAATTTCAGCAACGCGCCTTTGAGCAGTATGCACTGGAAATGGCCCAGCATCCGACCATTCAGCATGCACATTTTCAACAGCTCACCTCACGTGACCAGTATCTGTTAAAACACAAAGGTCAGGCTTATGTAGAACTGCTGGATCTGGGGGATGGTACTTTACATTATCGCCGTAGTCCGGAATATCTGGCGCGTATTTTTGCCCCTTATTTACCAGCCGCTGAAAAAGCCTTTATTGAAAATCTGGCGGAACAGAATATGGAGCCGGTGCTGACGGAAAAACGCCTGCAGATTGAAGCCGCTGATATTGCAGCCCGCAGTCTGCTTTGGGAAGACTATCTCAAGACTTATCCGAATAGTAGTTATAAACGCGATGCTGAATATCTGCTGAAGCAATATACCTATTTCCTGTTTAGAGGTACCGAGCAATCACCGGTGTCGGGAGATTATCGCGATCGCTATGCCGTGGATACCAGTCATCTGGAAACTATTATCGGGCTGTCGAGCGGCCAGAAATCAACGCTGTCCACACAGGCACGCCTATTTCTGGAGTTTCTGGACATGACTCCGGAACAGCGCCAGCAAGTCTTGCCTGCCGATTATAGAAACCGCTCGGAAGCAGAACAGATTCTGTACTATGCCCAGATCAGTCCACCTTCACAAAAATATGATAAAGACTGTTTTACCGATGCCATCTGTATCTAGTTGGGATCAGTTTCACCTTCAATCAGTATGACCATGTCTAAATCAATCCTTGCTTAAAGTTGAGCGATTTAGACCTGTTTATTCTGCCTAAACTGAGCTAAGCTTTAGCCTCGCTTGACGGAGCGCGAGTAATGCCTCGCTGAGATCATGTGATTCCTTTTATTGTTATCAGGAATTGAGCATGAGTACCGTTGAACCTGATCAGGTTAATACCTGCGTAGGAATCAAGCCAGCTAAAAACCCAGCCCTTGCTTTATCTGTTCAGGATAAATCTGCCTACGTTTTTGGTCGTGCTTGATTCGTTGATGTCATTCATAAGGATCATAGCCATGAACCAGTTAACGAATCTTTCTTCTGAAACTTCTCTCTCCGCTCATGAACAGGAAGCACGCGATTTAACGCGAATTCTACCCGCTTCACGTAAAGTCTATCTGCAAGGTTCCCGTCCTGATATTCAGGTACCCATGCGGGAAATTTCCTTAAGTGAAACCCCGACCAGTCTGGGCGGCGAACATAATCCACCTTTGATGGTCTATGACACTTCGGGTGTGTATACCGACCCCAACGTGACGATTGACCTGAACAAAGGTCTGCCGAATATTCGTGAAAGCTGGATTGAGCAGCGCAACGATAGTGAAATTCTGGATCAGCTCAGTTCTGAATTTGGCCGCCAGCGTTTACGCGATATCCGTACCGCTGCGATCCGTTTCGCGCATATTCAAAAACCACGCAAAGCCAAATGCGGCCGCAACATCACCCAGATGCATTATGCCAAGCAAGGCATTATCACACCGGAAATGGAATACATTGCCATTCGTGAAAACCTACGTCAACTCGATGGTGTCGATATGCGCCAGCATCCGGGCCAGAATTTTGGTGCAAAAAACCTGACTGAAATTACGCCAGAATTTGTGCGTCAGGAAGTCGCCGCCGGCCGCGCGATTATTCCGGCCAATATCAATCATCCGGAACTGGAACCGATGATTATCGGGCGTAATTTTCTGGTCAAAATCAATGCCAATATCGGTAATTCTGCACTCGGTTCAAGTATCGAAGAAGAAGTCTCGAAAATGACCTGGGCCACGCGCTGGGGTGCAGACACGATCATGGATCTTTCGACTGGCCAAAATATTCATGAAACCCGGGAATGGATTATCCGGAATTCTCCAGTACCGATCGGAACCGTACCAATCTATCAGGCACTGGAAAAAGTCAATGGTGTGGCCGAAGACCTGACCTGGGAGATCTTTAAAGACACCCTGATTGAACAGGCCGAACAAGGCGTGGACTATTTCACCATTCATGCCGGCGTGCTTTTGAGATATGTACCGCTGACGGCCAACCGTTTGACCGGTATCGTATCGCGTGGTGGTTCGATCATGGCACAGTGGTGTCTGGCACATCATCAGGAAAACTTCCTGTATACCCATTTCGATGAAATCTGCGAGATCATGAAAGCTTATGACGTATCGTTCAGTCTGGGTGATGGTCTGCGTCCGGGCTGTGTGCAGGATGCCAATGACGAAGCGCAATTTGCCGAACTTCGAACTTTGGGCGAACTGACCCATCGTGCCTGGGAACATGATGTTCAGGTGATGATTGAAGGTCCGGGCCATGTCCCGATGCATATGATCAAGGAAAATATGGACCTGCAACTCGAAGTGTGTAAAGAAGCACCATTTTATACCTTGGGACCATTAACCACCGATATTGCACCGGGTTATGACCATATTACTTCGGCGATCGGCGCAGCAATGATTGGCTGGTACGGTACCGCAATGCTGTGTTATGTGACGCCGAAAGAGCATCTCGGTTTACCCAATAAAAAAGATGTCAAAGACGGCATTATTACCTACAAGATTGCCGCACATGCAGCCGATCTGGCCAAAGGTCATCCGGGTGCACAGGCACGTGACAATGCCCTGTCCAAAGCCCGTTTTGAGTTCCGCTGGGAAGACCAGTTTAACTTGAGTCTGGATCCGGACACGGCGCGCAGCATGCATGATGAAACCATGCCGAAAGCCGCGCATAAATCCGCGCACTTTTGTTCCATGTGCGGACCAAAGTTCTGTTCAATGAAGATTAGCCAGAATGTTCGTGATTATGCCAGTCAACAGGCCAATCCTGATCAGCCGGCAAGCTCTCAGGCCGAAATTGAAGCCGGCATGAATCAGATGAAAGCCAGCTTCCACAACTCTGGTCAAAATTTATACCACAAACTATAAAACTGTAAAAAAAACAGTTGTCTTCAAAAAAAACTCAGATAGGATGAAAATAAATCAATTCATTCTATCTGAGCATATGAATATTATTAAACAGGCCTCTTATAATAAAAAAGACTTTAGCGTAGAGGCACGTGAGTTCTTGTACCGGGGATTTATTCAGGTAGAACAAGTCAGCCTGAAACACCGTTTATTTAATCAGGAAAGCTCAACCCCTGTTTTGCAACGTGAGCTGATTCACCGGCCAGAAGCAGCGGGTGTGCTGATGTACAACCATCAACAGCAGAAATTCGGCCTGATTGAACAGTTCCGGATTGGTGGACTGGACGATATCGATTCTCCTTGGCAACTCGAAGTGATTGCTGGCGTTCTGGATGGCAATGAAGCGCCTGAAGCGTGCATCCGCCGCGAGGCACTTGAAGAATCAGGCTGTACCCTGGATGAGCTACAGCACATTTTCAGCTTCTATCCTTCCGCCGGAGCATGTTCCGAATTATTTCATTTATATGTGGCCCAGACCGAATTACCTGAACAGGGTGGTGTTTTTGGCATGCCGGATGAAGGGGAAAATATCCAGCTGCATATTCTGGATTATGCCGATATTCCGTTCTTGCTCACGAATGGTCGCTTAAGAAATGCGCCTGTCATTATGGCCTTACAATGGTTGCAACAACATATTCATACTGCAGGAATATGTCTAAGGGGAAAGACATGAGTTTTCAGCAGTCAAGCACAAGCACAAGCACAAGCACAAGCACACAGCCAGATTGGACCATTATCCAGATTTCTGATACCCATTTGATGGATCGGGAAGAGCTGGAATTTGCCTGGATGAATCCCGAGCAGAGTTTTCACGAGGTGATGCAGCAGATCCAACAGCGCTTTCCCCAAATGGATGCACTGATTCATACCGGTGATCTGGCACAGGTGCCGGTCGAGCAGACTTATCAACGCTATTTAGCATTTGTCCAGTCTTTAAACGTGCCGTATTATCAGATTCCAGGTAACCATGACGATTCTCGGGTGTTCCCTTTTCACCAGCATGCGAATCAGGTACATGCCATTCATTTTGGCACCTGGACCATGATCCTGTTAAATAGTGCCGTTCAAGGCAAGATCGATGGCTGGGTGGAACAAGCTCAACTCGATCAATTGGACCAATTATTGCTTGAATTTAAGCATCAGCATGTCATTGTCGCTTGCCATCATCATCCTTTTGCGATGAAATCGTACTGGATTGATCAGCACCGGCTGAAAAATGCTGAAGATTTAAAAGATGTACTGGCTCGGCATCATAATATCAAGCTGGTTCTGTTTGGTCATGTGCATCAGGATTCCTGCAACGAATGGCATGGCATCTACTTTTTATCCACGCCATCGACCAGTGTGCAGTTTAAACCTAAAAGTGAAGATTTCGCGCTAGATCAGGCGGCACCAGGTTATCGTGTATTACATTTGCAACAAAATGGTGAGTTTGATACCTATATTGAACGGGTGGCATTGAGCCAGCAAAATATTAATACCGAAATTTCAGGTTATTAACTTTTCAATTTGTTTTTTTTGCATTACTTTATTGCAACCAAAGGAAATGTGATATGCATAGTCCAGACATCAAAGACTATCAATAAGCATAAAAAGTCTATATGATGACGGCCCCCATAGGAGGATAATCTTTCTACAGGGTGGATAAAAAACTGCATATCACCATATTTTTTGCGTAGCAATCATACGCATAGATGAGGAATGCCCTAAATGGCGAATGACAACCAAAATCAAGTCTTAGACAATCAAACTGATGTTGTAGAAGAGAAAGCTGCAAAGCGCGTACGCAAATCTAAGCCTAAAACGACTGACGGTGGTTCTACTGCTAGCTTATTTGGTATTGAACCTTATCAACCTAAAAAAAATGAAGAATACATGTCTGAAGGTCAGCTTCAGCATTTCCGCCAAATCTTGCTGGCTTGGAAAGCTGAGTTGATGTCAGAAGTGGATCGTACCCTGAATACGATGCAAGACGAAAATACTGCTCTTCCAGATGTGAATGACCGTGCGACTCAGGAAGAAGAGTTTGCGATTGAGTTACGTACCCGTGACCGTGAACGTAAACTGATTCGTAAAATCGAACAGTCGATCGAAGCAATCCAGAATGATGACTATGGTTTCTGTGAAACTTGTGGTATCGAGATTGGCTTGCGTCGTTTAGAAGCACGTCCAACGGCTACTTTATGTATTGACTGCAAAACCCTTGCAGAGATCAAAGAGAAGCAAAATAACGGTTAAGTATGTCTGTAAATAATCCTCCCCTAACCCCTCCTTTAAAAAAGGAGGGGGACAACAGGATGGCTTATGTGGGCCGGTTCGCGCCATCGCCAACCGGCCCTTTGCATTTTGGCTCTCTCATTACCGCAGTTGCCAGTTACTGCGATGCCAAAGCCAATCAAGGCACATGGCTGGTCCGGATTGAAGACACCGATATTCCCCGCATTTATCCCGGCAGCGAAGAGCATATCCTGCGTGCCATGGATGCCTTTCAGCTTGAACCTGATGCCGAAATCATTTTCCAGAAAGACCGTTTAGATATTTACGAAGACGTCATCCAGCAATTACGTCAGCAAGACCTAGTCTATGCCTGTCAATGTACCCGTAAAATGCTCGGTTCCAACCATATCTATCAGGATACCTGCCGCAACTTGGGTCTGGCTTTTGAGCATCAGGCCATCCGTTTAAAAGTTGAAGATGTTGAAATCTGTTTTGAAGACCGGCTGCAAGGTCAGCACTGTTCAGAACTGAAAAAAGATCTGGGCGATTTTGTCTTAAAACGTCGTGACGGCATTATCAATTACCAGCTGGCTGTAGTAGTCGATGACTATCTGCAAGGTATGACTCATGCGGTACGTGGAGCTGATCTTTTAGATAATACCGAACGGCAAATCTATCTGGGACAGTTACTCGGTTATCCGCGTCTGAGCTATATGCATCTACCGCTGGCAATGAATGATCAGGGGCAAAAACTGTCAAAACAGAATCTGGCCCAAGCACTGGATTTAACTCAGGCACCCCAATTATTAAAACAGGCACTTCAGGCTTTGCATCAGGCTGAAGTTGATTTGGACACTCCCGATCGGATGCTGCAACAGGCGGTAGTACAATGGGACATTGAGCGGATTCCACATACAACTGAGCTACAAGGTCACTATTTATAAAAACAGCTTTTCACTTAAGCTAGACTTCTAGAATGAAAAATTGATAGGAAGAAGAGTATGTTTTTTATTTTTGGCGTCGGCCCTAAAACCAAAACCATTGAGAAAAGCCAGTTTCTGTGTCCGGTCTGCCGTACTCGTTCGGGCTATGAGCTAAAACAGCAGCGTAATTATTTTTCTTTATTTTTCATACCCTTGATTCCACTTTCCAAGCCTAAATCTGCTTTTGTGACCTGTTCCAATTGTGGAACCGCAATGCCGAGCACGGTACTGGACCATGCTCAGCCAGAGCCAGGACGAAACTCCAATCTAGAAGCTTGATTCTTCGCGGCTTGGATTGACCTGGCGTGTGGTTGAATCAATTTTCAGAATCAGACTGATCATGACCGCACAGATAATCAGGGATGAACCGCCATAACTGATAAATGGCAGAGTCAAACCTTTGGTCGGCAACATGCCCATATTCATGCCGGCATTCACCAGAATCTGTAACAGGAAAATGATACTGATGCCATAAGCCAGATAGCCGGCACGCAAATATTGATGCTGCAAGGCGCGGTGTCCAATGCGAATACAGCAAACCAGCATGGTGAAGGACAAGATCAGGATGGTTGAAATGCCTAAAAAGCCAAATTCTTCACCCAAGATTGCCAGCATGAAATCGGTATGCGCCTCAGGCAAATAAGACATTTTCTGGATACTATGCCCCAAGCCTACCCCTGCCCATTCCCCACGGCCAAAGGCCATAAGGGCATTAGAGAGCTGATAACCGGTGCCTAAGGGATCTTCCCAAGGATTCGAAAAAGACAGCAGACGTTGCAGACGATACGGTTCCAACAGAATCGCGGCAGCAAATGCGCCGACCAAGGTCATAAAGGCCACACCAAACTGAATCCACGGCGCACCCGCCAGAAAGAACACGCCAAGCATGGTTAAGGTAATTACCACGGTTGCACCCAAGTCAGGCTCGAGAATAATCAAACCGACGGTAGCCCCCATGATGGCACTTAAACGGACCAGACCCTTGATATTATTCCGTACTTCTTCCGCACGGCGTACCACGTAGTCTGCAGTAAAAATTGCCATCATCACTTTAGCGACTTCCGAAGCCTGCAAGGTAAAACCAGCGACCCGGATCCAGCGCTTGGAACCATTGACTTCCGTTCCGACAAATAGCACGGCCACCAAAAGTACAATGGTAATAATCCATAAAAAGAAGGTGTTGTTAAACCAGACTTTTAAAGGAATTTTATAAGCTAGAAAAGCTGCTACGGCAGCAACAAAAATCGAAATTCCGTGCCGGCTAATATAATGAAACGGATTTTCATGCATCCGTTCTGCATAAGGCATCGAGGCTGATGCCACCATGATCGAACCGATACAGAGCAAAGCCAATACACAGAAAATCAGTACATTCCGTGGATTCACTTCAGCAGGTATTCTAGGTACCCACTGCGTATAAAATTGATGTAATTTATTGATCGTAGTCTGAGCAAACCCAGCCATATCACGAATCCTTGTTATTCTTAATTGAGTTCATTCACATACGCAACAAACTTGCGACCACGCTCAGGATAACCCGAGAACATATCAAAACTTGCGCATGCAGGAGACAATAGCACGACATCATGTGCCTGGGTGTGCTTTTGGCAGATTTCTACCGCCTGCTGCAGGCTCTCCGCATGGATCAGTTCAGTCGTGCCCGCAATTGCCGCTTCAATGACGGGGCGATCTTCACCGATCAACACCGCCACTTTGGCATATTTAGCGAGTGATTCACGCAAGGCTTTAAAGTCTTGTCCTTTGCCCTGTCCCCCGAGAATAATCGCGACCTTACCCCCTTGGGCTTCAATCGCCATACCCAGACCATCGAGTGCTGCCAAGGTTGCGCCGATATTGGTGCCTTTGGAGTCGTTATAATAACGTACGCCTTGCACTTCTTTAACGAATTCACAGCGATGTTCCAGACCTTTAAAGGTCTTTAAGGTATTCAACATGCTTTCCAGTGGCAGACCAATCGCTTCACCCAGCGCCAGACAGGCTAAGGCATTGGCAACATTATGCGTGCCCTGCATATACATCTCGGTACTTTTCAGCAGACGCTCACGACCACGCGCCAGCCAGATGCTGCCATCCGTATCCTTGAGAATACCGTACTGGTTCATATCCGGTGCATTTAGACCAAAGCTTTGTATCGGTGTTACGTCTGGCACCAGAGGACGGGTCAAAGAGTCATCACGGTTATAGACGACTTTTTTTACACCCTGGAAAATCCGGTGTTTCGCCGTGTGATAACCCATCATATCGCCATGACGATCCAGATGATCTTCACTCATGTTCAACACCACCGCGACTTCAGCCGCCAGATTTGAGGTGGTTTCCAGCTGAAAACTGGACAGCTCGAGTATATACAGCTCAGGATCGTCTTTAGTCAGGTCTAGCGCAGGACGACCTAAGTTACCACCGATAGCGACTTTTTTACCTGCATCCGCTGCCATCAAGCCAATCAAGGTCGTCACGGTACTTTTGGCATTAGAACCGGTAATTGCTACGATTGGCTTGTCTGTAGCACGGCGTAAAATCTGGATTTCACTGACTACTGGAATGCCCTTGTTGATGGCTGCCTGAATTTCAGGAAGTTTAGGATCAAGTCCTGGGCTGATCACGATTTCTTCCGCAGACAACAACAGCTCGGCATCAAACTGACCGAAACTGGTCTGAACTTCAGCGGGTATCTGCTCATGCCCTGGCGGGTTAGCTCTAGAATCTGTTACTGCAACGCGGTAGCCCTGACTATGCAAGAAATTGACTGCTGCAACACCTGATATTCCGAGTCCTGCAACGACTTTTAACCCACCACGTTGTATTAACATTTTCGCCCCATATTTTGGTCTATTTTGAAACTGACGAAATGGTAGCACTTTGCTGTTTTGAATGCCTTTTCTGATTGGCTTTTCTGCACATTTTTTTGTGTCCATGCGTAAAAAAACCGTCATGATCATGACGGTTTTTAAAATTCAGCCAGAAAAGGAAATTATTTCCATTTCACCGCTTGTTGGGCTGGCTTTTCTTCTGAACTTTTTTCTGAAACCGGACAGGCACAGTTGCCACCACAGCCTGCAGCCATACCCGGTTGCAGCCATTTGGCCAGACGCTTCCAGCCCTTGGCTGCACAGGCATCAGACAGCTTCTGGAAGACTGAGTTAGAGGTGTTCGGAAACACCTTTTTAAAGACAACCAGCATGCTCCAAAGCACCAGTGCTGTCACAATTAGAATTTCAATCATCTCAATCTCCCATACATATACAATGCAGCAAACTCAATTGGCCAAGGCCAAGCTGAGATTTAGCCCAAATAATATGAAGCAATTTGATAAGTCAGGAATGACATGAAATATGCCAGACCAAACAGGTAAACCGTCATGATACTGACAGTTTTCCAGGAACCGGTTTCACGTTTAACCGTTGCCAGAGTCGCCAGACAATGTGGTGCATAAATAAACCACACCAGCAAAGACAAACCTGTCGCAACTGACCAGCCCAGATCCCCTCCACCGCTGATTAGTGCAGCCAGACCTTCAGACATCGCATCTTCATCAACTGCCGACATCGCATAGACTGTACCCAGTGCTGCAACGACCACTTCACGCGCTGCCATTGCCGGAATCAGGGCAATACAGATCTGCCAGTTAAAACCGAGCGGTGCAAAGATCGGCTGCATCAGATGACCGAGCATCCCTGCCAATGAATAATCAATGGCCGGCAGAGTTGCGCCTTCTGGCGGCTGCGGGAAAGTACACAGGAACCACAGCACAATCGATAAGGCAAAGATGATGCCACCGACACGTTTCAAGAAGATTTTGCCGCGATCCAGCAAGCCGATCCAAACGTTCTTCAAATCCGGAAAACGGTAGCTTGGCAGTTCCATCAGCAGCATGTGCTGTGATTTATCTTTGTGGAAGAATTTCAACACAAAAGACACCAGCAAAGCACTCACGATACCCGCCATATAAAGACCAAAAAGCACCAGACCTTGCAGATTGAGGAAACCCCAAACAGTTTGTGCCGGTATAAATGCTGCAATCAGCAAGGCATAGACTGGCAAGCGCGCTGAACAGGTCATTAAGGGAGCAACGAAAATCGTGGTTAAACGATCTCGTGGATCACTAATGGTACGCGAAGCCATAATTCCGGGAATGGCACAGGCAAAGCTGGACAATAACGGAATAAAGGCACGTCCTGATAAACCGGCTTTAAACATCAGCTTATCTAATAGGAAAGCAGCACGCGGTAAATAACCTGATTCTTCCAGTACCAGAATAAAGAAGAACAGAATCAGAATCTGTGGCAGGAACACCACCACGCCACCGGCACCGGCAATAATCCCATCCACCACTAGACTATTCAGTAAGGGATGCGAAATATATTCGCCGAGGAACTCACCCAGCCAGCCGAAGAAGGTTTCGATGCCATCCATAAACGGCGCAGCCCAGGCAAATACCGCCTGGAAAATCACGAACATCATTACAGCTAGGCTGAGTAAGCCCAATACCGGATGCAGAAAAATCTTGTCAAGAAAATCGGTACGCTTATCTTCCTGATCGACGAAATTGACCACGTCATTCAGAATGTTTTCTACGCGCTGGTGACTATCACCTTTCAAGCCACTGAGCTCAGTCTGTGGTACAGAATACTTGCCTTGATCTAGCGCATTTTTCAGGTTTTCAATGCCTGAACTGCGCACAGCCACCGTTTCTACCACAGGCACGCCCAGTCGCTCAGACAGCTTCTGGGTATTGATCTGCATGCCACGACGGCGTGCTTCATCCATCATATTCAGCACGACCAGCACCGGACGATCCAGCGCAATCATTTCCAGCACCAGACCCAGATGCAATTTTAGATTAGTGGCATCTACCACACACAAAAATGCATCCTGCTCCTGCTCTTCCGCAATTTTACCTTGTACCACATTGCGGGTAATCTCTTCATCTGGACTGGTCGCATCCAGACTATAAGTTCCCGGCAAATCCAGTACCCGTACCGCTTTGCCTGAAGCAAGCTGAAAAGTACCGACTTTACGTTCAACCGTCACACCCGCATAGTTACCGACTTTTTGGCGTGTTCCAGTTAAGTGGTTGAATAATGAAGTTTTACCGCAGTTAGGGTTACCGACAAGGGCAATACGTAATGTATCACTCATGCCGACACCGCCTGTTCGATTTCAATTTTGGCTGCTTCTGATTTACGCAAAGCAAAACGTGTGAATCCAACTTGAATCAAAATGGGATCTCCACCAAAAATACCTTTAGTAATGACCTGTACCTTTGTACCTGGTACAAAGCCTAAAGTTTCCAAACGACTCGCGACGACATCGTGTAGAGCACTTTCACCATCAGTTGTTCGACTCACTTTTCGAATGATGGCAATTTGTTTTGCTTTTAAATCAGACAAACGCACCGTGAAATTCCTAAACTATTTTGTACAGTATACAAACAAATGAGAATAATTAACAAATAAGATTAATTACATTTCGATTTAGCCTTATACCACATCGACACTGTCATAAAATTAAACTACAGTGGAGAATACCAATCCCGATTATCGCTTTTTCAGATCAGATCCTTTCACCCTATGCTGAATAAAAAACCCCGTATTCCTGCCCCTGTCCAGATTCCTGATGCGTTAAGTTATTTACAGGGTTTTCGTGATTATCTGATTGCGCAAACGGTCAGCCCGCATACCCGCAATGCCTATTTGTCCGATCTGGTGCAATGTGCAGAATGCCTGAGCAAGCCTCTGCCGGAATGGAATCATGATGATATTTCCGATGTACTGATTGCGCTGACCAAACAGCAAAAAAGTCCACGTTCGATTGCCCGCTGCCTGTCTGCCTTGCGTTCATTTTATAAATTTCTGCGTGAGCAAAAACTGCGTAGCGACAATCCGGTGGCTGCACATAAAACCCCAAAACTGGGCCGGGCCTTACCCAAAGATCTCTCCGAAGCAGATGTCGAAGCCTTAATTCATGCTCCGGATATCAACACGGCATTAGGGCTGCGCGATCGCGCCATGTTTGAAGTGCTGTATGCCTGCGGACTCCGGGTGACCGAACTGATTAACTTACGTCTGGAACTGATCAACTTAAAACAGGGTTATTTACGTATCGTCGGTAAGGGCAATAAAGAACGTCTGGTGCCGATGGGACAAATGGCCTGTGAATGGGTAGAAAAATATCTGAATGAAGCCCGTCCGCAACTATATAAGACTTCGACCGATTATCTGTTCCTGACCCAGCATGGCGGCATCATGAGCCGGCAGAATTTCTGGTATGCCATTAAGCGTTATGCCTTGCAGGCCGGAATTCAGTCTGAACTGTCACCGCATACCTTGCGCCACGCCTTTGCGACGCATTTACTCAATCATGGCGCAGACTTACGTGTGGTGCAGATGCTGCTCGGCCATAGTGATCTGTCTACCACCCAGATTTATACCCATGTGGCACAGGTACGGATGCAGCAGCTGCATGCCACCCATCATCCACGGGCTTAAAATATATCCGGACGCAATAAACTGAGAAGTTTGACGTGTGGGTATTTTTTTTTGTTATGCTAATGCTCTGTTTTTAATCCAAGAAGAAAAGGGTTTTTTATGACATTTGCCCGCTCAAAAATTTTTATGGCTTGCACACTTGCTGCTGGTTTGGGTCTGACTGCGTGTTCCAATTCCACTAACAACGATAAAAAGCAAGAGTTGACTGCAAGCGCACCTGCGACGGGCGAAGCCTCTACCCTGACCGAACGCAATGCAGAACAGCGTCTGGCTTCTACGTTGGAAAAGCATTTCAAAACCGCTGGCATCAGTGCCAAAATTACCGACATTAAAGCCACTGAAGTGCCGAACCTGTACTGGGTGAGTCTGGAAGGCATGTCTGCGGTCTATGTCACCAGTGACGGTAAATATCTGATTCAGGGCGATGTGATCCGTCTCGGCGATAAACAGCTGCACAATGTCAGCGAGAACCTGCAAGCAGGCATCAACAATAAACTCTTTGCTGAACTCAAGCCAGCCGACTTACTGGTCTATCCAGCTAAAGGCAAAGCCAAGCATGTGGTTTATGTGTTTACCGATGTCAGCTGTCCGTATTGCCATAAATTCCATGAGCAAATGGATGAGATGAATGCCAAAGGCATTGAAGTGCGTTATATCGCCTGGCCGCGTGGTGAACAGCATATGCCGGCCATGGAAGCAATCTGGTGCAGTGCCGACCGTCGCAGTGCCTTTGACCAAGCGATTGCGGGTGCACAGATTAGTACAAAGAAATGTGAAAATCCTGTTCAAGATCAATATCAAATGGGTCTGAATATGGGCGTGAATGGCACCCCTGCCATTTATAATTCAGAAGGTACTTATCTGGGCGGTTACCTGTCTACATCGGAATTATTGAATCGGCTTAAATAACTCATTTTAATACGTTATTTAACTTTATTTTATAGATAAAGATATTCTGAAATGACCCTAGAGTCAGGCGGGTTTTTTAGCTATGATCTAGGCTCTTGTAAAAAACTGTTTATATTTGGAGTGTGACGTGAAACCAGTTCGTCTGGCAATCCTCGGTCTTGGTACTGTAGGTGGTGGTGCCTTGAAACTATTAAAAGAAAATGCTGCTGAGATCAAACGTCGCACCGGTCGTGAAATTGAAATTACCCATGTAGGCACCCGTCGTCCACGTCCTGATCTGGATCTGCCAGAATCGGTCAAACAAAGTGCTGATTTGATGGACATCGTGCGTCAACCTGATGTAGACGTGGTGGTTGAAGTCATGGGCGGAATTCATCCTGCCTATGAAGTCATCATGGAAGCCATGAAACATGGCAAACATATTGTAACCGCCAACAAAGCACTCTTGGCTGAACACGGTAATGAACTGTTTAAAGCGGCTGAAGACAATGCCGTGCAAATTGCCTATGAAGCCGCAGTGGCTGGTGGCATTCCAATTATTAAAGTGATCCGTGAAGGTTTGGCAGCCAACAAGATTGAATGGCTGGCCGGTATTATTAACGGCACAGGTAACTTCATTCTTAGTGAAATGCGTGAAAAAGGCCGCGCTTTTGAAGATGTGCTGAAAGAAGCGCAAGAACTGGGTTATGCCGAAGCCGATCCGACCTTTGACGTGGAAGGCATTGATGCGGCTCACAAGCTCACCATTCTGGCCTCGTGTGCCTTTGGTATTCCGCTACAGTTTGACAAAGTCTTTACTGAAGGCATTGGCAAAGTCACTGCACAAGACGTGAAATATGCCGAAGACCTCGGTTTCCGGATTAAACACCTAGGTATTGCTCGCCGTACCGATGCCGGGATTGAACTTCGTGTACACCCGACCCTGATTCCAGATGACCAGCTGATTGCCAATGTGAATGGTGTAAAAAATGCGGTTCTGGTACAAGCCAATGCGGTCGGCCCTACACTGTACTATGGCGCTGGCGCAGGTGCAGGACCAACGGCTTCTGCGGTTGTTGCCGATGTGGTCGATATTGTTCGTGACATCATTTATACAGAAGATGGCGCAGGCACCATTCCACAACTGGCTTTTGAAGCGCTCAGTGATTTACCGATCTTGAGTCGTGAACAAATGACTACCGGCTATTACATCCGTATTAATGCCGAAGATCAGATGGGCGTGCTTGCCGATGTCACCACGATTCTCAGTCGTGCCGGCATCAGTATTGATGCAATCATGCAGCAACCGCGTTTATCCAAAGACCTTATTCCTATCGTGATTCTGACCGATCCTATCGTCGAATCAAAAATGGATGCAGCGCTTTCACAAATTCAAGCATTACCCGTCATTCATGGCGAAATTGTACGAATTCGTTTAGAATCGCTTGATAATTAATCGGGTTGAGGGGAGGATTCCCCTTGCCAAGCTCTACACACAATTGGAACATCATCATGTCGAATGCCAATCGTTATACTGGTTTAGTTGACCGCTATCGCGACCGTTTACCAGTGTCTGCAACTACTCGTGCGATCTCTTTGGGTGAAGGTAATACTCCACTGATCAAGCTTGAGAATATTCCACGCATTATTGGTAAAGATGTTGAAATTTATGTGAAGTACGAGGGCTTAAACCCGACTGGTTCATTTAAAGACCGCGGTATGACTATGGCGGTGACCAAAGCCGTTGAAGAAGGCTCTAAAGCCATCATCTGCGCATCTACTGGTAACACCTCTGCAGCAGCGGCGGCATATGCTGCACGTGCTGGCATCAAAGCATTCGTGCTCATCCCTGAAGGCAAAATTGCCATGGGTAAAATGGCTCAGGCGATGATGTATGGTGCGATCACCATGCAAATTCGCGGTAACTTCGATGACGGTATGCGTCTGGTTAAAGAAGTTGCCGATCAGGCACCGGTGACGATTGTAAACTCAATCAACCCGTACCGCCTGCAAGGTCAAAAAACCATTGCTTACGAGATCGTTGAAGCTTTAGGTCGTGCACCGGATTATCACTGCCTGCCTGTAGGTAATGCAGGTAATATCACTGCACACTGGATGGGCTATACTGAAGCGGTGGCTAACCAGTCGAAAGAAGAATTTGAGCAAGTCGTTTACGATGCTGAAACTGATGCTTTCACTGGTCCTAAACCGGCTGGCTTGCCAATCATGGCAGGTTACCAAGCATCTGGTGCTGCACCGTTCCTTCGTGGCGGTCCAGTAGAAAACCCGGAAACTGTTGCAACTGCGATTCGTATCGGCAATCCGCAAAGCTTCAATCATGCTAAAGCGGTTGTTCGTGATTCAAACGGCTGGTTTGATGAACTGACTGATGCGGAGATTCTTGAAGCTCAACGTCTGCTTTCTATGTATGAAGGTGTATTCGTAGAGCCTGCATCTGCTGCGTCTGTCGGCGGCGCGATCCGTGACATTAAAGCGGGTAAAATTGCTGAAGGTTCAGTGATCGTATGTACCGTAACGGGTAACGGTCTGAAAGATCCAGACACTGCTATCAAGCAATGTGCTGATGCCGTGATGTTGTCGATTGATGCAACTATGAGTCAAGTTAAAGACTCTATTCTGTCGAATATGTAATTCCGGCCAGAATTAAAAAAACCCTGCACTTGCAGGGTTTTTTTATGAACCAATCAATTAGATTCGTTTAGGTTGCTGGCTGACCCAACTCATTAAACGGGTCGCATCATTGGTACGCGCCTGTGAGCTGTTTGCGCCTAAAAGTACCACCGCCACCGGACGGTTATTCAGAGTCGTGTGCATCACCACACAGCGCCCTGCTTCATTAATAAAACCGGTTTTAGAAATATTGATATTCCAGCCGCCATTACGTACCAAGGCATTGGTATTATTAGATTTCAATACACGATAACCCAAGTTAAAGTCATAGCTTGGCGTGGTCGAGAACTGACGAATCAGGCCGTATTGAGAGGCAGTATTCACCAAAATCCCTAAGTCACGAGCTGATGCCACGTTGCCCGGATGCAAACCTGTCGACTCCATGAAGTGGGTAGAATTCATACCCAGCTCTTTGGCTTTGGCATTCATTTTGGCAATAAATGCTGATCGACCACCCGGATAAGTGCGTGCCAAAGCAGCAGCAGCCGGGTTCTCGGACTTCATCAGAGCAAATAATAAAGCTTCAGCACGGTTCATGCTGTCCCCTGCTCTTAAAGTCGAGCTTGAGCTTTTACAGCCTGAACAGGAAAAATCAGCCTGTTGTAGGGTAATTTTTTCAGACATGTTTAGACGTGCATCAGAAATCACCACCGCTGTCATCAGCTTGGTAATCGATGCAATCGGATAGGCAGTATTGGTATTTTTGCTAAACAGCACTTCACCGGTTTGCGCATCCATGACCAGTGCAGCCCGTGCATTGACAGAAGGTTGATTACTAAAATGATTCGTATCAATAATCTGCGGCGCAGTATAAGCAGGTTTGGCTGCTGCTGGCACTGCTGTGCCGGCCTGACGCAAAGTGGTGGTCACTGTGGCAGACCCGGGTGGCGAAGGCTCATTGGCAGATGCATTAAAATCATCGCTCATTAACTGGTTAACTTCTTCAGAAGACCAACTAATGCTGGAACCGCCCTCTGCCGTGCCAGAATTCATAATGATTTCAGCAAAACTTGTCGTGCTCATGCTGATTAACACGGACAGGCCGAGTAGATGCCTTAAAGACTTGTTTATTTTCTTCACTATTCCTTCACTCAACTAACAGAGGTAAGATTGATTTGCGTATTACCTCTAATATGCCTTACATTTAAACACAATGCCGAACATTTTTTGTTCTTGACACTGTGTGATAAGTTTCAGATTTAATCTCGCGAATAGGATTGCTAATTTTGTACTTTCATTGCAAGCTTATTTTGCTTTATGTAACAAAAAAATGATTTTTTTAACAGAGGGAGAGCGTAGGTGATCACAGTTTTAGTTGTGGACGACCATGAATTAGTTCGTACTGGAATTTGCAGAATGCTAGAAGACCATGCGGAGGTTCAGGTAATTGGACAAGCTGAATCTGGTGAAGAAGCGATCTCTCTGGTTCGTCAACATCATCCTGATGTAGTTTTGTTAGATGTGAATATGCCGGGCATTGGTGGCGTAGAAACCACGCGCCGTCTACTTCAGAGTGCGCCGGAAACCAAAGTTTTGGCGGTTAGCGGTTTAGCAGAAGAGCCTTATCCGTCCCTGTTATTGAAAGCCGGTGCCAAAGGTTATATCACCAAAGGGGCCCCGATTTCGGAAATGGTCCGTGCGATTAACAAAGTCATGCAAGGCGGCAAATATTTCAGTGCAGACATTGCGGAACAGTTAGCCAGCTCTTACCTTTCTGATACACAACAATCCCCTTTTGATGCATTGTCAGAACGTGAAATGCAAGTGGCGATGATGGTGGTGAATTGTATCAGCGCCCAGGAAATTGCCGACAAACTCTTTGTGAGTGTTAAAACCGTGAATACTTATCGTTACCGTATTTTTGAAAAACTGAATATCGATAGCGATGTTAAACTGACTCATCTGGCCATGCGCTATGGACTCATTAAACCTTAGCTTTTAACGATTTCCGGTGCATATGGCACAACAAAAAAACTATGCTGAACTGAATCAATATCATCTCGGTATCTGGTATAGCGCTTATCGCTTGCTGATCAGCACCGGCCTACTGCTGATTTTTCTGCTGACCTACCCCGAACTCACCACCGATTATCAATATCCGCAGCTGTATTATTATGCGCTGGGAATCGGGGTTGCGATCAATACCGTACAGCTGTTTGCGCTGAAATGGATCAGACGACTGATCCAGCCGCAGCTGATCATGATTTTCTTTAGCGATGTCTGCGTTCTAAGTTTGCTGACTTTGGCCAGTGATGGTCCTAATCTGCAAATCGGGCTGCTGTTTGTGATTACCATCTTTTCTGCATCTTTATTATTAGATGCAAAAAAGGCCTTAGTTGTCACGCTGGTTGCTGTTATCAGCGTTATTTATCAGCATTTTATCGGCAGTATTTTTGCATTTTCATCACTCAGTAATATCAGTAATAGCGCCCTGCTGGCCTTTTTGTTTTTTGTGGTCTATGGCACCGGACAAATTGCCGTGCGGCGTTTTCAGATTTTGGAAAATCTGAATTTTTCTCAATCGCTGGAACTGCATCGCTTACAGAATATTAACCGCTATATTCTGGAGCAGATCGAAACCGGTTATCTGGTGCTGGATGAAAACTACCATGTGGTACTCAGTAATCCTGCCGCCTGTAATCTTCTTGGAATTGAGTCCAAATACGGCCATGAGAAATTTACTTTATCTCAATCACAGCCAGATTTATTTGAACTGATCCATTTTGAAACGCTAGAAAATGGTGAGCGCTTTCAGTTTGAATCCCAGCAAAGTCGCTATAATATTCATGTGCAGGTGCAAAAACTGATTGTGCCGCATCAGACTCTAATGCTACTGGTGTTACAGGATGCCAAAAAACTGAATCAGCAGGTGCAGCAACTTAAACTTGCTGCACTGGGTCAACTCTCAGCCAGTATTGCCCATGAAATTCGCAACCCCTTGGCGGCCATTGTGCAGGCCAATGATTTGTATCTGGACTCAGAAACTGAACAGCAACAGCTACTCCAGCAGATGATTGGCCGACAGGCGACCCGGATTGACCGGATTATTCAGGACACGCTGAATATGGTCAAAAATAAAGAAACCCACCCGATACCGATTCATCTCAATGAATTTATCCCGTTATTTATCCAGGAAGATCTGGCCGATATTTGCGATCAGATTCAATTTAATATTGATATCCCGCTAGTGATTCAGTTTGATGAAGCACAATTCCGGCAAATCCTGATTAATCTGATTCGTAATGCCATTCGTCACAATTCAGCAGATGCAGCCTATATTCAGCTGAATGTGCATCCTTATGAACATCGGGTCTGGATTGATGTACGGGATTTTGGCTCTGGCGTAGCCGTACATGATCAAGCTCTATTGTTCAAACCCTTTTTTAGCACATCGATTAGTGGTACCGGATTAGGATTGTATTTATCACATAGTTTTTGCGAAGCAAATCAGGCACAATTAAACTATATACAACAAGAACAGGGCGCATGCTTTCGCATCAGCTGTCAACGTATTACGCTTTAAAGGGGTCAAGGAAGATGAATGGGGAACAACAACCACTGGTGCTTTTGGTGGATGATGAGGAAGATTTGTGTACCCTCATGCAAATGTCATTGCTGCGCATGGGAATTCGTACGCACATTGCCCACCGTTTGGAAGATGCTAAAAAATGCCTTGCCAATCATCAATATGATGCCTGTCTGACTGACCTAAACCTGCCCGATGGCAATGGTTTGGAGTTACTGGACTGGATTGGCAGCCTCTATCCGGCACTTCCGGTCGCAGTTCTGACCGCCTATGGCAACATGGAAATCGCCATTGCTGCGCTCAAAGCCGGGGCCTTTGATTTTGTCAGCAAACCGATCAATCAGAAACATCTGGAACAACTCTTACAAAAAGCCCTGAATAAACCGGTGGATTATTCGCATAATAATCCAAATGAAGCGCTTGAACATAAAATGCTGATTGGACAATCCCTGCCGATCCAGCAACTACGTATTACCTTACAAAAAATTGCCCGATCCCAAGCACCGGTTTTTATCACTGGTGAATCGGGAACAGGTAAAGAAGTCGTGGCCAATCTGGTCCATCGCCTGAGTAACCGCAATGAAGGTCCTTTTATTGCGATTAACTGTGGCGCCATTCCGACTGAGTTGATGGAAAGCGAACTGTTTGGGCATAAGAAAGGCAGCTTTACCGGCGCTGCTCAGGACAAACAGGGACTGATTCAATCTGCCCATGGTGGCAGTCTGTTTCTGGATGAAATTGCAGAATTACCGCTTTCTATGCAGGTCAAATTGTTACGTGCCGTACAGGAAAAACGTATTCGTCCACTCGGTTCGGATACCGAAATTGATGTGGATTTCCGTGTGATCAGTGCCACGCATCAGGATCTGGAAGCCTTGGTGCAACAAGGCAAATTCCGTCAGGATTTATATTTCCGTATTCATGTAATGGATCTGACTTTACCGCCATTACGTGAACGAGGCCAGGATATTCTGTTATTGGCCGAACACTTTATTCAGAAGATTTGCCAGGAATGGGGCATTCCCAATAAAAAACTGACCGAACGTAGCAAAGAGTTCTTATTGGAACAATATTATCCAGGTAATGTACGTGAATTGCGTAATATTATGGAACGCGCAATTACTTTAAGTGATGAAGAGCGGATTGATCTTCAGCATTTGCAGAGTGCACCGCTACGTCATGCGCTTAACAGCCCTCAGGAGATAAATACGCTCACGAGCGAGATCATTGCGACCGAAACCCTGATTGCACCTAAAAAGCTGCCTGAAGAGGGTCTAGAACTATATTTGGAAAAGGTCGAGAAAGAAATTTTACTGAATGCGCTGAATCTGACCCATTGGAACCGGACACTGGCCGCCAAAAAACTCGGCATGTCATTCCGTTCCCTGCGCTATCGTTTGAAAAAGTTCGGACTGGATACCGAAGAAGACGAATAATTATTTTTGCAGGAGCAGCAAGTCTGTGACATGTTCCAGATAACTCTCCTCACGCATTTCCTGCTTAAACGGATAGTTGAAATGCGGCTGTACGCCCCGCCCTTCAATCATCTGGCCACTCGGGCTAAAGTATTGCGATACTGTCATCTGTAGAGCCGAACCGTTGCTTAAAGGAAAGAGTTTCTGTACTACGCCTTTGCCATAGCTTTTTTCGCCTACGACCCAGGCACGGTTATGTTCTTTCAGGGCTGCTGTAAACACTTCTGCTGCAGAAGCCGAGCGGTTATTAATCAATACCCCAACTTTCAGATTCTGAAACTCAAAACTCGGCAAGGCCTGAAATTGCTGATTACCTTCAGCGCGGCTTTTGGTCGACACAATCACGCCCTGATTCAAAAATAAATCGGCAGATTCAACTGCAGCCGAGAGTAAGCCACCGGGATTATTGCGTAAATCAAATAGCACGGCTTTTAAGCGCTTGTCGGCATAGCTTTCGATTAGACGTTTGATTTCATTGGCAGTATCTTGCTGAAAAACCTTGACCTGTAAAACCAGAACCTGATTATTGTGCAGGCTCGATTTAATTTCAGTATCCAGTTTGGTATTGCGGACCAGACGAACGGCCGGACTTTGCGGGGAGAGCTGAATCATGAGCGTAGAGCCAACGGCTCCGCTCAATAACTGCCGGACTTGTTCCTGATTCAGGCTATTTAATACCTGATCGTCAATTTTATAAACCGTGACGCCATTTCGAAGTCCCTGCTTGGCTGAATCAGCATCGGAACTCAGTCCCTGAACTACCCATTGCTTCAACCGCGGGTCAAATTGCAGATCAAAATCAATGCTGGCCAGATCACCTTCGGTATATTCACGCAGTTGCTTATAATCTTCAGGCGACAAATAACGGGAATAGCGATCTAAGCCACTGACCAGACCCTGAATGGCCTGTTGAAACAAGGCATCGTCATTTTTATCTTGAATATAATTATCTTTTACGATGCCATAAATTTGTACGAATTCTTGAATGGATGCCACAGGAATTTCGGAATAGACCTGCCCATCCATTTCCATATTATCGAATGCCGGCTCATTTGAACCCGCACCCCAAGCTGAATGACTCAAACACATCAGTAAGCATGGTATTACAACAGACTTCCAGCGTGTTCTTGCCATTCTTTGACCTTTTTAGAATTTTATCGAAAATTATGCATCAAGCTGAATCAGGTTACGACCTTGCATTTCAGCAGGTACCGGAACTTGCATCAGACTTAATAAAGTCGGTGCTACATCTGCCAATACACCGCCTTCTGCGATCGTGGCCTGAGTTGGGCCGACATAAATAAACGGAACCAATTCAGTGGTATGCTGAGTATGTACCTGACCACTGTGATAGTCCTGCATCTGCTCTACGTTACCATGATCGGCAGTCACAATCATATGACCTTTTTGCGCCATTACCGCTTCATAAACCCGGCCCAAACAGGTATCAACCGCTTCAACAGCTTTCACCGCAGCATCGAATACACCCGTATGACCGACCATATCACCATTGGCAAAGTTCACCACCAGCAGGTCAAATTCACCTGAATTGATCGCAGCCACCAGCTCATCAGTCACTTCATAAGCACTCATTTCCGGTTTAAGGTCATAAGTGGCTACGTTTGGCGATGGAATCAGGATACGTTTTTCACCTGGGTATTCATCTTCACGGCCACCGCTGAAGAAGAAAGTCACATGCGCATACTTTTCTGTTTCCGCAATGCGCAGCTGTGTTTTACCCAAATCAGATAAGTATTCACCAATCGAGTTTTTCAACGCTTCAGGCATATACGCTACAGGTGCATCAATCGTGGCTTGATAACGCGTCAGCATGACAAACTTCGCCAAATTCGGCACGACTTTACGTTCAAAACCTGCAAAGTCTTTTTCTACAAATGCGCGAGTCAATTCACGGGCACGATCGGCACGGAAGTTCATGAATACGACGCTGTCGCCATCCTGAATTCTCGCCAGATCGCCAATACGGGTCGCTTTAACAAACTCATCCGACTCATCGGCTGCGTAAGCCTGTTCCAAACCTTCAACTGCGCTGGCAGCTGTACGAACCGCTTCACCTTCAGTCAACAACCGATAGGCCTGTTCAACACGATCCCAACGGTTGTCACGATCCATGGCAAAATAACGGCCGATCATGGTGGCAATACGACCTTGACCTGGATATTGAGCGAATAAGGCATCGAGTTTTTCTAAAGAAGGTTGTGCGCTTTTAGGCGGCGTATCACGACCATCTAAGAATGCATGTAAATAGACTTGCGCACCGCGTTTTAGCGCTAGCTCTGCCATCGCCACAATATGATCTTCATGGGAGTGCACACCACCTTCAGACAAAAGGCCAAGCAAATGTACTGCCCCACCTGCAGCTTTGGCTTTCTCAACTGCATCGACCAGAACTTCATGTTCAAAGAAGTCGCCCGTACGAATGTCTTTGGTAATCCGGGTAAAGTCCTGATACAGCACACGACCTGCACCGAGGTTCATATGTCCAACTTCAGAGTTACCCATCTGGCCATCCGGCAGGCCGACATCTTCACCTGAACCCGAGATCAAACCATGCGGATGCTTGTCCTGTATCGCAGTTAAATTTGGTCGTTTAGCTGCTAAAAACGCATTGTCTTCGACCGCTTCGCGATGACCCACACCATCCATAATCACCAAAACGTGAGGGATTTTGCCAGCAGTTGCATCCGTCATAATGAAATACTCTGTTCGTCTACGAATTAATCGCTCTATTTTAGCGAAGTTTATAAAAAGAGGCCATGACCCGTATATGGTTTAAGCCTCTCATGATGATTGATTTGTTCTATTTTCCTGTGCCTTAGCGCGCCCGATGCAGCAAGTATCCGCCGATGCCGAACATGATCAGAATCGGAATAAACACGAACCAGGCCGGAGATGGTGCATAAATCAGACTGGCATAGCCGAGGAAATCCTGCAGATAGAAGAAACCTAGTCCGGCAAATAAGGCAATCACCAGACGGAAACCCATGGATTGCTGACGCAACGGCCCGAAGATAAATGAACAGGCAATCACTACTAGTGCAATCAGGGCAAAAGGCGAACCAAGTTTTTGCCAGAAGGCCAGCTGATAGGTTTTCGGTACCTGGCTGTATTCATGCATATAGCTCATAAAGCTCACTAGTTGGCTAGGCGATAAATCTTCAGGATCAATCGTCACCATATGTACATATTTGGGCTGCAATGCCAGCGCTAAAGGTTGCTGTTGTTGCTTAACCAACGTGGCATTGCCATTTTGTAAAATATCGAACTGCTCTGTATTGTCCAGTGTCCAGGAACCATCTTTAACGAATTGCCCCTGATCTGCCTGCAAGGTACCGCGCAAACGATAGTTCTGGTCAAAGTCCAGCATCTGCACATTTTTCAGCTGGCCTTGCGAGTTAGCATAATCGATATAAATAAAGCGCTGCCCTTCCCGAGTCCAGTAACCACGCACTTCACCGAGCTGAGCGGCTTTACTGGCACTCTTGACGCTTTTGGCCTGTTCATTGGTATAAGGAATGACCCACTCGCTCAGGGCAAATGACAACACCACCAACAACAGTGCCGAACGGATGACCCAGCCGACAATGCGCCATAAGCTCACGCCGACCGAACGCATCACAATCAGCTCGCTATTCGAGGCTAATGTACCAAGACCTAGGACAGCACCAATCAGTGCAGAAATCGGCAGGATTTCATATAAATAGTTTGGTGCGCCCCAAAGCACATATTTCAAGGCATCCCAGGCACCATAACCATCTTTGAGCGAGCCAAGCTCACCCAGATAAGTAAATAATACCTGTAAACCTGCCAATACTGCGGTTGCACCCAGCATCGCCAGCGCAGTGGTTTGGGTCACATGTTTTGCAACTATACGACGTGCCAACATTGTTAAGACCTCACTCGCTGAATCTGTTTCTTGATTTTTGGACCTAATTTCTGTTTACGTGAGAACAAGGCACCCGCAATTGCATAGGCAATCAGGATCAATGGATAGGCCCATATTCCCATTTCTTCTTTACTGATCCGGGTCTTCACTGCCATCAAGGCTACAATCAGACTGGCAAAGATCATGAGAGCAGGAAATAACTTGAGATAACGACCCTGTCGTGGGCTCACTTCGGACAATGCCACAGCCAGAATCAGGGCAATCAGAATCGCAAAAGGAACAAACACCCGCCAGCCCAGCTCACTGGCCACTACAGGATCCTGACGGTTCTGCCACAATTGCGAGGTCGGTAAGGCTTCAACTTCAGTACTGGCAAATTGCGCTTCTTCATCGCTTTCTAAGCGCAGACGATAGCTTTCAAATTCAGCTTGGGTATATTGCGGTGTGCCCGGATAGATCTCATAACGGCGACCTTGGACCAGATCCACCACATTGGCAGCATCATTCGGTACCTCAATTCGGGTGGCTTCCTGCGCCAGAATCATCACATCCGGTTTGCCTTCTTTTTCCGCACGCTGATAAAAGAAAATATCTTTTAAATTTTTACGGTCTTCTGACAGGTCACCGGCATAAATGGTATAGGGCCCAGAGGAGATAAATTCTTTCGGTCTCACCAGGTCAAAGCCGGTACGTACCGCCTGACTGGTGGTCAGGGCTTCAAACTGGCGAATGCCCCACGGCGCAGCCCACAGCATCAATCCGGCCTGAGCAATCAAAAACACCAGGGTCATCGGCACCAGTAGACGCGCCAATTGATGCCGACTGACGCCACTGCCATTCATTACAGCCATTTCATGATCGACATATAAACGGCCAAACACCAGCATCAGTCCAATAAAGAAACCGAGCGGAAGAATCAGGGTTAAGAACTCAGGCAAACGATAGCCAATAATGCTAAATAAAATGCCTGCATCCAGACGGCCTTGCGCCGCGACACCAAAATACTTGATCAGTCGACCGCCCATCATGATCAAGGTCAATAAGGCAATCACCACCAAGGATGTCGAGACAACTTGCTTGACCAGATAACGCCGAATAATCAAATTAATTCTTCCAAAATAAGGTCCATAAAACGAGTGCTAGTTTACCCGAATAGCAAAAATATAAAACCTAGGCCGCCCTGCCCATTGAAAATCTATTCAGATAAATGTTTCAATGACTGAATGATTTACCCATCTAGACAGGCGTGAAAACAGAATATGAAACTTACAATTAATACGTCATTCCCAGAGAATGGATCAAGTCAATCTTTGTTGATTTTAGTTGACTCAGAACAACTTCAGAATACAACCGCAACCTATCAAATCAATAATTTAGACACATTAATTGAAGCCTCTCAATTCAAGGCAGCGTTGGCGGAAAGCCTGAGCCTGATTGGTCAGGTGAGCCAGTCCAGCCATGCAGCACTAATTGGTTTAGGCAAGGTCGCTGAACTGCAACCGGCAAAACTTGCAAAAATCGCGCAAACTATTATTCAAGTCACTCAAAAAAAATTCAAACAGATTTCTGTAGATCTGACACAACTTCCACAAGAATTCCATTATCTGTTTGCGCTCTTCCTGACTCAGGCCAGCTATGGTTATGATGAATATAAATCCAAGAAGAATGAATTTGTGCTCGAGCAGATCGACCTGATTGCCACTCATAGCGTCTTAACTACCGAACAGTTGCAACTGGTACAAGCAGTGCAAAGCGGACAAAATCTGGCACGTGACCTGGGCAACCGTCCGGGCAATATCTGTTTCCCTGAATATCTTGCAGAACAGGCGGTGGCTTTGGCGGCTGAATATCCAGACCTACTTAAAGTCACAGTGCTGGATGAACAGCAAATGGCAGATTTAGGCATGGGCGCCTTCCTTGCGGTAAGTAAAGGTTCAGAGCGTCCAGGTCGTATTATCAGCATGGAATATCAGTCAGAGCGTAGCGAAGCGCCGGTAGTTTTGGTGGGTAAAGGCATTACGTTTGATACTGGCGGTATTTCACTTAAACCGGGCGCAGGCATGGACGAAATGAAATATGACATGTGTGGCGCAGCCTCTGTACTCGGTACGATGCGTGCATTGTGTGAGTCCCGCTTACCTCTGCATGTGGTGGGAACCATCGCTGCAGCAGAAAACATGCCTTCAGGTAAAGCCACCCGTCCTGGCGATATCGTAACGACCATGAGTGGTCAGACGGTTGAAATCCTGAATACTGATGCCGAAGGTCGTTTGGTCCTATGTGATACCTTGACTTATGTAAAACGTTTTAATCCTGCTTTGGTGATTGATATTGCGACCTTAACCGGTGCCTGTGTGGTCGCTTTGGGTTCAGTGCTGACAGGTCTGTTCACGCCAGATGATAAACTGGCAGCAGAACTGGAAGCTGCCGGCCAGCATTCATTTGACCGGGTATGGCGTATGCCGGTACTGGATGACTATCAGGAACAGCTGGATTCACCATTTGCGGACATTGGCAATATCGGTGGGCCAAAAGCCGGTTCTGTGACTGCAGCCTGCTTCCTGCAACGTTTTACCCGTGAATATCGCTGGGCACATCTCGATGTGGCCGGTACGGCGTGGAATTCAGGCACCAATAAAGGGGCGACCGGCCGTCCAGTTCCATTATTGATGCAATTCCTGGCGAATCGCGTTCAAAGCAATGGCTAAAGTCAGCTTTTATTTATTTGAAAAAAGCCCTGAACGACAAGTGGACAGCACTTGTCGTTTATGCCGTAAGATTCTGCGTCAGCCGGCGCGGATCTGGTTACTGTGTGCCGATGCAGCATTGCAACAGCAGCTAGATGAACGTTTGTGGAGTTTTGACCCCAGCAGCTTTATTCCACATGGTATTGACCAGCCTGAGTCAACAGTCTGTATTTCGGCGACACTACCAGAACAGTCCAACTGGATTATTTTCAATTTTAATCCGGAAGCACTTGAACCTTACGCAAAATTTAGTCACATTATTGAGATCATTGAAAACCATGAAACGGCTAAACAGCTGGGACGTGAAAAATTCAAGCAATATCGTCGTTTAGGTATTGAACCGGACACCCATAAGCTTTAACTGATATCATCCACAAGGAGAGGCACGTGGCATTAAATGTAGGTCCCGATTTTAAACAGCGCTGGTTAAATGTGCCGGAAGCTGTACGTCAGACCTTTATCGATGACCTCTCTCGGATCTGCGATATTTTAAAACCAGAAACGTCTTTGGAAGAATGGCAGAGTCGCGACCAGCGCTTACAGCAAGAATCTGAACGCAAGATTGAAGCTGCCTATGCACAGCGCAAGGCCGAATTAATTGAAGAAGCCCGTATTCGCAAACAGCTCGCGCTTGAAAAAGCCTTGGCCGAGAAACGTGCTGAAGAACAGGCCTATCAAGAACAGCTACGTCATGAGGAACAGCGTAAATTTAGCGAACAGAGTCAGGTGCTTGCTGAAATAAATACGCATCTAGAGGCTGAAGTGCAGCACTATGTCGCACGTTATGCAAAAAATCCTGAGACGACTTTTGATTTTGCCAAAGGTCGCATCCAGATTGAGGACCAGTCCATTTTATCCGAATTAGAAAGTGTGCGTTTACGTCTGGAACTTGAGGCAGAAACCGTGATTGAACAGACCGTGAATGCACTTCGTGAAAAAATGCGTGCGGCAGCCAAAGAAGAAATCGAGTATATGCTGAAAAATTCTGAATTTTCTGATCAGCCACGCAATATTTAAATGATCCTTTCACATTAAAAAAGCCCGAAAATTCGGGCTTTTTTATCTTCTATGTCGCATCTTACAAAAAATCTGCCAGCATAAAGGCAGCATTTCCGAGCAGATAGCCAATGCTTAATAAAGTGCCAATCCAGAGGATGCCACCCGCAATATTATAAAAGCTGAATGTGGCAAAGCTCATATGCGCTGAACCGGCAGCAAAAGGGCCAAATGAGCGGACAAAGGGAATAAAACGTGCGATTAAAATAGTTTTACCGCCATGTTTCATAAAATAGTGGTTGGTTTTCACCATATATTCCGGCTTAAAATAGCGTGAATGTTGATTGAAATATTTTAAGCCAAGAACTTTTCCGGTGTAATAATTCACGCTATAGCCCAGCACCGAAGCAGTGAATAACAACAGCCCCATCGAATGCAGGGTCACCAGATCGCTGCTGGCACATAAAGCTCCCACAGCCAGCAATAGACTGTCGCCGGGCAGGAAAAAGAAAAACACTGAACCGGTTTCTGCAAAAATCACCAGAAACAGGATTGCATAAATCCATACCCCATATTGATCGAGCAATAGCGGCAATGACTGTTCCAAGTTAAGTAAAAAATCGAGCATTCGACCCGTCCACCAAGGCAATATTTGCAAGTTGAACTGCTGATTATCCCGAAAAATAAAAAAACAGTCTAATTTTTCAATCAGACTGTTCAGTAAATCAACATTTCTCTTATTTTAAGAAACCATTTTCAGCCAGGAAATCCATACTGATTTTTGATTGTTCAGTGGTTTGGGCGGCTTTATCACCGAGCAATAAACGCTCGATATAACGTGCCAATACATCCACTTCCAGATTGACCTTGCTACCGACTTTCCAGGTACCGATATTGGTACGTTCAGCAGTATGTGGAATCAGGTTCAGACTAATCACGCTACCACGCAAATGATTAATCGTTAGACTGATGCCGTCGACTGTGACCGAGCCTTTTTCTGCGAGATATTTGGCAATTTCAGCAGGTGCAGTCACTTCATAATAAATTGAACGTGCATCTTCACGTACCAGGGTGATCTCGCCGACTGCATCGACATGACCTGACACAATATGACCGCCAAAACGCGTAGTCGGCAACATGGCTTTTTCAACATTGACAGGTTGACCGGCTTTCCAGGTGCCGAGCGTGGTCCGGTTCAGACTTTCACGGGAAACATCAGCCGCATACCAGTTCTCGCCCCAGTCGATCACGGTCAGGCAGATACCATTGGTCGCGATAGAATCACCCAGATGTACATCAGACATGTCCAGATCGGTCTGGATGCGTAAACGTACATCACCACCAACGCTTTGCAGACTTTCGACTTTGCCGAGGCTTTCGATAATACCTGTAAACATTTTTATTTCCTTTTCAATTCTTTTACCAGAGGGCCAACTGGGTACTAACGCCGGTCGTATCCACACCACCCAATTCTGCATAATGATGCAGCTGGCTGAGTAATTGACGGATCGGTGGACCTGACTTGGCGTGGGTATCGGTAATCACAATAAATTCCAGCACGCGGGCACGTTCAGACTGGCGCTGTTTGCTGACACGATAACGAGGTACATCCTGGGTCAGCAAGGTCACCCGGCCACGTTTCAGGTTGGCCTGTAACAAATCGGTGGCGCTGATATTCCCGTCAGTGGAATAACTAGTCAGAATGAAACGTGCATTAATGGTGGCCAACAGACTCTCGTAGGCTTCTTTGGCATATTTAGAGGAATTGTACTGGCTCGGACGCTCTTTGCGCCATGCCCGGTCAATCCCGCTCTTAAAGCCCTTGGTATCCGGAGTCGGTAAATCGGCCTGATCCCATAAGGTCAGCGCATTCAGCACATGATAATTACTGCTATAAGCATGCTGATTATACGGTGGATCCAGATAAGCTACATCTACTTCAAAGCCGCTCATCTGGTTGGCCAGATGCTGGGCATCGACACACCACATTTCTGCGGCCATTCCCTTTTTCTGATCCGACTCGCAAAAACGGCTTGGAGTCAGCCACAGCAATGATTCAATCCGTTCCAGCGCAGTTTGGGTTTTCCCGCCCCAACCATGGTGAAAGCTTTTGAAAACACCAGAAGTATTGCTGACAAAACTGGCGGAATACAGCAAAGGCGCCAGCAAGGCAGACATCTCCACATCATCAATTGCACCTTGTGCCTGCCAGGCGGCAATCTGCTGACGAATCGCATCAATACGCATGCCGTTACGACGTTTGAAGAACAAACGGTCACGGGCTGGATCATAAATTTCATCATTACGCGGACACAGGTTATGCGTCACCCAGCCTTTAACTTCCGGCAGACGGTTCAGATAATCAATCGCTTTCTGATAGCCACCGAGTTCTTTAAATGCCGGTGCTTCAGTACAGGCCAGTACCGCATGATTCAGCGCGTGGCTATACGGCTCCCAGTCATTGGCAATCACACGATAGCCATTCTGACGGGCCAAGCGCGAGACCACGCCTGAACCTGCAAAAAAGTCAGCAAAAATCGGCGCACGACCATCAGCACGGTTCAGAGTTCCCGTACTTTCCAACGCTTCCAGAATTAAATGCAGTAAACGGCGTTTATTGCCCAGATAAGGAACCAGCTGATGGAAAAGATATTCATCGGTGGTACGTGCCGCATGGCGACGTTTATGATAAACCGTAGACTCTGAACTCATAGTGTCTCTTGAAAAGGAATTAGCCTGAAGCGCACGTCATCACCTAAGCGAGTTACATCGCGCAGCTTAAATCGGAGTTGTTCGGCCATATGGCTAAATTCTGCATTAAACATGGTACGCGCAGACTGACCCAATAGGGCCGGTGCAACGTAACTGATCAGTTCATCAACCAATTTTTGTTGTAAAAATGCCGTAGATAAGGTCGCCCCTGCTTCCACCAGGACATCATAAATCTGATGCTGCTGAACCAGTTGCTTTAATAATTCTGCTAAAGGCTGTACCGGCAAGTGTAGCACACCCAGGTCTGCAAGCTCTTGACGAAATGGCCCCATGACCATCACTGTTTCAGGTTGCGCTAAAATCTTTGCACTCAGTGGCAGACGTCCCTGACGATCCAGAACAATCCGTTTCGGTTGCACCACGGTCTTGATATCTTCAACAGCATCCAGTTGACGTACATTCAGCTGACAGTCATCAGCAAGGACCGTTTCAATTCCGGTAATCACCGCGCCTGAAATCGCACGCCAATGCTGTACATCCTGACGTGCTGCTACACCGGTAATCCATTTCGATTCACCTGATGCCATCGCGGTACGGCCATCCAGGCTTGAGGCAATTTTTAAACGCACATAAGGCATACCGGTCGCCATGGCTTTCAGGAAGCCTTGATTCAGCTGATGCGCTTCATCTTCACAGATGCCAACCTCGACTTCGATTCCAGCATCTTTCAGGATCTGTACGCCCTTGCCAGCCACCAGCGGATTGGGATCAGGACAGGCAACAATAACTTTTGCCACGTCTGCCTCAACTAAACCCTTGGCACAAGGCGGCGTCCGGCCATAATGCGCACAAGGCTCTAAGGTGACATAAGCTGTGGCACCACGTGCCTGTTCACCGGCCTGACGTAGCGCAAACACCTCGGCATGTGGCTGTCCTGCTTTAGGATGAAAACCCTCACCAATGACGATACCATCTTTAACAATGACACAGCCGACATTCGGATTCGGTTTGGTGGAATATTGCCCTTGACGAGCCAATTCAATGGCACGCTGCATCCAGACTCGATCTTGATTCAATTCAGCCATGTTTATTCTTGTAATTCTCGTTGTTGCATCTGTTCAATCTGATGACGAAAAGCTTCGACATCCTGAAAATCCTGATAGACCGAAGCGAAACGCACATAAGCAACATGATCAAGTGCGAATAAAGACTGCATGACAATTTCACCAATGGTACGTGATTTCACATCACGCTCACCCAGACGGCGAATCTGTAGCTGAATATCGCTCAGCACGGTTTCAATCTGCTCCTGGGTCACCGGGCGTTTTTGCAAGGCATGCATCAGGGAACGGCGTAATTTGGCTTCATCGAAAGGTTCATTTTTGCCATCCGACTTGATGACGCGCGGCATCACCACTTCATAGCTTTCAAAGGTAGTGAAGCGTTCATTACAACTGACACATTCACGGCGACGACGAATCTGACAGCCTTCAGCTGCCAGGCGTGAATCAATCACTTTACTGTCTGCAGTATTGCAAAATGGGCAATGCATAGCGGTTTAATTGAACAAATCCAGATGGATTCCGAGTGTAGCAAAAATTACAAACTTTGTAGAGTTTTACGCAACATATAGAAAAAAAACAGCCCATTCGGGCTGTTTTACACTATATATTGATTATGGTGTATTTATTATTATTCGACACGTTCGCCATGTTGGCTTAAATCCAAACCCATACGTTCATCATCAGATGCCACACGGATTCCAATGATCAAGTCGATGACTTTCAGGATAATGAAGGTCATGATCGCAGAGTAAGCAATTGTCGCCAGTACACCTTCCACTTGCACCCAAAGCTGATGCATGACATTGGCAGGGGCATTGTCACCCATGATGAATTCGCTAGCAAAGAACGCGGTTAAAATCGCACCGACAATACCACCTACACCATGCAAGCCAAAAGCATCTAAAGAATCATCGGCTTTCAATGCGCGTTTCAGTGCTGTAATCCCCCAGAAACACACCACACCACCGATCAGACCCATCGCCAATGCACCGCCTACAGTCACAAAACCTGCAGCTGGAGTAATGACCACCAGACCAGCAACTGCACCCGATACGCCGCCCAGTACAGAAGCTTTACCACGTGCCAGTTTTTCAGTGATTAACCAAGAGATGGCTGCTGCTGCTGCTGCGACTTGGGTTACGATCAAGGCATAGCCTGCAGAACCGTTGGCACCTAATGCAGAACCACCGTTGAAACCGAACCAGCCTACCCAGAGCAAAGATGCACCGACCACAGTAAGCGTGAGGTTATGCGGTGCCATAGATTCACGGCCCAAGCCCATACGTTTGCCTAGCATATACGCTGCTACCAGACCGGCAACACCTGAGTTGATATGTACAACCGTACCACCAGCAAAATCCAGCGCGCCGTCGTTACCTAACCAGCCACCACCCCATACCCAGTGGGTAATTGGTGCATAGACAATCACCACCCAAAGTGCGATGAAAGCAACGAAAGCACCAAATTTCATACGTTCTGCAATCGAACCGCTAATGATGGCAACTGTAATGATGGCAAAAGTCATTTGGAAAATCACAAACAGGATTTCAGGAATCGTGCCTGAAAGCGCCTCTGTGGTAATACCGGCCAGCATGAACTTATCCAGACCACCTATAAAGGCATTACCTTCACCGAAAGCTAGGGTATAACCAATAATCACCCAGGCAATACTGACCACCGCCGCAGCAATAAAGCTATGTGCCATCGTCGCCAGAACGTTTTTCTTGCGGACCATACCGCCATAAAATAGCGCCAAGCCAGGAATAGTCATGAGTAAAACTAGAGCGGTAGAGGTTAAAACCCAGGCGGTATCGCCGGTATCTAGCGTTGGTTCTTCTTCTGCAGGCGCTGCAGCTTCAACTGGCGCTGCTTCAGCAATTGCTGCTGTAGTGTCTGTTGTTGTATTTGTTGTATCGCCTGCTTCTTCAACAAGCACAATTTCTTCTGTCGGTGTTGTTGCTGTTGCAGCTTCTTCAGCCCATGCAACAGAACCACCAAAAAGAGCGCCGGCCATGCCGAACGCGAGTAGCATTTTTTTCATTCGTATCCCCCAACCAAGTTTTTGTGAGTTATTAGGTACTCAGCAAACTTCGTGCCAAGTTAGACAGCGTCTGCACCTGTTTCACCTGTACGAATACGGATGACTTGTTCCAAGTTAGTTACGAAAATTTTTCCGTCACCGATTTTTCCAGTGCTCGCCACACGAGTAATAGATTCAATCACCGCGTCTACCATTTCATCGCTAATCGCGATTTCAATTTTGACTTTCGGCAAGAAATCTACAACGTATTCAGCACCACGATAGAGTTCAGTATGGCCTTTTTGACGACCAAAGCCTTTCACTTCAGTTACAGTGATGCCTTGAACACCAATTTCAGACAATGCTTCGCGAACATCGTCTAATTTAAAAGGTTTTACAATTGCAGTTACGAGCTTCATGTTTGTTTTCCTTCGGCTTATTTCACCAGTAAGGTTTTACGTTCAAATTTCATGCCAAGATTCCTAAGGTCGGGGGAAATTAGAAAGCCCGGCATGTGGTTTATTTATACCTTATTTTATACGGATAAAGGCTTTGAATCTTCAAAAAATAGACATTTTTTATGTGGATTTTTACAATATCTTTAATCGAATAAGTCTATATTTTGTCTGAAATACTATAGTCTGCATTTTAGCAATGCTAAACTGTGCGCTCCTTTCTATGGCGATGGATCAGACGATGATTGAAACTTTATTACAAGCAATTTTGCAGCAAGTCGAACAACCTAAGAAAGATTTGGAACATAATATCCGTGCCCTGTTAAATGAAGCTGTGGCGAAAATGGATTTGGTGTCTAAAGAAGAAATAGAACGTCAGCGTACTGCCCTAAATAATGCCAATCATCGCCTGAATGATTTGCTCAAACAGGTGGAAGCATTAGAAGAGAGAATTTCGAACAAAAAATAAGCACAACTACAGTGCATAAAAGACACCAGAACTATAAAAATAACGCACCAAATTGGAACAATAATAATGTCTTTTGCCAAAATTTATACGCGAGGCTTGCTGGGCCTGCATGCGCCTTTAATTGAAGTCGAAGTTCATGTCAGTTCGGGTATGCCTTCGCTCACTATAGTGGGGCTTCCCGAAGCGGCGGTACGTGAAAGTAAAGACCGGGTACGCTCTGCCATTTTGAATAGCGGCTTTCAATTTCCAACCAAACGTCTCACCATTAATCTGGCCCCTGCAGATCTGCCAAAAGATGGCTCACGTTTAGACTTGCCGATTGCGCTAGGGATTTTAGTGGCCTCAGGACAGCTTCCAGAAAATTGCACAGATAACCTTGAGTTTATTGGTGAACTCGCCCTAGATGGTCAATTACGTCCTGTCAGCGGCACCTTAAGTATTGCCATTGCCTGTCAAAGTGACCAGCATCAACTGATTTTGCCTGGCCCCAATGCACAGGAAGCCTGTCAGCTCCCAGACTTTAAAGTCTTTGCAGCCAATCATTTAAAAGAAGTGTGTGAACATCTTTCCCAAGCGCAGCGCTTACCGCAAATAGAAGCCAGTCCACTCAATACAGACCATTTTTATAAGTTTGATCTGGCGGATGTAAAAGGACAATTACGACCACGGCGTGGCTTGGAAATTGCTGCGGCAGGTGGTCATTCCCTGCTGTTTCGAGGCCCACCCGGAACAGGCAAGACCTTGCTGGCTTCTCGATTGGCCAGTATTTTGCCGCCCTTAAAGACGCAGGAAAATCTGGAAGTGGCCAGTATTTATTCGGTGGCGAATGCCAATCACCCTTTTGGACAACGGCCGTTTCGAGCACCACACCATACTGCTTCTGCGGTGGCATTGGTCGGTGGCGGCTGTCATTTACAAACAACTATGCGACATTCCAAACAACTATGCGATAAATTACAGCTTTTATCTTTACAGTAATCTTTATTTGAAATAAATCATTGAATATAAAAAATAATTTAATATAATTTAAAACAATATCAAAGTACTAACTATATATTTGGATCTTGCAATGTATAATATCTTTTTAAATAATATTAAAGCAGCACGTAAATTAAAAACACAAAAAAATATTGCTGAAGTAAGTCTGAGTATTTTTAGAATGCTTATTCAACATATTTGTATTTCAAATGCAGAATATATAAATATTTTAGCTAAAGAAAGTTCTGAAAACATGTCAAAAATTGATATTAGTTTTATTGAGCTATCTCAACCGGCCGATGGAACATGCGTTGATTTTATAAGTAACTCTCTAACACAGATAGCAAAATTGAAAAACAGCTCTTTAGCTAGATTCTACTTTGAAGATAAAGATATTTCAAACGAACCTGCATTAGTAGAATGGCTACAAATCAAAGAAATATCTTTAAGAAATATCTTACATACATATGTTGAAGATCGAAATGAAAGTATCTTTGGTCATGGTATTTCATCAACTAATTTATTTTTAGATATCGATATTATTGAATATATTTTAGAAAAATTAAAAGTTTATCTACCAGAAAGTAAAGGCGACGATTTTTTATTTTTTCCTAAAAATTTTAATATCTCTACTCCTATTCAAACATTAAGATTATTTGATGGAAATCCTACGTGTTACAGAAAAATCAAAAAAACTAATAATGGGATGATTCATGTTACTGCTAAAGTTCAAACATCCTTAACAAACGCTACCGATCAATCTTATGAAGTACCAAATAAAATTTTTAATATTTCTACAAAAAAAACTTATGAGGTATATGAATATAATGATTGGAATCCGCTAATTTTTTTACCAGAGAGAGCTATATCAGTAGCTGACTTTACAGGACGAAAAAAAGAAATCACTGAGCTTATTGACTGGTTTAATGATCCAGAAGACTCAAAACGATGTCTTGTATATGGTGATGGTGGCATTGGAAAGACAACTCTCATTTTAGAATTTATGCATCGTGTCCTTGAAGGTTCTATTGAGGTCGAATGGAAACCCAGTGTTATTACTTTTTACACAGCAAAAAAGACTCGTTGGGGAATACATGGTTTAGAATCACTCACGAACAACAATCTAGGCGTTGCAGATGTCGCTTTACATATAGCACAACTATTAGAAGTCAAACTTGACAATAGTTGGTATCAAAAAGATGCAGAAACTATTATTCAAAAATTAAAAGGCTTACTTGAAAAAGAGAAGATTAAAAAAAATGAGCATCTCATTATTTTAGATAATACAGAAACTATGGCTGAAAATGATGATGATATTATTAATCTAGGTAAACAAATACACTTACTTTCCCGTTATGCTGGAAGAGTAATTCTTACTTCTCGTCGTACAGAAAGACTTGAAGCAAGACCAATTGAAACAACTAAATGGTCCGATGAAGAAGGTGTAGAATATATTCAAAAAAGAGGAGATATATTAAATATTGATGCAATAAAAAAGGCTGGCATACCTACTTTAAAAAAAATCACTCGAGAACTCAATAATAAACCATTGATTTTGAATGTTTTCATTCAATTTGCAAATGAACTACAAAGCTCACTTAATAGCGCATTAGATAAAGTGAAAAGATTACAGGAAAAAGACTTAGGGATGTTCTTGTTTTCTGATGTTTGGGAAAGATTTAATGAAAAAGAAAAGCACTTTTTACTTCTCTTAACCTATTTTGGTCCTGATCATGATCAATATTTTATGCAATTAGCTTCTGATAAAGCTAATTTAACTTTTTCTTTAGCTCAGAGCACATTAGAAGGTAGTAAAGGGATTTGTCAACTTAGTAGTATTGATGGCCAACTTCAGATTACTTTCAACAATGATTTTATGAAATTTTGTAAAGATAGAACTGTAAATTTTAATGATCAAACACATCCTCTTCAAAAAGATCTAGAAACAATCCAAAAAAGATATATAGAGTTTTTAAAACATATTGAAGTAGAAATATCAGATAATGATCAAAAAGCTTATTTAAGTAGGTTTGCACGGGCAGCTAGAAAATTCTTTAATGAGGGTAATAAAGAACAAGCAATTTCATACTATGAATTAGCGATAGATGAGGATCCAACAAATATTTGGTTATTAGAGAAGTATTCAAACACTCTATTTATATATAAAGATTTTCTACCAGCATTAGAAAAAATCAATAAAGCTACTAACATTGATCCTAATCACTCAGAACTCCAATTTACTAAAGGTAAAATATTAGCCAGAATTAAAAATAAAACCAAAGAATCTATAACGTGCTTAGATTTAGCTCATAAACTCGGGAAATCTATGCACCTATGTGAGTTACAAAAAATATATGCTTATTTAGCAGATGGAGATATAGAGCACGCAACCATATCATTAAATATCGCTAAGAGTAATATCCCTAACGATTCTTATTACCAAAAGTGCAAGATAGAAATTGAACGCTTAGAACGCAAAATAAATCAATATATATTGCCTCTATAGAAAATGTTACTTTAGATGTATTTATAGAATTACCTATAAGCACATTAATGAGGGTCAATAAATTTAACTTTTTAATAATCAATGAGGCAGTATGTTTTATATATTTCTTGATACGTGTGTTTTTTTAGATATTTCTACTAAGAAACAAGAATTACCACTAGTTTCTGCATTGGAAGAACTTGTTCGTACTAAAGTAGCAAAGTTAGTCGTAATTGACTTAGTAGCTCAAGAATATGAAAGAAACAAAGAAGAGGTCGCAAACAAAACAGCAAAACGATTATCTCAAGAATTTAAACAAGTCAAAGCAGTTGTAAGTGAGTTTGCAAAAAAAAATAAAGCTCAAACCATTGAAGTACTAAACGATATAAATGCAAGACTTCCTCTTTTGACTGATGCTAACTATGCAACCATTAACAGAGTTGAGAGACTAATTGAATCAGCGGAAAAAATAAGTATTAGCGAGCGCTCAAAGATTGCAGCCATTCAACGAGGCTTAGATAAAAAAGCTCCATTCCATATCAGTAAAAACTCAGTAGCTGATGCTGTAATTATTGAGCAATTTTATGAATTTTCATTAGGTGTCAATACGGCAGATAGTTGTTTTTTCATAACACATAATCATAACGACTTTTCTGCCAAAGACCATCGAAAGCCTCATACTGATTTTGAAAATATTTTCAATGGTAATACTTGTTATTTTAACAACTTAGCATCCGCAATCAACCAGATTGATAATAATTACTTAGCTGAAATAGAGTTTGAATATGACTTTACAGAAGAAACTCGGGGTTTAAGAGAAATTCTCGATGTATTAGACGAGCTAGTGGATAAAATTTGGTATAACCGTCATCAAAATCTAATCTGGAAAATAAATGAAGGTGAGATAGAAATTGTTCCTAAAGGTACGAAACACTATGGTAATCATTTTATTCACGAAGATATTCTTGAAGGTGCAATCAAATCTGCCAAACAAGTTAAAGAGACATATGAAGATGTTGGCCCTTGGAATGACTTTGAATGGGGTATGATTAACGGTAAATTGTCAGCTCTACGTTGGGTATTAGGTGACGAATGGGATATGTTAGATACCTAAGATAACAATCGATATCGTTTTCAACTGAATATTATATTTTTCAATCTCTTAAGTATGATACTTTACTAAGAAATATGAATAAAGATAGTTAGAACAGGATATTCCCCTTTCTCAAACCAACCGTACTACAAATTTAATTGTCTAATCGTATAACTCTCAAAACCACTAAATCAAGTAGAGCCATTTCAATTTATCTTCTTAAGATTGCAAAACAATAAAATACAATATATGGTATCAAAATTCAAAGAACTACCACTATATATAGTGGTTATTAAAAATAGAAACATTTTAGGAATAATTTGTAGAAAAATTTGCATACTCTTTACTGTTCAGTTATTATTCATTTAACTTGATCTGTAAGTCAATGATCTTGGAGGTGAATATGACTCATTTCAATCCTGATATGCTTAGTATTGCACGAAACTTTCGTGGCCTTAGTCAAACTGAACTAATTGCTGGAATGGGACAGTCTATTACTCAGGCTTCATTATCTAAAATTGAAAGTGGGGACTTAAAACCTTCCGATGAAGTTATCCAAAATCTATCTAATGCCCTACATTTCCCTATACGATTTTTTGAACATATTGAAAAGCTAAATGCACTGCCGATTAGTTTGCATGCATACAGAAAAAAAA
Organism: Acinetobacter sp. WY4; assembly: GCF_018438165.1. Classification (GTDB taxonomy): domain Bacteria; phylum Pseudomonadota; class Gammaproteobacteria; order Pseudomonadales; family Moraxellaceae; genus Acinetobacter. The sequence goes on along the minus strand of NZ_CP053947.1, from coordinate 2,292,457 downwards.
GCTCTACCACAGCTAAAGCATTGAGCCGTATGAATGCTGAAATGATGTTAAAAATGGGCCATGTACAAACATTAGAATTGCTCACAAATGTACCAAAAAGAAAAAACTCCTTACCAACTTTTAAAATTGGCATAGATGTAAACACCCCTCAAGAAGCGGCTAAAAAGCTTAGATCATTGTGGGTGCTAGGAAATGAACCTCTTGAAAACCTAACTGCCACTGTGGAAGATGCAGGGGTTTTAGTCTTTTTATGCGACTTTAAAGATAACAATGTTGATGGCGTATCCTTAAAAATGCATGGCGTGTCTCCATGCGTATTTCTAAATGCAAACCAGCCAAATGACAGAATACGCTTCACATTAGCACATGAACTTGGGCATTTGGTCCTCCATGAAGAGCCATCTGAATTCATGGAAAAAGAAGCAAATGACTTTGCTGCCGAATTCTTAATGCCAGAAGAAAAAATTATTGATCAATTAGGTTCAACCAATTTAGCTCATTATCTAAGACTTAAAAAGGAATGGAAAACCTCAATGGCGGCCTTAATCTATAGGGCGTCAGAGTTAGGAACTATAACTTCAAGTCAAAGTGCCAATTTATGGCGGCAGATGGCTATGCGTGGTTATCGTAAAGTTGAACCAAATGAATTGGATCGAGAACCGACATATAGAGTAGCTTCCATGCTCTTTGACTACGCAATAGATGCAAAAAAAACATCAACATCTGTCATTAGTGAGTTATCTCAATTATTTGACTTATATGAAGATGACTTTAAAAAACTATATTATTTTGACCTAGATTCAATGGAGACTATTGAGATGGTTTCATAAATTAAAAAGCCGACTCTATTGGGTAGAGTCGGCTTGATAGATTTTCACACAGGAAAGGCATATGGCTCTAAGCCCTACGCATACCTCATGTTAGATCTGGCTGTCAGAACCCCATTCTAACATTTAGGCCCGTAAATCTCAAGATTTACCCGCTTATTTTGGTATGCGCCCTGAAAAACGAGCCGCCAAAATAGGAGGGCTAACAATGCCTACCGAAAATCAAGACTTCGTGTTTTGTAAATCTTATCGCCATAAATCTGGAAAAATTATTGTCCATCCAACTGGATATTTTAAATTTCCCAGAACTCGGCCATTGAAAGAAGAAAAGGATACTATCCGTAATAAAAAATCGGATGATCCTGATAACTCAAACTCAATATCGTAAACAAGGTTAAATAACCTACTGCTATGCAACAAAGTTCACAGTAGTAGGTTACTTAATTTTTCTGATCGCACTTAATTTTATGCCCCATTTTAGTACATGGGCTCAGAGAGAATTATGACAACTCAACAGCAGTTTCTTGACCTACTTTCCGATATTGAACCCTCTACAACAACGGTTAATGATTGTTCAAGCGCACATAATACGCTTCGTGATGCTTTAAAAGTGCATAATGAATTCAGCAAAGTACATGTGCATACATTCTTATCAGGTTCTTATAAAAGAAATACGGCAGTACGTCCGACTACCATAGGCGGAATCACACAAAGGCCAGATGTAGATATTATTGCCCTTACAAATCACACAATTAATGATGACCCTCAAATTGTCCTTGATGCAGTACATACGGCATTAAAGGATATTGGATATACCGATCTTACCGTTAACCGTCGTTCAGTAAATGTTAAGTTGAAAAAAGTTGATATGGATGTTGTCCCTATCATTTCAGATGGATATGGCGGCTATCTGATTCCAGACATTCATCTTGAAGAATGGCTAGTTACCAACCCTCCAGCTCATACCGAGTGGACTGTTGAGGTGAATAAAAATGCAAATGGTCGATTTAAGCCTCTTGTGAAGCTATTTAAATGGTGGCGTCGTGAGAACTTGTCTGATTTAAAAAGACCAAAAGGATTCATTTTAGAATGCCTGGTTGCCAAGCATATGAATTACTACGAATCCAACTATGAAAAGTTGTTTGTTTATCTTTTAGAAACGATCAGGGATTCTTATGGGATTTATGCGTCACTAGGCATAATTCCACATTTAGAAGATCCTGGTGTTGCAGGCAATAATGTTTTTTCTGCGGTTACAGCAGATGAGTTCAAAACTTTTTTTGAAAAGGTAGAAGAACAAGCTGCTATTGCACGAAACGCCTTAAATGAAACAGATGATGATAAAGCATTAGCCCTATGGCGGCAGGTTCTGGGTAATCGTTTTCCACGTTCGGCTTCACACAAAAGTGCAAACTCTGCTGATATGGCCAGCTCTTTAATCCGTTCTGCTCTAGGTGCGGGATTAACATTTCCATCAACCCCTGTTTATCCAAATAAACCAGGAGGCTTTGCGTAATGGAACTGCTAAAAACACCATTAGAACGCCTAGCTCAAGAACGGCAGTTATTGACTGATCTTGAGAAAGAGAAAAATAGTTTTAAGATTCAGGAATGGAACTCAACAGACACAAATGAACTGCATTTGAACTTCTCTCTAAAGATAGGAACTATAGATTTTAATGGTGTTTTAGTATATCCAGAGCTTTTCCCAGAGCTACCAGCATATATACGCCCACAAAAATCTGGTGAAAGATGGAGTATCTTGCACCAGTATGGTGGTTCAGGAGTGCTGTGTCTAGAATATGGCCCAGATAATTGGAATACCAATATCAGTGGAGTGGATCTAGTTAGAAGTGCCCAGCTTCTTTTATTAACAGATGCAATGACTGTATTGGAGATGAATGTAGAACCTGTACCATCTAGGCATTCTGAAACAATAGGTCAAAAATTAAGAAGTGTTTCAGAAAGGTTCATTGAAACACCTATGTTACGTCACATACTCTTGGGTAGTGATTCCGAGAAAATGGACTTTAAGATTGCCATCTCAAGCTTTCGAGACAAAACCGTTATTGTTCCAACAAATATTCAGAACAAACCTCTACCTGACATCGTACCATCATTTTCTAATGAAAGATTTGAATTGTCTGGATGGGCAATACGAATTGATTCTGTTCCTCAATTAAAGGAATCCGTAAATGACCGAGTTTCATTAGAATCCTTTTTAGGCAATTTATGGCCTGCTCAGGAGGAATTCACAAGTTCCATACAGCCTATATTGTTATATGACATAAAGGGTAACTTGGAACTATTCTTGGTTAATAATACAGCACCACTTTTCGTAAGTTATCCTGCTATTAATCTACATGATGATCAGAGCCAAAGATTGCCAGCACAATTTAGCCATCTCAATGATATAAGGGTAGCAATAGTAGGTCTTGGATCGTTAGGAAGTAAAATTGCAATTTCACTGGCACGGTCGGGTTGTAAAAACTTTCTACTTATTGATGATGATATTCTGCTCCCCCACAATCTTGTCCGTAATGAACTCAACTGGTTAGATGTTGGCTTTGCTAAAACCTATGCTGTTGAAAGAGCATTAAAACGAACAGCATTAGACATACAAGTTGAAACGTATGAAATGCAAATTGGTGGACAGGAAAATCCTCATTTAAATTCCAATATCGCTAATGCCATTGCCACATGTAATCTGATTGTTGATGCGACAGCAAATACCCATACGTTCTTAACATTAGCTGCAATTGCTAAAAGAAAACACATTCCCATGGTATGGGGTGAAATTTTTGGTGGCGGTGGTGGAGCAATGATGGCCCGTAGTCGTCCAACGTTAGATGCCTCCCCCTTAGAACTTCGCAATCATATTTATGGTGTCTTACAAACGTTGGAACCAATTCCAGAGGGCAAAGTTAATAATTACGGCTTTCAAACACAAAACCAAACATATATAGCATCAGATGCAGATGTAACAGCTCTTGCAGCATCTATGACGCAGTTCACATTAGATACTTTATGTACAATTGATGAGCAATCCTCTTATCCATATTCAGCATATTTAATAGGGTTCCGTAGATATTGGATGTTTCAATGTCCTTTTGATACTCGTCCTATCGACTGTTCGGGTGCTTTAGTAGCAGAATCTCCTACGGATAAAGAAATATTTGAAAGGGAAAATGGCAATTCTATTGAAGAGCCTGAACCGATGAAAGGTTAATACTGATGCTGAAAATATCCATTCCTACTGACATACAAGTTTTACTGGTAAAAGCCCTATTGAAGTCTGGAACCCACGAATGTGGCGGTGTTTTAATGGGTGAGCATATTGGTACAAACCATTTTAGAGTTAACTCATTAACTATTCAAAAGAGTGGAACGATAGCATCCTTTGTACGTGGAATTACGGATGCTATTAAAGCAATCCGTCTTTTTCATAAATCAACAAACAATAATTATCAAAAATTTAACTATTTAGGTGAATGGCATAGCCATCCTCTCTTCAGTGTACAACCCAGCAGTAAAGACCATCACACCATGAGGGAATTGGTGTCCGATCCAAAAGTGGGTGCAAATTTTGTAGTCTTACTGATTTTTCATTTAAAAAACAATCATCTTGATGGCAGTGCTCACACCTACCTACCAGATGGTTCCTGTTACCGATCCACCCTAGATTTAGAGAGATAATAATGAGTGCGAGTCTGTTAGAAAAACAATCAACTGGTGGTGCGATTGCACGAGTAGGATTTGAATATCAGGATGCATTTGTATTAAGGAGCTTACCGCTATGGCTTTCACAAAGTGCATTTAGCCATATAGTGAGTGAAGCATTAAGTGATATAGAAGTTTGTTATTTTTCTTCGGAAAAGTCATTACATGTAATGTATGAAGCAAAAAATCACTCCTTAACGGCTACGGAATTTTGGGATGAAATAAGGCGTTTTAAAAGTCTTTTTGATACCCACCCAAAAAACTTTATTTGGTTTAATTTAGTATGCCCAAGTTATAACACCGCTATCTCACCATTAATTTCAAAAATAGACCGATTAAGAGGGGTTGGATCTTCTTATGATGACGACTCTTCAGTTTCAGTGAATGGGCGCTCGGAATACCTTGATTGGTGTGTTGGTAAAAAAATTGATTTCTCTTTAGCTGAATTTGCTCTTGATTATGTTGGTTTCATAACTTTTAATTCTGAGAATAGTGAGTCTATATTTCTAAGTGAAATTCAAGACACAATAAATATTGAACTGCTCAGGAGTCAGGTCAAACAACTAAAAGATCAGTTTAAAAACCTGATTTCTCGTTCTTCTTTTGGTCCAATATATCGCAAAGACTTTGAAAATTTTATTTGCCATGCTCTTGAAGAAGATAGAAGCCAGTGGCTATTAGATCCTATTAAAATTAATCTTTCAGCATCATCCAGTCAGTATCAAGACTTAAACTTAGATATTAGTGATTTCAATGGTCCTGATCGTGCTCAAAAAACCTCCAGCGACTGGAACAGCCTAATCAAAAAAGCAGTATCGATTGGGGATTTCATTCATAACAGTGGTGACCGTAGAACCCTCCTTATAGATGGCAAACAAAGAATGTCCACTGCATGTATGCTTGGCTATGTTTTTAGTGCCACACGTAATTTCCTACTCGAAATAGAACATAATGGCCTCATTTATCGCACTGATGACCATAAACAGAAAGAGGGACAATTTTTTACTAAAATCGAAGCTGTTGAACCACAGGGTGAAACTGAAGCCATAGTCGCTATCGGATTTCCTACAGCTATAGGTAAAGACATTGACTCTACGATTAATGAAGTAAAGAGCTTGCCTAGATTGAATTTAGAAAGCTCTCATGCCATTGATAATATGGAGACTCTAAATCTTGCTGTGAGAGAGGCAAAATCTGCTTTAGTTTCATTTAAATCCGAAAATAAGTTATCTAAATTACACCTCTTTATTAAAGCACCCTCAGTTTTTGCAATGGTCTTGGGACATCGCTTGAATGGTATTTGCGATATCCAGCTTTACGATTGGGTAGATGGGCAATATATCCCTACAGCCGAACTGAACTTATAAGAAGAATTGATTATTCGATAATATTACCAATAGAGAGGTTGATCATGAACAATCATTCTAATGAAGAAAATACTGATAACTCTTCAGATAAAAAATCACCCGCATTCAAAGTCCTTGAATCCAATGCTGAAAAGTTCTTAATGGTTTGGTGGTATGGGGCGTTAGCAAAAGCTGATCGTAGAAATGCTCAACCTAAAGTTCATGTGGCTTTTAGGGAACTTCTGGAAGATTACACACCCACAGATAATTTTATTTTTATTGATGCAAATATAACAGATTTGATGTCTTGGCCTATTGGAACAGTTTGGCACCATGAACGATTAGTTGACTATCTTCCTTTGGAAATACGGGAATTTGATATTGATCATACAAATTTTAAACATACCTTTGTTCAAGCATATAAGCGAGATGAAAAGACAGGAAAAATAGATCATTTCTTCTCAGACAGGAATAAGTTTTATATTAACCCAAGCCAACGTGAAAATTGTATTTCTTTCTCTTTAAAGGATCAGGAATATAAGGAGCTTCTCGTACCTTGTTTTGAGTTTCTGGTGAGAGGATATGGCCTCTCTACAGAACTTCCTAGAATTCTAACAACATATGATGAGGTCGAAAGACATGAAAGGCTCTACACCCCTCATCCAGAAGAAGAAAATACATGGACTATCCTTATAGGTGATAGTCTCACATCAGATGATCATGTATTTATTGCCTACTATAAATATAGCGAATATACCCAAGATGCCGTAAGAATCTTATTTAGCAGTATTGCAAAACATGATGATTTTATCCAAAGAAACCATATATACCCTAAAGTAATGCCGTGGCATAAGGAAACGAGAAAAATTAGGGTTTCAGGTTTTTGTATTCCTGACACCAATGCTTTTTTAGCCTTGACAATCCTTGGAATAGAACTACCTGATCAAACACTTATCAGACGTGTTCCAAAGGTAATTCACCGCATTAAGAAACCTGTAGATGTCAACTCACCTAATCCTCCTCAGTTGCAACTAGGTCCTGGTCAGATTAACGTATCTGAAGATCAAGGAGGGCGCAAACCATTATTACAATCGGTTATTTTAGGTCATGAATTTACATGGTTAGGTTCAGGCCCTATCGGGGAAAAAAGTAAAACAAAGTATGAAAGAACCATCACCCAACCACAGAGAAAGAAAAATACTAAAGAAACCAATACAGTTGGTACAGGAGAACCTGATAGCTCTAAGGAAGTTCTAAATGTCCAAATTAACCCGACCACTAATGGAGATACAGAGTTTGAAGCTCCATATCATGGAAGAATCATGGGCCTATGGAATGCATGTTTAAAGGCACGCTCGTTAAATCCCAGTATTGTCAATGCAGTCCACTATTATACTTTTGAGGAAGAGTTTGATTACAGCGATAAACCCACTCTCATGGCTTTTTTCGTTAATTCAGAAACATTAAATAATAAAGATATTACAGATGGAGAAAAACAAACTTATAAAAATTGGTGTTATGCAAACTCAAATAAAACAGCACTTCGTGGAGCATTGGTCATCCGATTATCTCTTGTAAATTGCCCTCCAGTTTATCTTTTCGATATACAACCAGCGACTTACGTTTCAACTGTAGATGGGGAAAGTGTTCTCAAGGAGCGTGGGCATGCTGGTCTAATATTTAGGTCAAGAACCGTAGAACAATTTGAGCAGTATATTTCTGGGCTCATGGAGAGCCTGCCTTTGTCAGAGGGCTCTTATACGACAACTCTCCTAGGCTCCAATTTGGTTACTCAATTATTTGTTTTTAGACATTCAAAATCTGCTGGCTTGTCAGAGGGTGAATCAACGTTATTGAATGCTCTAAGAAAAATTGGAATTACGAATATCAAGTTAAAGGAGGAAAAGGAGGAAAAGGAGGAAAAGGAGGAAAAATAATTTTCGAATCTTACAATTGTGACCATCTTCTTTTAGCCTATTCCATAATTCTTTCCTATGGGTAATTTTATTACATATCAAATTGAATTATATATAGTTTAATGGCACTTTTAAGTGCCATTAAACTTGGGTACCACTTGTGACTAGATAAGCACCTATATTAGGAATATTTAACCTTTTTAAACTCAGTGTTCTGAATCCTTTGGTATATTTTCAATAATGCAATGATGAATATCATCGTGATTGTTGAGTGATGTTTCAGCCTGAATAGTGACATGCTCAATACCTAGATTTTGTATGACATTCTCCAGATCATGTAAGAGTATCTGCACTTCCTGCATACTCATTTCTTCACTCACAACAATATGGCAGGATAAAATATAACGTTTACTTGTCAGACTCCATATATGTAAATCATGTACACCCTGAATTCGCTGGTCTTGAAGAATGGTTTCTTTGATTTCTGCCAAGTCAAATTTTTCTGGTGTACCCTGCATTAAAACATGCGAAGCCTTTACTACAACTGAATATCCACTGCGAAGAACAAGTATTGCAACTAGAACACTGGCTAAAGTATCTGCCCAGGCCCATCCAAAGAAGTAGATACATAGCGCAGCAGCAATTGCGCCAATAGAACCTAACAAATCACTGAGTACATGCAGGTAAGCACCTCGCATATTCAAGTCGTGTTCGGTATCACTACCTTTAAAAATCATTACTGCAACAATGATATTAATCAGCAATCCAATACTAGCAACGATCAACATCCCTTGTACTTCAATATGTTGTGGTTGCTGAAACCGTAGAATTGCCTCAATAAAGATATACAGTGCGATACCAACCAGTGTAATACCATTCAATGCAGCAGCCAGTATTTCAAAGCGTTGATAGCCGTATGTTTTATTTTTGGTAATCTGTTTTTGACCGATAAAGACTGCTGCAAGTGCAATACCAAGTGCAACAGAGTCACTCAGCATGTGGCCAGCATCCGAAATCAAGGCCAAACTATTGGTAATAAAACCACCTATAAATTCCACTGCCATAAAAATGGTAATCAGTAAAAAACTTATGGTCAGAATTTTTTTATTACTCGGGATATGGCTGTGGTCGTGATCATGATGATGACCACCATGACCGTGATGGTGTCCTGAGTGATCATGGTTGTGTTTATGGCCGTTACCATGACTATGCTTATGCCCAGAATGATCATGTTCAGAGTGTTTATGCTTGTGATCTTGTGTATGGTTGTGCGAAGACATTTTATAGCATTCCTGATTATGGCTCTAACTGACTACGCAATGGATGATTGTTGTAGTAATCACCGATGTATGTAATCTTATTATTTTTAACCTCAAAAAATGAAGCACCTTTAAAAGTGATTACTTTTGCGTCTTTGTTACCAGACTGGTCTTTTTTATTGAGGGTTCCCTGAAGCTGCCATTCGACAGCAACCTTATCACCAACAATGAGTGGCGGGGATGTAAGCGTCATCTTCCGATCAGGAATGACTGTTAATAAAAACTTGGGTACCTCAATTACAGATGCTGTACCTTTACGGGTTTCTTCATTACTTGTATTGAAATACTCAACATTCGGGTCAAGAACTTTAGTCAGGTCATCTGGCTGCGTACCATTCCAGATATTAAGATAGCTCTCCACGGTTTCCAAAGCTGTATTGATCGGTGCTTTTGCATGCGAAATTGAAGCTAATCCTAACGTCATAAGAATGAGTAAGAATGTCATGAAAAAAGGCTTTGATTTTTCCTCTTGACCATCAAAATCTTGCTTCAATTGATTGATATAAATAATGTTCATCACATTCACCTTAGACTTGAGTAAGTTCATCAGCGATCCGTTCGGCATCTTCCCTGGTATCGACGATTTCATAAGGTATGCCAAATGCCTTTACAGCCATTTCCGTCATCTTTCTGATGGCAACTCTTTTTTCCTGATCAGGTTCAATGCAGATAATTGCCTTACACAACTGATTAAGTTCATCTTTATGGTTTTTAAGCCAAAGACCACGTTGTTTAAAGTCTTCAGGTGTTTCTTGCATTGATAATTGATCATAAACAATCACAAACGGACTACTCATTTCCAGGAACTCCTGCATTTCCAACTGCCATTGAGGTGAATAGCCTGGAACTGCCTGATCTTGCTTAAACTCAACAAATGGGAAGTTTTCTATATCATGGATAATAAATTTCATTTACATGACCTCATATTCTGTTTCATCTTTTCAGGAATTCATCTCTTTCCATCAAAAGATGAACTCCATCGATGTGCTATTTCAAAGATTTACGTTCAATCTGTACGGTATGTTCATTCCAGCCTCCACCTAATGCCTTGTAGAGGTTGACCTGATTATTCAGGCGTTCCAGGCGGGTCTGTATAAGTGCCTGCTGAGATGCGTACAGTGTTCGTTGTGAGTCGAGGACTGCGAGATAATTATCTTCACCAGCATCAAAACGTAAGGTTGCCAACTTATGAGCATCCTGGCTGGCCGCAATCATTTGCTGCTGCGATTTGATCTGTTCATCTAGCGTAGATTTGCCAGCCAGCCCATCAGCAACTTCACGAAAAGCTGTTTGAATAGATTTGTCATAGTTGATGACTTCAATCTGCTTCATGATATGTGAGCGATCCAGATTTGCCTGATTTAAACCTGCACTAAATATGGGCAAGTTAATCTTGGGCATAAAACTCCATGCACCTGTACCTGCATTAAATAGATTATCCAGACTGGAACTTGCCGTACCCGCCGAACCCGTTAGGGTAATGGATGGAAAAAATGCTGCACGGGCTGCTCCAATGTTTGCATTCGCAGCCTGAAGCTTATGTTCTGCGGCACGAATGTCTGGACGACGTTGAAGTAGATCCGATGGTAAACCAACTGGTATATCCTGTATGACAACCTGATCAGGAATTTTTGGGGACTGGTCCAATTGGACCGCAAGTTCCTGTGTTAATGGCGAACCCAGAAGTAACACCAGAGCATTACGATCCTGTGCAGTAATACGCAAGAATTTTGCATAATTGATTTGTGCTGTGCGCAGTCCTATTTCAGCTTGACGTAAGTCAAATCGGGTTGCATTACCAACATCAACAAGTTTCCTGGTCAAGTCATAGGATTTCTGCTGTGTCGCCAAAGTCGCCTTGGTTAAACCTAACGTTTCCTGATCGGCCTTATAGACCAGATAAGCATTAGCAACTGCGGATACCAGACTTAACTGTGATGCTGTCTGGACCTCTTTAGAAGCCAAATAGTTCTGTAAAGCCTGATCACTCAGACTGCGTACTCGGCCCCATAAATCGATTTCCCATGCGACCGAAGTAACACCAACCTGATACATGCGGGGGTTATAAGCAAGATCAGACGGTAAACGCTGACTGGCTGACTCTGCGGTAACACTCACATGTGGTAAACGGTCAGCACGACGAATACGATACTGTGCTTCTATCGCCTCAACATTTAAAGCTGTCACCTTAAAATCATGATTGTTTTTCAATGCATGATCGATGAGTTGGAGCAAGACAGGATCGGTATAAAAGTCACGCCAGCCAATATCGGCTGCGACTGTTTGCTTTCCATTGTTCACTTGCCGCCCTGGATAAGCTTCTCCTGTTGGATAGTGTTCCGACATAGGAGAGACAGGTCGCTCATATATTGGTGCCATTGAACATCCTGCAAGAATAGTGGCAATGGTTAGTACACTCATTTTCTTGAGGAAAGTGTATCGGTTTAAATGAAGTGTTAAATTTTTCATTTTGAACCCTCCTGTACGATTGCTTTGGCCTGTTCTCTACGCAGAATAAAATTACGAATGACGACATAGAAAATTGGTGTAAACAGTAAACCAAAGATCGTCACGCCTAGCATTCCAGAGAAAACAGCGATACCCATTGTATGACGCATTTCTGCACCAGCACCTGTGGCTAATACCAGTGGTATCACACCAGCAATAAATGCAATTGAGGTCATCAGAATTGGGCGTAATCTTAATCGGGCTGCTTCAAGTACCGCATCAAAAGGATTCAAACCCTCATCCTCTTTGGCTCGGGCAAACTCCACAATTAAGATGGCATTTTTTGCAGCAAGTCCCACCAGAACAACAAAGCCAATCTGGGTAAAGATGTTGTTATCACTACCAGTTACCCAAACACCTACAATCGCAGATAACAAGGCCATTGGTGCAATAAGTAATACTGCAAAAGGCATTGACCAACTGTTGTATTGAGCTGCAAGGAAAAGGAACGCCAAAATAATTGCTAGAGCAAAAACCATGACCGCAGTATTGCCTGTATTCTTTTCCTGATAGACCAGATCGGTCCATTCATAGGTCATACCTTGTGGCAATGTTTCCTGCACAATTTTTTCAATTGCGGCAGTTGCCTGACCAGATGAATAACCTGATGCAGCGTTACCACTAATATCGGCTGATGGGAAACTGTTATAGTGCATAACACGATCAGGGCCAGAACTACGCTTAATCGTGACAAAGGTCGAAAGCGGAATCATGTCTCCCGCTGCATTTCTCACCTTTAACAGATTAATGTTCTCTGGTTGCATACGGAATGGGGAATCTGCCTGAGCAATTACACGATAAGTACGACCAAACCGATTAAAGTCATTGATATAGATTGACCCCAGATTGATTTGTAGTGTTTCAAAAATATCGGTCAGTGGTACACCTTGTGACTTCGCTTTTACACGGTCAATATCAACTTCAATCTGTGGAGCATTTGCCTGGAAACTCGCAAGCATACCGACAAGTTCAGGCGTCTGAGAGGCTTTCGCCATAATCTCGCCCTGTACACGTGCCAGTGTTTCAAAGCCTAAACCAGCCCGATCTTCAATTTGTAGCTTGAATCCGCCCATAGAACCTAAGCCAGGTACTGGTGGTGGTGGAAAGATGCCCGCAAATCCGTCAGGAATCTGACTGAATTTACCCATTAATTTTCCAGCAATTGCTCCTGCTGATAATGAGGGGTCCTGACGAGCCTCAAATGGATCAAGCATGGCAAACATCAAGGCAGAGTTTGGTACATTGACTGGACCACTTGGTGTAAAGCCTGGGAATGCCATGACGCTTTCCACACCAGGTTCATTCAGTGCAATTTCCGTCATCTGTTTAACTACAGCTTCTGTGCGGTCTAAAGATGCGCCTGTAGGTAACTGGGCGATACCAACTAGATAATACTTGTCCTGTGCAGGAACAAAGCCTTGCGGCACTTTGTTAAAACCTAACCAAGTTAGGCCAAGAAAACCTACATACAAAATCAGCATGATGGCACTTAAACGTACCCCCTTGCGGACTGCACCTACATATTTGTCCGATGCCTTATCAAAGAACCGATTGAATCCTCTAAAGAACCAACCAAATAAGCGTTCGGTTAAATCACGTTTTTTATTTCCAGCTTGATGTGGTTTAAGCAAGATACCTGCTAAAGCTGGTGAAAGTGTTAAAGAGTTGATTGCAGATAAGATGGTTGAAATCGCAATGGTCAAGGCAAATTGGCGATAGAACTCACCCTGCAATCCTGTAAGAAATGCCGATGGAATAAATACAGCAGATAAAACCGCAGTAATCGCGATAATTGGCCCTGTCACCTCAGACATTGCCTTACGGGCAGCTTCTTTTGGTGATTCGCCTAATGCAATATGCCGTTCTACGTTCTCCACCACCACAATTGCATCATCGACCACAATACCAATCGACAGTACCAGTCCAAATAAGGTCAATGTATTTAGGGAGAAGCCGAAATAATACATAATTGCAAACGTACCAATCAGTGAAACGGGAACGGCAATTAAAGGAATAATGGATGCACGCCATGTTTGCAGGAACAGGATGACAACAAGCACAACCAGTGCAATGGCTTCTAACAGAGTGGTAATGACTGATTTCAAAGAAGCTTTTACGAAAATATTTGGATCATAAGGAATTTTATAATCCACACCGTCAGGGAAGCTTTTCTTCAATTCTGCCATCGTTTCACGGACTTCACTTGAAACATCGAGTGCATTGGCACCTGGTGTCATAAAGATTTGTAAGGCAGATGTTGGCTTACCATCCAGTAAAGCTCGCATGGTATAAGCATCAGAACCCAGTTCAATTCGTGCAACATCTTTCAGGCGTGTGATTTGTCCAGTGTCACCAGCTTTAACCACGATTTCACTGAATTGCTCTTCAGTGGTTAAACGTCCCAGCGTATTAACAGTAACTTGATAGGCCGATGTTGTATTTGGTTGTTGACCAACAGAACCCGCAGCAACCTGCATGTTTTGTTCACGAATGGCTGCAACCACATCATTGGCGGTTAAACCACGGGCAGCCACTTTTTCAGGATCAATCCAGACACGCATCGAATATTCACCAGCACCACCAATCTCGATATTTCCAACACCTGGTAAACGTGCAAGCTCATCACGCACATTTAACAGTGCATAGTTGGACAAATATAGTGGATCATGATTCTTGTTGGATGACACCAAATTGATGACCATGAGAATATCGGGTGAGGTTTTTTCAGTGACCACACCAATGCGTTGAACTTCTTCAGGTAAGCGTGGCAATGCACGAGAAACCCTGTTTTGTACCTGTATCTGTGCTTTATCAGGGTCTGTACCCTGTTTAAAGGTGACGGTCAGTACCATCTTGCCATCGGCTGCGGTTTGAGAACTCATATACAACATGTTCTCAACACCGTTCACGGCTTGTTCCAGAGGGGAGGAAACCGTCTCGGCAATGATTTTGGGGTTGGCACCAGGATAACTTGCCATGACCTGTACAGTCGGTGGTGTAATGGCTGGATATTCACTCAATGGCAGTTTAAACAGTGATAAAGCACCGAGAATGACGATCAGCACAGAGATCACGACCGCAAATATTGGCCGATTAACAAAGAAATGAGGGAAATTCTTCATGGCTTATTTCCCCTGTGCGGCACTTTCAGTCGGAGTAGGCGTTTGCATTGGAACGATATTTGGCTTGACCTGCATTCCTGGGCGAACCAGCCCTTTAATAATGACTTTATCGCCAGTTTGCAGACCACTGCTAATAATCCGCAATCCATCAACGACCGAGCCAAGTGTTACAGGCCTAAATTCAACCGTATTATTCGAACCAAGAACCAGAACAAAATTATTGCCCTGATCTGTACCCACCGCCTGATCATCTATCAGAATGGTGGACTGTTTATTTCCAGTGGTCAGCTTAACTCTGGCAAACATACCTGGTGCTAATTCACCTGAATCATTGGTAATAGATGCCCTAACCCGTAGCGTCCCTGTACGCTGGTCAATTTGAGTACTTACAAAGTTTAATTTCCCTGTATAAGGATAAGTTTCTGTATTTGCCAATCCCATTTCGATTGGCAAGTTGAATTGTCCAGATTTATTTTGTCCCTTTAGATTGAGAAAGGTTTTTTCATCAAGGTCAAAATAAACATACAGCGGATTGACTGAAACGATGGTGGTTAAGGCTGTGGCATTGCCTGTATTTCCACCTGCAATCAAGTTACCACTGGTGACAAGAACACGGTCAATACGTCCTGAAATCGGTGCTGTAATATTGGTATAAGATAAATCCAGCTTCGCTGCACTGACGGCTGCCTGAGCCTCCTGTACTTGAGCCTGACGGTTATTTTTGGTTGCCAGTGCATCGTCATAAACCTTATTGGAGACGGCACCACTTTCGACCAGTTTATTTGCCCGGTTAAAATCCAGAACAGCCTGGCTATACTGAACCTCTGCTGCTTTCAGTCGTGCCTGGGCTGTCTTCAGAGCAACCTGAAAAGGTGCAGGATCAATTTTAAATAATACCTGTCCCTTACGAACATAACTGCCCTCAGGAACACTAACACTATTAATGACACCACCGACTCGGGACTTGATTTCAACGCTTTGTGGTGCCGATAAGTAGCCTGTATATTCGGCAGTTGGATTAAGTTCTTGTGTAATTACTTCCGCAACTGGAACCTGAGGAATAGGCATTTGAGCTGAACTAGCTTGTTGCTTGGGTTGATCCGATATATTTTTTGCTGTGTACAGCAGACCACCTGAGATAGCAATCACTACTGCTACAGCAACCGCTGTCATTCGTTTTTTCATGATATTCACCTTTTATGCAAAGCTACATCACTCTGGATAGGTTTCTGTAGCAGTTGCACACATGCTAATGTTTCCAATAATTGGAAGGTCAATAGGGTGATCTGAATAGATTATACAAATGAACATATATTTATATGAATTATTAAAAAGTGAATTTCTATAAGTTTAATAGTCCGTTTTTTCAGCTTTATAAAACATACCTCCGTCTATGGAAATTAAATTCATGCAATATCCCTCCAGTATTAGACTGTCAAATTATTCATTTTATCCTAAGTAGAAATTTCTCTTAGAATAAGTAAAAACAGTATTACTTTAGAAAATTTGATTCCCTATTAGCTCAAAAATGGCACATGCCATTGATTATATTAAAATTAATAAATTAAATTTGACAATTTTTACATATGAACATATATTCATATGTAAAAATATATACATGTTAGGTTTTTATACATGAGTAATCAACGCGATCACAATCATAAATGTCATGATCATTCGCATGAAGGTCATGATCATTCGCATGAAGGTCATGATCATTCACATGTTCCTGATGTGAGTAACGGAAACGAAAGAAAAATTCTGATTTCGTTTTTTATCATTTTCGGGTTCATGCTTGTAGAAGCCACTGGAGGAATCATCTCTGGTTCACTCGCACTTCTGGCTGATGCAGGGCATATGCTTACAGATGCCGTTGCCTTAGGTTTAGCTTATGCTGCCTTTCGTTTCGGTCGCCGCATTGCAGATAATTCAAAAACATTTGGATACATGCGATTCGAAGTTATTGCTGGCTTAATGAATTCTCTTACATTATTCGCAATCGTTGGATGGATTATTTATGAGGCTATTGAACGCTTTCAATCACCTCAACCTGTCATGGCAGGACCGATGTTTATCGTTGCTATTATAGGTATGCTCGTTAACTTATTTGTTTTATGGTACTTAACAAGAGGCGATACAGAACATGTCAATGTTAAAGGAGCTATTCTCCATGTAATGGGCGATTTACTCGGCTCTGTTGGAGCAATTATTGCTGCCATAGTGATTTGGTACACAGGCTGGACTCCTATCGATCCAATTTTATCTGTTCTAGTTTCTTTACTTGTACTACGCAGCGCATGGTCTTTATTTAAACGTACTCTTCATATTTTACTTGAGGGTGCTCCTGAGAATGCTAATGCCCAAGAGATCACTGAATATCTTTTGAAAAATGTAAGTGGTATTGAAAAAATTACCCATATACATATTTGGATGATTACATCAGGTAGATCTATGGCAACGTTGCATGTCAAACCCAAAGATGGAGTTGACCTCGCGACATTAACTCTCAACATTGAGAATGAGCTAAAATCCAAATTTTCTATTGAACATCCAACTATAGCCATTGATTGGCAAGGCAATAGTACTTGTAGCTTAGAAAACCCAACTCAAATTGATCCACACGCTGGACATAATCACTAACCTTAAATCTTTATTGTTATTCACTGATGAGGAGACTTTAATGTCTGATAAATACTACAATTTAGGAGATTACCAGCGTCAAATAACTACGTCATCTCCTGATACTCAACTTTGGTTTGATCGTGGCTTATTATGGACATATTGTTTCAATCCGAGTGAAGCCATAAATTGTTTTAAGAAAGCTCTAGAACATGATGCAAAATGCGCAATGGCTTATTGGGGCATCGCCTTTGCATCTGGTCCAAATTACAATAAAGCTTGGCATTTATTTGATCCTTCAGACTTACAGAATACCATTCCATATATTAATGAAATTATGGAACAAGCAAAGTTAGCAGCGACTCATAATGCGACACAATTTGAGAAAGATTTAATTGATGCCCTTGCTCCACGCTTTCCAAAACACGTGACTATAGATGAACAAGACTTTCATGAGCTGAATTTTGCATATGCTCAAGCTATGAGATCATTTTATGAAAAATATTCTAATGATCTTGATGCAGCTGCAATGTTTGCAGATGCACTCATGTGCTTGAGCCCTCGTAAATTGTGGGATTTAGATACCGGTGAAGCCATAGGTTTAGGTACAGTTGAAGCTAGAAACGTGCTTGAAGTTGCTTTCACTAAACCTGGGGCAAATCGTCATCCTGTAATTAATCATCTCTATATACATTTAATGGAAATGTCACCTTATCCTGAAGTTGCATTGCCAGCTGCTGATAACCTTCGTAATTTATCACCTGATGGGTCACATTTAGCCCATATGTCCACACATATTGATAATGCATGCGGAGATTGGCGTCGAGTGGTTTATTCTAATCTTGATGCAATCGCAGCCGATGAAAGATATTTTTCTAGAGAAAAGAATCCAGGTGGTTGGAATATCTTGTATCGCGTTCATAATTTAATGGTAGGTGCTTATGGTGCAATGATGGCAGGTAAATCACAGGAAGCGTTATTTATGGCTCATCGTATCAATGACATTTTAACACCCGAAGTACTACATATCACTACACCGCCAATGGCTAATTTAACTGAAAGCCATTGCACAACACTACCACATGTTATGATTAGATTTGGCATGTGGGAAGATATTCTGAAACTTGAGCTACCTAAAGATAAAGGTCTATATAGTTCCACAACCGCAATGATTCACTACGCAAAAGGCATAGCATTTGCTTCATTAAGAAGAGTTAAAGAGGCCGAAAAAGAAAGAGAGTCTTTTATAAAAGCAGTAGCTAATGTATCAGAAGAGCGCTTTAACTCTATACCTGTTAAAGAGGTCGAAGCTTTAAAAATTGCTGCCAAAATGATTCATGGCGAAATTGAGTATCGTAAAGGTAATACGAAAGAAGCATTCGCAATCTTGCGAGAAGGCATTAAATTAGAAGATGCTCTTCCTTATTGTGATCCTCCAGCTTGGTTACAACCAGTTCGGCATGCATTCTGCGCACTTAATATGGAACAAGGAAACTTTGAAGTAGCAGCCCAAGAATATCGGATTGAACTGGGGCTAGAAGGTGACCTTGGACGTCGCCGAATTCGCCCTAACAATGTATGGAGTCTTCATGGACTTTATGAGTGTTTAGCAAAACTAGGTCTAGAGAAAGAAGCTCGAGATATTTCGCTGCAACGTGATATAGCACTTGCCTCGGCTGATATTAATATTGAAGCATCCTGTTTCTGCCGATTAAGTGCATTTGAAGATAACACTACAAGTTGCTGTTAAAAACAGATAGCACTTTCCTCAAATAGATATCAAGGCATATAGCTAGACATTTCTTAATTATATGCCCTTGATCTTAACTTTTTGTAGATGATACTGATAACTTAAATAAATGCATGATATATTTCTTGTTTAGAGTAATAAAAATAAAGAATTCCTATAACCCTCTTTCCCCTTAAAGTTATTTAATTTAGATATTTTTGCAATACATTACGTACTACTATAAATTAGTGCTCCTCACTAATATGACTTGCCATATCTAATAAAACCTGACTAACATGTAAATCATCAATCTCATAAAATACTTGTTTAGATTGTCTTTCGCCTTTGACTAAACGAGCTGAACGCAATAAACGAAGATTATGACTGACTAAAGATTGGGATAAATCAAGAGCATCACTGATTTCACCTACTGAACTAGGCCCCCGCATACAAAAAAGTAGAATTTTAAGTCGTGAAGCATCACCTAATAGCCGAAATGTTTCAGCTAAAGACATAATCTCATCTTGAGATAATGGTATCGGGTGATTATTAAAATTCATACTAATACTTAAATTCCTATTATTTAGAAAATATATATGTTTACATATTCTACCCTTGACCTTCCCATAATGGCAAGGTTTATGCTCTTAATAATTGGGTAAGCACTATAGGTATATCTTATGGGAAAGGCAACAGATAAGCTTTCTAATAATATGAAAGTTACATTAAAAATTGAAGGGATGACATGTGCCAGCTGTGTTGGGCGTGTTGAAACAGCACTCAAAAAAGTTGATGGTGTACAGTCTGCCTCGGTCAATCTAGCGACAGAACGTGCAGATATTGTACTTGATCAGCCTGTGGATCGTCAGGTACTGGTTCATGCCATTGAACAATCAGGTTATGACGTGCCCGCAAATAATATTGAATTATCAATTAAAGGCATGACCTGTGCTAGTTGTGTAGGTCGTGTCGAAAAAGCCCTTAAAGCCGTTGCAGGTGTAAAAGAGGCCAATGTCAATCTTGCGACTGAGCGTGCAACGGTCAGTGGTTCAGCAAATGTCGATGACTTGATTACCGCAATTGATAAAGCTGGTTACGATGCCACAGAAATTCAAGCTTCTATTCCTGACCAGACAGAGCTGCTTGAGAAAAAAGATCAAGAACGTGCTGAACTTAAGCGTGATTTGATTCTTGCAACCCTATTGGCTTTGCCTGTATTTATTTTGGAAATGGGATCTCACCTTATCCCTGGTGTTCATCAACTGATTGATCAAACTATTGGGATGCAGAATAGCTGGTATTTACAATTCATCCTGACCACGTTGGTTTTAGTTATTCCAGGACGAAGATTCTATCTAAAAGGTTTGCCTGCATTACTCCGTTTAGCACCTGATATGAACTCGCTGGTTGCGGTTGGTACATTAGCAGCTTACCTATTTTCTATTGTTGCCACATTCATACCCAACATCCTTCCCACAGGAACGGTAAATGTATATTACGAAGCTGCTGCGGTGATTGTGGCATTAATCTTACTGGGTCGTTTTCTTGAAGCAAAAGCCAAAGGGCGAACATCTGAAGCAATCCAGCGTTTAGTCAGCTTACAGGCCAAAACTGCCCATGTTTTACGCGATGGCCAAATGGTAGATATTGCACTAGACCAAGTGGTTGCAGATGACATTATCATTGTGAAACCAGGTGAAAGAATCCCTGTCGATGGTCAAGTCACTGATGGAAAAAGTTTTGTTGATGAATCCATGATTACGGGTGAACCAATCCCTGTTGAGAAAGGCATCGGCAGTGATGTGGTAGGCGGCACCATTAACCAGAATGGCACGTTGACCTTTACCGCTGTGGCGGTGGGTGGCGAAACTATGCTGGCTCAAATCATTCGTTTGGTTGAGCAAGCACAGGGTTCTAAAATGCCGATTCAAGCTGTGGTGGATAAAGTTACCTTATGGTTTGTCCCTGCGGTGATGATTGCCGCAGTACTTACATTCCTAGTCTGGCTTATTTTTGGTCCATCACCAGCCTTAACTTTTGCATTGGTTAATGCGGTGGCAGTGTTGATCATTGCCTGTCCTTGTGCAATGGGATTGGCGACACCAACCTCAATTATGGTCGGTACAGGTCGTGGTGCAGAGTTGGGAGTACTGTTCCGCAAAGGCGAAGCCTTACAACTGTTAAAGGATGCCAAAGTTGTTGCAGTCGATAAAACAGGGACATTAACAGAGGGTCATCCCGTACTGACTGACTTTGAAGTGACTCAATTCTTTGAGCGTGATTATGTCCTAGGCATGGTTGCGGCTGTTGAATCCCGTTCTGAACATCCGATTGCTAAAGCAATTGTTGATGCGGCAAAAAGTGAAAACCTGACTTTACCTAAAGTTGATACGTTTGATTCAGTCACAGGCATGGGTGTCTGTGCAACCATCAATGGTAATGAAGAAATCAATATTGGTGCAGACCGTTATATGGTTCAACTTGGTATTGATGTTGCTCCATTTGTTGCCACAGCTCAGCGTCTGGGTGATGAGGGTAAATCACCACTTTATGTTGCTGTCGATGGTGAACTGGCAGGAATTATTGCAGTTGCTGACCCAATCAAAACCACAACGCCAGCAGCGATTAAGGCTCTACACCAATTAGGTCTCAAGGTAGCAATGGTGACGGGTGACAATGCTCGTACTGCTCGGGCAATTGCCAAACAATTGGGTATTGATGAAGTGATTGCTGAAGTTCTACCAGAGGGTAAAGTCAGTGCGGTTAAAGAGCTGAAAGCAAAATACGGCAATATCGCTTTTGTGGGTGATGGGATTAACGATGCACCCGCTTTGGCTGAAGCTGATGTCGGACTTGCGATTGGTACAGGTACAGATGTTGCAATTGAATCTGCCGATGTCGTGTTAATGTCAGGAAACTTACAAGGTGTTGCCAATGCGATTGCCTTGTCCAAAGCAACGATTGGTAATATTCACCAGAACTTATTCTGGGCATTTGCCTATAACACCATGTTGATTCCTGTTGCTGCTGGTATATTGTACCCAGCCTATGGAATACTGATGTCCCCAATCTTTGCAGCAGGAGCAATGGCTTTGTCCAGTGTATTTGTACTTGGCAATGCATTACGTTTACGTCGATTCCAGCCACCATCCGTCAGTCAAGGCTAAGGAGGATATGATGAACATTGGTAAAGTCTCTAAAGCTTCGGGAGTTACCGCCAAGATGATTCGTTATTATGAGCAGATTGGCCTAATTCCTGCTGCGGGACGTAATAATGCAGGATATCGCTCTTACTCAGTAAATGATGTTGAACGTTTAAAGTTTATCAAACGAAGTCGTGAACTCGGTTTTTCAGTAGCGGAAATATCAGACCTACTCGATTTATGGAATAACCGCAGTAGACAGAGTGCTGATGTCAAACGCCTGGCTCAGGGTCATATTGAAAAGCTGGAAGAACGTATCAATGACCTACAGCAAATGGCGAATACTCTCAAGGACTTAATCGACTGCTGTGCTGGTGATAATAGACCTGATTGTCCGATTCTTGAAGGTTTGCAAGAGCCCCACAATGATATAAAGGACGTTCACCATCATAATGACCTGCTTTCCGTTTCACCTTTAACCCGAAAGAAATAGCAATAGGATATAGGGAGAAGTAAAATTAATTTTACTTCTCCCTATTTTTTATATTTATAACTATGAACTAAAATATGTCATTTCTTTTAGATACTTACATTGTCAAATAACTGCTAATTTAACATCACAAACATTCCTAAATATTGAGCTTATAATTCATTGCCCACAAAAAAGCGACTCAATAGAGAGTCGCTTTATCATTTCGTCCGTTTTTAACGAGGAGGAAAACCAGCCTCGGTTAAAGCCTCAACGATTTGCTGCTGTGTTGCAGTTGTTTCAACTTTTACACTACGATTGGGTGGTTCGGTGATGACCTTTGCATTGGCATCTATTGCTTGAATTGCTCTGGTTACACCACGGGCACAGCCACCACAAGTCATATCTTCAACATGAAATTCCATATTTAACTCCACTATTACTATTCAGGATGTGTTTAATATAAACCTTGCCATAATTGTAAGGTCAAGCATTAAAAGTAAAATTAATGTCCCTCAGATATATAATTGACTGTGTACTTAGGTATTTCTACCTCCAAGTTTTCATCTTGGACCTTAACCTGGCAAGATAGTCTTGATTGGGCCGTAAGCCCCCAGGCACGATCCAGTAAGTCCGCCTCTACATCATCCATTTCTTCTAAACTGTCGAACCCTTTTTTCAGAACAACATGGCATGTTGTACATGCACCTGATAAATCGCAGGCATGTTCTATGGGAATGCCATGATCCAATAAACTTCGACATAAATTACTTCCGCTTTCAATTTCAAGTTCCGCACCCTCTGGACAAATCTTTTCATGCGGAATAACTATAATTTTTGGCATATAACATAATCCTCAATTCATCAAATTTATAGATAAAACAAGGGGCTTTAAAAAGCCCCTCATTTAAAAGAATATCGAATAGAGAAGTATCTACTTATGTTTACTTAACCATTCATTCATCATCTTGATTTCTGATTCCTGGGCAGAGATAACATCTTCAGCAAGCTGGCGTACTTCTGGATCAGAACCATATTGAAGAACTACTTTTGCCATATCAATTGCACCTTGATGATGGGGGATCATGCCTCTCATGAAATCAACATCAGCATTTCCTGTAAATGGAACCATCATATCTGCGTGCATTTCATCATTGATCTTAATATATGCTTGAGTTGATGGGCTATCTTCATTTTTGCTGCCAGAATGATTTTTGTTTTTTGCCAACCATTCATTCATCATCTTGATTTCTGACTCTTGGGCAGAGATAACGTTCTCGGCAAGCTGACGCACTTCTGGATCAGAACCGTATTGAAGAACTACTTTTGCCATATCAACCGCACCCTGATGGTGAGGAATCATACCCAACATAAAGTCAGTATCTGCATTTCCCGTGAAATCAATACCCATTCCGCTGTGCATACGAGTATTTACTTCCATATAGGCATTTGTAGATGGATTATCTGTTTTAGCTGAACCATTCATATCATGGTGCATTGAATGGCTTTCATGTTTATTCTCACTCATTGAATTTTCCTTTGGAGCGTCAGAAGAGGAACACCCCGCACTAAATACAATCGCACCGATCATTAACATTGGAACAAAGTGTTTCATGGAGTTATCCTCTTACTACAATTATGAAAAAATAATGGGTAATAAGCTCGGAAGTTATTCTTTCATATCAGGTACATCATTACCCTTGATGTAGCAACTCTATTCTTTCCAATTATGGTAAGGTCAACACCTAATCAAATAAAAATAATTAAAAGAATAAAACAATTAAAAACAAATACTTAAAGACAATTAACTCCGTAGTGAGTCACAATAATCAATAGAATTAAAAAAATCACCTCCAATCACAAATAATATTTTTATATAAATATCAATGTGATATGTGTCTTCATGGTTTCACAATTATTTATTTGACTATTGGATGCACTACAAAAGACTACAAACATTCTCAAACTTTATACTTAAAAATTATCTTACTTCCCATCTTAAATTTGAGCATTTATGACAATAAAACCTTATTTATTAAAACCTTAAAATAATTATTAAGGTATAATTATTTTAACCATAACTACTATTTTTTGAGTTTCACAATGTCTGAAATTGATTTTTATAAAAGATTGAACAGATTAGAGAAAAGACGAAAAGGTACTGACCTTACATACAATGCTTTTGATAGTGTAACAGCAGGCGTAACTTCATTTAATGAGTTTGATGAATTAAAACGTACAATAGAAAAATGGCAGATTGTATCAGACAAACCATCTATCCGTTATGCAGTAGGAGCAATGCAAGAAGTTAGTAAACGTTACACAGAAATCAGTATTGAAACTGCTAAAAGAATTGAAAAACAATTAGAGCCTAGGCTACTAAATAATCATAACATTGTCACAGAATACAGATTACAAGGGTCAGTTCCCCTAAATATTCATATCAAAGGTGTAAGTGATGTTGATTTACTTGTACTTAACAAATCACATTATCGTACAGAGGGTTATTTAGGTACTTTACGTCATGATGATATAAAAATATTAAGAGAACTCAGGAACGCGTGCACTTATGAATTAAGACAAGCATATCCTGCCGTAACAATTGATACTACTGGTGCTAAATCTATAACTTTAACAGGTGGATCACTTCCTCGGGATGTAGATGTTGTACCCTCTCATTGGGTAGAAACATATGAGTACCAACAACAAAAGCACCTTTATTTAAGAGGAGTCAATATTCTAGATAATAAAACTCCTACTACATTGATGAACTTACCTTTCAAGCATATTTTTTATATAGATTACAAATGTAAATACTATGCTGATGGAGGATTGAAAAAATCTATCCGCCTTTGTAAAACAATAAAAGCCGATTTAGTTGAAGAGGGCAAAGTAATTTACTTAAGTAGTTTTGATCTAGCCTCTATTATGTATCATTCCAATCTAGAAAATTTAAAGAAAGGTAGAACAAATGCTTTAGCAATAGTTCTTGAAACAAAAAGATTTTTTGATTATCTGTATCATAACCCAAACTATAGAAATAGCTTATATACACCTGATATGACCAGAAAAATATTTGATAGTTATCAGAAAGAAACCTCTCTCACAACAATGAGCATTGCCTTAGATAAACTCGTTACGGAAATACGTAAAGATTTGGGTTACCTATATGACGAAACCATTGGCTCTTATCCATTAGTTATCTAATTTTTCCCATAACATTGTTCCCATGGTTCTTCGACCAGTAACATTATAATATTTAGCACTGGCACTTTTATTGTCTTTATGAAGTGTCAGCTCTACAAATCCTCGATGGATACGTAACTCTTCATGATCTAAATCTTTTGGTTTGTTTTCATAACTATAAAGAACTTTGTATTCTTCAATTTCGTCATAAATAATTGCAGCAGAAATACTGTCAGATGTGGAAAATTCTGTTTCTAATCTGATTCTTACTTTATCCCAACTTTGTAAAATTGTTACTTTTCCAATCCACTCTCTATTGTGCTTAATCATTTCAGAATTTTCTTCTTGGTAATCAGAGATACCTTTACATGACCATTCTCCCGAAATATCAGGATATTTCAGAATCTTGAAAAATAAACCTGTTTTCCATATCCATTTATCAAATAGAAAATAAAAAGTAAGAAATAATAAAGCAGTGATAGCACTAGAAATGATGACATTCCAATAAGGAGACAATCCACCCAAGAACTTCAGTAAAAAGTAAATCAATATCCAAGATATAAACGTAGCAAGTGAATAAACATATTTCCCTGCATGAGACCTATTGAATCCATTATGAACACAATATTCATGACCTAATTGCCCCATACATACCCTCTGGAAGCCCAAAATTCAGTTTTAACTTTATGTAGCTACATTAGCGTTATATGGTCCAGTTATACAAGCAATTTAGGTATCCAATATTGCTGATCACCAAACCTCACTTCAAAGCCATCATTCAGCCCCCTATAATTAATACTATCCATTTGATTAAAAAAGGATTTATCCAAATTATGAAAATACATCAATCCTAACTTTATCCACTCTAGTTCATTAAAATTTTCCTCTGGGGCTTTCATGATGGCCAACAATTGTTTTTCCAGTTTCTTCATATTACTTTTTTCTGTTATTTTTTCATCTAGTACCCATGACGTATCAAGGTTCGTATCATAATTCTTGTTTAAAAAATTAAGAAAGCCAACAATAGCGCAAGCTTGTCCAGGGGACTTAAATAAGTAATATTTTACATGCCACATTGTTGGTAAATCTAATCGTGATTGACTTACCAACAGCATTAAAGCAGATGCTGGTTTCATGGCTAAACGGGCAGAACGTATACTCGTTTTCCCTAAATCCATTTTATTTATTAAAACCTGATAATAGTTCTGAAGAATTTGGGCTGAAAGCGATGAACCAGGACATGAGTTCGCCAGTTTTCTCAGTTGGTCAAATTCAGAACAGTGGCCTTTAGATTGGGTATCTATATGCAGGTGATGTACTGCAACCAACCACCGGATGGGCAGCTCATATTTGCGTAAACCACTTGTTCTTAGTCTATGTAATAAAGAGTCATTGTCTGGGATCTGATCTCCCCAAAGATCACTGGTCTTTTCAAAAAAATGAATATGTTTACGAATTAGTAATGCAGCCTTATGCGGTCCAACCTCATGATCAAGCCAATTCATATAATCTTTAAAGTAACCTTTGAGGCTTGGATTTACTAATGTATTAACCAGTTCCTTAATCCTATTCCCCAATATTCTTCGCCATGTACATAATTCACAGTATTTCCCATATCCAGCAGGAATCTGTTGCTGGCAAGTTAGACATTGAAGTGGTGGACAGGTCAAACATTTCTTACAAAGCATTTTGCCTGACACAACATCCTGTTCAATCAACCTATATCTTCTACAACTTTGGCATGTCTGGTAATCACGGGTTGCACACTTTGGGCAAACTCTTAAATTATCTCCAAAACGGCTGATACGAGATAAGCGTTGTGATGTCACACCACACCGTTCACAAGCTTGAAACTCTCTAAAATAAACTGAACAACTATTACAAACAGGGCCTTGCTCCGTTATTTTTCCTATAGGGTAATCAATACGCTGACATCTAATGCAAGGTCTATTGGTTTCACATTGTTGGCAAACGGCCAAGTTATCAGCTTTATATAATCTGGAACTTTTACCACACGACGGACAATCCTGTTTTTTAAAAACTCGTACATAGCACTTATGGCAATAGTTACGCTGTTTATAAAGTCGGTGTATCTTTTCAACCGCATCACCACATTCATCACACTGAGGCATGGTGTTGTCCCCCCAAAAGTTACCCTAGTTTTCTTTTTAATCTTAAAAACTTGCGTATTACAGTCTCCTTACTTTTAGGTTTAAAGGTAGCTACCAATGCTCTCTTTGGAGGGTAGTTCCGATAAATCGAGCCTAATTGTTCTTCAACAGGCCTTAATATGGCTGGCAACTGGTTTCTCTTATCCCAAAATGAAGACCTGTTCATATTTAAAGATTTTGCTGTTTCAATAAACTTTTCCTGGGGAATAATGAGTAATTGATAAATACAGGAAAATAGCCGTTCTCTCTCGGTAACTGGAAGTTGGTTAACAGCCAATCCATTCGATATAAGCTCAGGATGGGGCACCTGAATTCTGAGTTGTTCAAGAAAAGCCCATCCTTTTCCATTTACTGAGCCAGCTAAAGCTTTTCTAATAAATTGTGAAAATAACTTAATCACCGTTAACCAATCAGTTACTGAAATCAACTTGTCTTGATAGGTTGCACAGCCTTGTTCCAGGAATTGATCAAAGATTTTTTGGAATGCCAAGGCATGACAATCCACAAGGCTTTTATTAACCTCCAATAGACTTTTTTTACATATTGAACAGCAAGTCATAACCTGATCAGGGGCTTCAAGACGTCTAGGTTGAATAGCATTATGGCAATGAGGACATTGATCATGTAAATGCTGATTATGTTTTATACAACCTGTATGCCAGGCAAAACGCCAAGGCAGACGGAAATAGGCAACATTATCCTCAGATAGACACTCAGGACAATATTGCCAGCCACCTCGATGCTTACGGTTTCTTGTACCTAATACCAAGTACCATGCATCAAGAGTTTGATTATCCAGATTATATTTAATTAAAAAATTGCGAAGCGTAGCAGAATTAAATTGGCTTTCATCAATTTTTGTCGTATTGATCAATACCTGTACTTGCTCTGCACTTAAACCACGATCTACATCTACAGACCAGATTCGCCATTTGGGCCAAAGTACTCCAGTTAAACTTAATGGGTCACAACCACTGTCAAGTGCGGCACGTATCAACCAAGAAGATAATGCCTCATCTTGCTTTAAGTCCGTGGGAATAAACCATGAATGGATTTCTGTTGCACTTATCATACCTAGTCCTCCACATTGCTTATTTCACACTTTCTAGCAAGCTACGGTCGATAAACTCCTGACCAGAAACAACAGCTTTCTTTGCGGCGTCCCGTAAAATCGTTCGCAGATTACCTAAGTTTCCATCTGTAATATCATGCAGATATTTTACTGTTGCTGGTTCAGCCAGTTTTGAAGCCTGTTTGAGGGGAAGAACTTTCTCAAATTTATTTACCATAGCTTGAAAGTCTTTATCTAGTTTCCATAAGGGCAAATTAACCACACGAAAACGGCTGACATGCTGTGGATCAGTACGCAGAACACTAATTGCTTCTTCTGTACCAAACCCAACAATGGGTATCTGTGTTTCATTACACAAATACTTAATCGCATTCATTACTGTTCTTTGCTTAATCGGACTGCCACATAATAGAGAATTCATTTCGTCGATAATGAGGAGCTTTACCTCATAAAGTTTAAGGCAATGGACCACTTGGTAACGTAGCTTCGCAACGGGATCTCTTTCTCGAAAAGGAACCCAGAACTTATCAAGAATAGCCATATACAGAGCTTTTTCATCAGGGGAAACAGGTGCCTGTACAATGATTACAGGTTTTACTGCATTATTTTCTGCATTGACATAACCCTCCCCATACAGCTTAAAGAACTGGTTAATAATTGAGGTTTTACCATTATTTGGCTTACTCAATACCAGTAAGTTGGGCATACGGCTCCGCTTAGGAAGTGTCAGGAATCCTTTCAATTGGTCTAACAAGTCATTGGCTGCTGGATACCCAATCCATCGGTCCTCTTCCAGGAAGTAGAGTCTGTCCTCATTAGACTGTTCCACAATAGGGCGAAACTCTTGAAAAACATGTGAATAGTTACTCATGAAATATCCTCATCATTTTCCAGCTCATCGAGAGGCAATAAACCATATACGTTTTCAAGCTGTTGCTCCAAAATCGTACTCTCTTGTTGAGGTTTTTTGCCCTGAATTGAAGCAGGGTTAACACTCTGTTGATGTTGGGTACTGCGCTGATGTGATCTGCGAGCCCGTCGAGTTTTAGTACTTGCCTCCTGAACACGCTCCCGAAGTTTAGCTAGAGCCTGTCCAAGTTCATGATCTTTTAGATATTCGCCAGTTTCCTTTTTCAGTTCCTGAATCTTTTTGTGTTCCCAAATACTAAATGGTGGAATACTTTGATCCGCTAAAGGAACCTTAAAATAATTTTTGATTTCGGGATCAAAGAACCATATCTCACTAATATTTCTTGGATCACGCCTAAAGATAAATTTACGTTTTTCCTTTTGATTATCAGGGTCTACAGCATTAATCCAACCTCTTAGTACATCAGCATAATAAGCAAGACCATCAATTGTTACACCTGTTGTTTGAATCGTCCTTTCAAAACTTGGTAGAAAATCAAGAAAGAAATTATGATCATTTGCAGGCAATCTAGCAGCCCCAGAACCTAACGTGTTTTTATCACCAAAGATACCTAACTCAAAAGCATGTAGTGGAGAAGTACCTAAAGCAGAGTGTTTCCTTTTGTGGTAAACATTACAGATAAAATCAATCAGCCAGTCCTCAAATTCGGAGAATGTGAAAACTGCTTCCGCATCTGAGTTATAGCCTTTTCTTTCAAAAATATTTGAAAAAGTTGTTCCTGGAACTGCGTGAATATCGGTTGCAAATGTTCCCATCAAACGTTCAATGTGCCCGCCAAAACGTGGTTTTTTAACTGGTCGGTATTCCAGACGAATATCATGTGCCATACAAGCATTTCTGAAAGTTTCTGAGTGAAACTCAGGTCCATTATCGACATGAATGGTGTTCATAATTCCCCAGACAGGCCATTCAGCTTGAATCTTGCGCGAAGCTAGCCATTTCTCTTTGGGCAGTACAGCTTGAGAAACGCTCATTGCAATAGACATAACAGAGGGGGCATCTAATGATAAGTAATATCCCACAACTACCCTTGAACGCACATCAATTGCCAACGTAAGAAAAGGTCGTCCTATAGGACACCTGCTAAAATCATCAACCAGAATAAGATCAACAGGCGTATGGTCAATCTGTACGACGGCAAGTGGATAATCAGCATGAGGGAATTTCCCTGCGGCAGGTGTAAATTTGTTATCGGCCTTTTCCTTATGTCCCCTCTTACGAAGAGAGTCTCTCTGGCTAATCGCTGCAATACGATTTCTTACTGTATTGGCATGAGGCACCTCTAGGATATGGTATTCATGACATAAGCGTTTCACTTCAAGTACAACTTTTTGAACACTTATTCTTTGATTAGTTAGGTATAAATCCTTGATGGCTTTTTCAATGATTGCTTCAGCATGTTTATTAATTATCTTCTTGCCTTGTGGCAATCCCTCTTTTCTGGGCCGCAATCCATCAATAGTTCCATATGCCTTATAGATTTTTAACCATCTATAGATAGTGGCTGGATTAATATCATGTTCTTGGGCTCGTAACTCTACTTCCTTACGACCACTCACGCCTCCCTCAATGAAAGGTCGGATGATGTTGAAACGTCTTTCAGCCTCAATCCAGTCTTTATCAGCGATGAGCTCTAGATCTTCATACTGTTCCACAGCTATTGATGGCCTTAATTCACTGATAGCCGCGATACTTTTCCTGCCAGTATTATTGTTTTCAACAAAAACCGATTTTAGGTCAATGACTTCAATAATCGTATGGGGAATCCCTTTTATCTGAACCGGCTCCCCAGCAGCTATTTTGATATTCACACGTCTATCATTCATGACAACTCCCATTTACCCAAAGTTCAGTAGATGGCTGTAAAGGCATACTTAAATCGCAAACCAGATAACCATGAGCAACTAAATACCAGATTTGACTAATTCCATTGGCTCTGTCCCATTTTCCAAGAAAATGTCTGGCTAATAGAGTCTCAAAAGTTACTGCTCCTCGATCTCTCACATAATCCAATAAGTGCTTTGAATCAGCAGGGGGAAATTCCATCTTTCGGTACTTTTGTAAAAACATGGCATTCGACCATAACTGGTCCCGAATACGCCCCTCATGTGCAATATGAAATTTCCAACCCTCTTCTTTGCATACCCTCATGGCAGCACGATATCTAGCTTTCCATAGATGCAAATTAAGTTGCAATTCATCTGTAGGTTTTACTTCAACCAGTTTAGGTGCAATAAATGGAATAAAATCATTATGCTTATAAGTTACTAGGTAGTCAGGGGTGTAAACTCGTTTCTGTCCATTATCAAAATACTCAATGGTAAATGGTTGAGACTCAACAGCAAGAACATTGGGATCAACCTCTAATCGAATAAGGAAATCCCGTTCAAGAGTTGATTCAAAGGCAACTGCGGAATCTTTTTTAAAAGGATATAAACCAGATACACTGATACGTGTATTACCAATTTTTCTTCGAGCTGGTACGATGTTAACGGTGTCGCATGATTGATTGTTCATTCTAGGTTCCGTTGCATAGTTCTTTATAAAATTTGTCGCATAGTTCTTTATAAAAGGTGGTCTAAGTCTTTGACCCTAGCTTATATTGTCGCATAGTTCTTTGTAAATAACAGCGGCTCACACCCCAAGCCAGGAGAAATTACCCTGGCACATTTAGGGGTTTTATTTCTGGACGAACTGCCTGAATTCGACCGCAAAGTGCTGGAGGTTCTACGTCAGCCTTTGGAAGCCAAGGAAATCGTCATTTCCCGGGCATCACGCCAAATTACCTTTCCGGCTAATTTCCAGTTGGTGGCTGCCATGAATCCATGTCCATGTGGGTATGCATTCAATCAAGATATCCGCTGCCAATGTTCACCCGAAAGTATTAAACGCTATCAGAACCGGATTTCAGGCCCGTTGCTGGATCGGATTGATTTGCATATTGATGTACCGCCATTACAAGCGCATGAATTACAGGACAATCGACCTACAGAAAACTCAGAAACGGTTAGACAACGCGTCATTGCAGCCTATGAAATTCAGATGCAACGGCAAAATACCTTGAATATGAGTTTGAGTCCAAAGCAGTTAGAGCAATATGCCGCATTAGATCAGTCTGCTCAGAATATGCTTGAAATGGCTCAGCAAAAACTGAATTTATCAGCGCGCGGCTATCATCGGGTCTTGCGTGTTGCACGCACCATTGCCGATTTAAATCAAAGTCCAGATATTCAAAGTCAGCATCTTTCGGAGGCCCTGTCTTATCGCGGGCAGCAGCAGATTTAGATCATTAAAAAAAGGCGACCTAAGGTCGCCTTTTTATCTAAAGAGGATTAGAAGCTATAACCCAGTCCAAATACGACTTTATTCTTTTGTTTTTCATCAAAACGATCATAACCACCCAAGATATAATTCATGCTTGCAGTTACACCTGTGTCACCAAGTGGCTTGCTTAAACCGATGTCAAAATGACGGAAACCAAAACTTTCTGTAGTTCCTTCAATAAAGTCACCTGATTTTTCATAAGCGTATAAGCCTAAAGCTGTATCCAAGCTGAAATCTTGTGGTAAAGCATAGCTATAATTAGCTTTTAAATAGGTATCACCTGCATTGCCCCAAGTAGTATCTTCAAGAAGAGTTTGTGCTGTAACGCCCAAATCTTTATAGCTCATACCCAGTAACAGCTCAAATCCATCAGAATTGACATCAGATTCATAATAATAATAGTAGGTCGTACCGATCGTTAAACCTAAGTCATCATTGACTGCATGGCTATAGCCAGCATAGAAGTTATTTTCGAAAGCATCACGTCCTTCTTCAGACAAAGGGTAATCTAGCGTAGATCCCCACCAACCTGCATAGAAGCCAGACGCATGGTTATAATCAAGTCCACCTTGTAAGGTAGCGCCGCTATTTTCAGGAATGTTAGTAATACCACGCAAGTTATAGCTCGAAAGTACGCTGATATTTCCAGATACCGTATGTTCAGCAACAGGTTCTTCAGCAAAAGTAAAAGAAGATACAGCGCCCAATAAAGCAAGAGATAATACTTTTAATGTTAATTTCATTGTGTGGCTCCCCCCAGATCGTCTGAGACGTTTTTATGATCATTGATTAAACTCAAACTCAAAATTTGCAAGAGCTATGCCAATCTGGATAAAAGGAACCAAAATAATAAATCTAAAAATATAAATAAAATTTAAGTTATTGTTTTTAATTTAAAATTTGAATTATAAAAAACTGAATTATCTAGGCTTTCTTTTAAATAAATGTATTTAAGGCTATTTCATCACTTTTTTAATACTTATACATAATCATTTACAATTTGCCCCATTTTGATTCCATTTTTGTAATGATTAAAATTTGTGCTAAAAAATAGTGCGTAATTTTTGATCATATTTTTCTCCCGTTTCAAAATAAATAAGCTGATCACATTCATTTCACCACTTTAGAAATATCATTTATAATTTCCAATAAAATTATGTTTTTACTCACTTTTTACCGATAGGTTAGAAATTAATCACATCAAATCCTTGCTATTGTTTAATTTGAGTTAAAAAAATCTAAACTTTAGTGGAATATATCCAATAAAAAATGACATTTTTTCAGCAATTCTTATACAATTCCTAAAAAATTCCGATCAATTTGTATAAGGCTCTCTTCCCAATGCAAAATTCAAAAAAATTAACATTAGCAGTTTTGATTCAGGCTGCTTTGGTTTCTACCGCTTTCGCTAGCGAGCAAAGCGAGTCTAAAGGTTTTGTAGAAGATGCTGAAGGTTCTGTACTTTTCCGTACCGGCTATTTGCACCGTGACAAGAAAAATAACGTACCAGATACGAGCTCATTTGCACAAACTGCGATTGTTAAACTAGACTCTGGCTTTACTCAAGGTACTGTAGGCTTTGGTGCTGGTATTATTGGTGATGCTTCATTTAAATTGGGTGAAAATGGTCATACTGGCAATGATATGATCCCAGTCCACCCTCAAAATAATGCTGATGGTACTAAAGATGCTTATGACCACTGGGCTCGTGGCGGTGCATATGTGAAAGCTCGTGTATCAAATACGACTGCGACTTACGGTACTCAGGTTTTAGACTTACCTGTACTTGCAAGCAATACTGCGCGTTTAGTGCCTGAATACTATACTGGCGTATTGGTTCAAAGTAACGAAATTGAAAACTTAAACCTGATTGCTGGTAAATTCACAGAAAATCAGCTTTCCAACCAAATCAATTCCGATGGTGCAAAGCTGGATCGTGCAGTGGTTTGGGGCGCGAAATATAAATTTAATGATGCAGTTAATGCTTCTTATTATGGTACAGACATTAAAGACCGCTTAGACCGCCACTATGTTAATGCCAACTATAGCTATGCATTGGCAGATAAAAGCACATTAACTCATGATTTCAGTGGTTACCATACAAAATGGGATAAAGAAGCAAATCCATATCTTTATTCTCAAATCGGCTCACCAGATGATTCATTCGATAATACTATTTTAGCTTTATCTACAACTTATAATCATGGTCCACATAATGTCATGCTTGCTTACCAGCAAAATTTTGGTAACACTGGCTATGACTATGGTTTGGGTACAGGCGTAGGTGATGGTAAACAATCGATTTATATGCCGAATTCATACCTGTCTGACTTTATTGGTAATGACGAAAAATCAGCGCAACTTCAATATACATTTGACTTTGGTGCTGTAAATGTTCCTGGATTATCTTGGACATCTGCTTTTGTTTATGGTTGGGATATTAAAGCTACTAACAATGCAGGTACTATGATCAGTGATAATGAGCATGAGCGCGAATTCTTTAACCAAGTGAAATATACTGTTCAGTCTGGTTTTGCGAAAGATGCAAGCTTACGTCTTCGTCATTCTTACTACCGTGCAAGTGATGATTATCAATCTAACTACATTGGTGACACTAATGAATGGCGTATCTGGTTAGACATTCCTGTAAAATTATTCTAATTCACACGAATTTCAAGCCATAAAAAAACCTGCACATTGTGCAGGTTTTTTTATTTCAGGCTTTAAAATTTTAAAGCCTAGACCACAGAAAGCGATTATTTGTTTGCTTCTGCATAAGCTGCAATTGAATCCAGTACTTCTTGTTTCGCAACATCAGCACTTTCCCAACCACTGAGCTTGACCCATTTTCCTGGCTCTAAATCTTTGTAGTGCTGGAAGAAATGTTCGATCTGGCTAATCAACAATGGAGGAAGATCAGTATATTCCTGAACATCTTTGTAGATTGGAGTCAGTTTGTCATGTGGAACTGCAACCAGTTTCGCATCAACACCACCGTCATCTTCCATGTTCAATTTACCGACAGGACGGCAACGAATCACAGAACCTGGCTCTACTGGATGAGGCGTTACAACCAGTACGTCTAATGGATCACCATCAAGCGATAGTGTGTTTGGTACATAACCGTAGTTTGCTGGGTAGAACATTGCTGTACCCATGAAACGGTCTACAAATAACGCATCAGAATCTTTATCGATTTCGTATTTGATTGGTGCTGCATTTGCAGGAATTTCGATGATCACATAGATATCGTTTGGCGCATCTTTACCCGCTGGGATATTGCTGTAGCTCATAGCATCACTCTTTAACAAGTTATATCTTTTAAAAAACCGCGACAATTATAACGGTTTTTAAAGATTTTTTTGGATTTTAAAATATCGAACTGTAAATATGTCCGCAGACCTGATGACTTAAACCAACTTGATGATCAGCAGCAATAAGGTCACAGGACATAACATCGAGAGCAACCATACGATAGAGCGTAAAGTCGCCCAGTTGGCCAAATAGCAGATTCCGTACAACACACGAAAAACCAGATAAGCCACACCAAAAATCATGACCAAATCTTGTGATATCACCATGTACTCTGCCATCAAGATCGCAGCAATAAAGAGTGGTAAACTTTCAAAGCTATTCTGCTGGGCAGCATTGGCGCGACTGGCCAAGCCTGAAGACTTTTCTAAAAATGCCCGTGGATTCTGATTGTCTTTAGTGCTGAAGCCTGCTGATTTTTTTGCAATCAATGTAAACACATAAGGCAAAAGACAAGCGGCCAAAATGAGATAAATAACCCCACTAATGCTGTGCATCTGTTTTTTCTCATGAAAATTTTATCTCTATCATAGCATGGCATTTCGTGAATAAATTTTGTTAAATAGAGTGCTTTTTATTACTTGTTAAGGATTCACTATGGTCGCGCCTGATCAAAATGAAATGTTCGATGTCCTCGAGAAACAACGCCAGCATCAACGTCAAGTGGATCGCGTATTAAAAATTGTCCTACCGATTGTGGCATTTCTGATGGCTGTCATTTGTGCCAATATGAATATCTGGTCACCAATCTTCACCTTTGCCATTTTATGGATTGCCTTTTATTTCGTCGGTATCAAGCGTACGCCTCTCTGGCACTGGCTGGTCGCGATTCTGGTGTATTGCTTGGTCGATAACATTCTAAGTTATGGCAGCTTTAATCAAACCGGATTTACTCGCCAGTTTGGCACCATGTTTATCTTCTTGGGAGTAGTTGGTGTAGGTCGTCCTTATTTTGATCGCTGGTTAATGAAAAAATAAAAAGTCCAAATCAAAAAAGCGCCTGACGGCGCTTTTTTTTTCTTATAGGTATTAGGCTGTTTTACGTAAATCTTTACGCAGGATTTTACCTACGTTTGATTTTGGCAATTCATCCATAAACTCGACATAACGTGGACGTTTATAACCGGTCAGGTTTTCTTTAGCGAATGCTAAAACTTCTTCTGTGGTTAAAGACGGATCTTTTTTCACGACAAACAGTTTTGGCACTTCACCTGATTTTTCATCAGGCACACCAATCGCAGCCACTTCCAGTACTTTTGGATGAGTTGCTACAACTTCTTCAATCTCAGATGGGTAGACGTTAAAACCAGACACTAGAATCATGTCTTTCTTACGGTCTACGATTTTCACATAACCACGTGAATCCATGACACCGATATCACCGGTACGGAAGAAACCATTCACCATGACTTTTTCAGTTTCATCTGGACGGTTCCAATAGCCTTTCATGACCTGAGGACCACGGATTGAAATTTCACCTTGCTCACCCAGTGGAACTTCATTGCCTTCATCATCCAGAATAGCCACTTCAGTCAATGGTAATGGAATACCAATAGTGCCACTGAATTCTTCAGACGCAGGTGGGTTTGCTGTTGCCACCGGAGAAGTTTCAGACAAGCCATAACCTTCAACGATATTGGTTCCGGTAACTTTCTTCCATGCTGCTGCAGTAGAAGGAAGTACCGCCATACCGCCGCCCATCGCCATTTTCAGTTTACTATGATCAAGTTGCTTGAACTCTTCATTGTTTACCAGCGCATTGAACAATGTGTTCACTGCCGGGAAGAAAGTCGGTTGATATTTACGTAGCTCTTTCATTACCGCAGGTAAATCACGCGGGTTTGGAATCAGAACGTTGGCCTGACCTTTGTACATACCGTAAAGTGCACAAACCATGAAAGCAAAGATATGATAAAGCGGCAAAGCACAGAAAATACGGTCATCTGGCTGGCCATCTTGCGCACCAAATTTACTCTGGAAGATACCGTCACACTGCAACATGTTCGCAACCAGGTTACGATGTGTCAGTTCAGCGCCTTTAGATACGCCTGTGGTACCACCTGTGTATTGAAGAACTGCTGTATCGCTAAGGGTCAATTCAGGGCGTTTATAGTTACTTGGATTAACTTTAGATAACGCCGCATTGAATCTCACATGGCCTGGAATATCCCAAGCTGGAATTTGCTTGCGCACAGAACGCAGTACAAAGTTTACCAATGTTCCTTTCAAGGCACCCAGCATGTCACCGACAGAAGCCACTACAACATGCTTCACCGGTGTTTTACCAATAATCGCCTGGTAAACAGATGCAAAGTTCTCAATAATCACCAGAACTTCAGCACCTGAGTCATTCAATTGATGCTCAAGTTCACGCGATGTGTAGAGTGGATTCACGTTGACCAATACCAAACCTGCGCGGAACACCCCAAGTGCCACAACCGGATACTGAAGAACGTTTGGCATCATCACTGCCACACGTGAACCTTTTGCCAACCCCAAGCTTTGTAGATAAGTTGCAAACTTGCGGCTCGCCTCTTCCAATTCATTGAAAGTCATGGCCTTATCCATAAAGATAAAGGCATCACGCGAGCCGAATTTTTGGAAATTACGCTCAAAAATATCTACTAGAGAAGTATTTTCTGCTGGTAATTCTACTGTTTCTGGAATCCCTGTTTTTTGGTATTCAGCAAACCAAATTTTTTCCATAATGGCCATCTCTCCAATCATAATCCTTAGTATTTCAACTGTTTTTTTCAATATCACACGCCATTTTTAGACTTGTATATGTGCGATATTGCATCCATCTTGTTGAATCGTTGTTCATATATAACGTATTTCGCAGGATGGATGCTAGTCTTATCTTTGAATCAACAGTTTATTTGCTTTTTGATATCCGCGTGGTAAAAGCTGTCCTTTTGCACCGCGCTTACCGATATATTTGCGCAAATCATCCCCTTTTAATTTTAACTGCTGTTGTCCTGCAAGCACTTGAATTATTTCATCAAGCTTCAATATTGTCATGGACAAAATTTGTTCATCACCTTCAAGTTGTATCAATTTATTTCCTTTACCTTTGTTCAGTACAGGTAATTCTGCTAAATCGACAATCAACAGGCGTCCTGCTGAACTGAGCAGTGCAACATGTGTGGCATCTTCGAGTGGCTGCAGGTTCATGACCTCTGCCCCTTCAGATAAATTCAGGAAAGCTTTCCCGGCTTTGGCACTGGTATCCAGCTGCTTGGCCTGGGTTTTAAAGCCATAGCCTTTGTTGCTTGCTGCTAGAATTTCAGTTTCATCCTCTGCCACCAGAACCTGT
This sequence comes from Acinetobacter sp. WY4, assembly GCF_018438165.1. Taxonomy (GTDB): domain Bacteria; phylum Pseudomonadota; class Gammaproteobacteria; order Pseudomonadales; family Moraxellaceae; genus Acinetobacter. Next base: position 2,252,428 of record NZ_CP053947.1, on the reverse strand, counting down.
TTAAAACCTACCCCGCTGCCTGGAGACAGTTTTGAACTGAGTGGTTCGCCGAGACCACGCGCAGATGGCAGCGTGTTGATGGCCAAGGCATAGCTACGCCCAGTGTCATCTAATACATAAACGCGTTGATTGGATTTGCCCTGTGCATGACTCAAGTATTGATCACCAGCACGGAAATTCAGATTTTCTGCATCGACTTCATGACCTTTGGCACAGCGAATCCAGCCAGCTTCTGATAACACCACCGTTACCGGATCGGCCGGCAACATTTCAGTTTCATTAATTGCAGCAGCTTCGGCACGCTGTACGATTGGCGAACGGCGATCATCGCCAAATTTCTTGGCATCGTCTTTCAGCTCAGAAATGATCAAGCTTTTTAAAGATTCCGGATTGGCCAGTTGTTCACGAATCACTGCCGCTTTCGCTTCCAGTTCTTCCTGCTCACGGCGCATTTCCATTTCTTCAAGCTTGGCTAAATGACGCAATTTTAGTTCTAGAATCGCTTCGGCCTGAATCTCGTCAATATTAAAACGCTGCATCAGTACCGGCTTGGGCTGATCTTCCTCACGGATAATCTGAATCACTTCATCAATATTCAGATAGGCAATGATCAGACCGCCGAGAATATGTAGGCGTTTTTCGATCTTGTTCAGATGATATTGCAGACGGCGTGTTACCGTGGTTTTACGGATTTCAATCCATTCCAGTAAAATACGACGAATCGATTTCACCTGTGGACGGCCATCGGCACCAATCATGTTCATATTGACACGATAACTGGATTCCAGATCGGTGGTGGCAAATAAATGACTCATCACCGATTCGGCATCAATACGATTCGAACGCAGAACAATGACTAAACGGGTTGGATTGGCATGATCCGATTCATCCCGTACATCACTGACCAGTGGCAGTTTTTTGGCCTGCATCTGATCGGCAATCTGGGTGATGATTTTGGAGCCTGAGACCTGATATGGCAGTTCGGTGATGATAATTTCGTTTTTATCGACGCTATAGACCGCACGCATGCGATAACTGCCACGACCTGTGGTCTGAATTTTTAACAGTTCAGCAGGCGGGGTGATAATTTCGGCTTTGGTCGGCAAGTCTGGCGCAGGAATATATTCTGCGATTTTTTCATCGGTCAGGTTCGGATTACGAATTAGCGCAATCGTCCCTTTGACCACTTCACGCAGGTTATGCGGTGGAATGTCTGTGGCCATACCGACAGCAATACCAGTGGTGCCATTCAGCAAGATGTTCGGTACACGGGCCGGCAAGTTCACCGGTTCTTTCATCGAACCGTCAAAGTTGTCCTGCCATTCACAGGTGCCCTGTCCCAGTTCAGACAGTAATAGTTCACTGTACTGGGAAAGCTTGGCTTCGGTATAACGCATCGCTGCGAAAGACTTTGGATCATCTGGTGAACCCCAGTTGCCCTGCCCTTCAATAAACGGGTAACGATAACTAAAGGGCTGTGCCATCAGCACCATGGCTTCATAACAGGCCGAGTCACCATGCGGATGGTATTTACCCAGTACGTCACCGACTGTACGTGCCGATTTCTTTGGTTTGCTGGTCCATTTCAGGCCCAGCTCACTCATGGCATAGACAATCCGGCGCTGTACCGGTTTCAGGCCATCGCTAATATGAGGGAGTGCCCGATCCATAATCACGTACATGGCGTAATTCAGATAAGCTTGTTCGGTAAATTCTGCTACGGAGCGGTTTTCTGTCGCATGATGCGCAAGGCTTGTCATAACAACCTATAGTCCTAAATAATTCGTTTTTGTATCAATGTTTCTTATGCTAAGTCGTGGCTGTAGATGACACAAGGGCATCAAATCGTTCAGCGCGACAATTTGTGTCTTATGGCCTAAAAATATCCACTTTATAGGCCCTAAGCAACTAAAAAATCATTCCCTTTATAAGCCCATCGATTCGAGGGTCTTGCCTTTGGTTTCTTCACCCAAGACCAGAATCACAATCGCGACAGCGACCAGAACTGCCGTAAACATGGTAAAGACATAGCTAAAGCCATTCGGCATACCCATCAGATGGGTTACGGCAAAAGGTGCCGCGATACCGCCAATCCGGCCAACAGCCCCGGCCCAGCCTGAACCAAAGGCACGGATATTGGTCGGATATTGTTCCGGCGTATAAGTATAGAGTACGCCCCAGGCACCCAGATTAAAGAAGGACATCAGACAGCCCCAAATCACGATTTCAGTAACACTACCCGACTGACCAAAGAAATAGGCCGAGACCGCGCACATGCCAATAAAGCCGGCCAAAGTCGGCTTACGACCGAGTTTTTCGACCAGCCATGCCGCCACAAGATAACCGGGCAGCTGCGCCAGAATCATAATCAGCACATATTCAAATGACTGTACGATGCTATAGCCTTCTTTGACCAGTAAGCTTGGCAACCAGGTAAAAATGCCATAATAGGAGAAAATAATACCGAACCAGATCAGCCAGAGCATGAGCGTACGGCGCGCAAAGATACCCGACCATAGCTGGGAAAATGAAATATTCTGCTTCTCTGCGACCGGTTTCACTTCAAAGATTTCATAAACTTGAACGCCACATTTCGCTTCAATCTTTTTCACCAGTGCCGAGGCTTCTTCTATACGGCCACGGTTAATCAGGAATGGAATAGATTCCGGCACCATTTTCCAGATCACGATGGCATACAGCGCAGGCAGGCCACCAATCATAAAAGCGGTTTGCCAACCAAAATCTGGAATAACAAAGCGCGATACCAGCGCCGCGACCAGCCAGCCCAATCCCCAGAAACTTTCCAGCAAGACAATAAAACGGCCACGTACACGCGCAGGAATATATTCACTGACCAGCGTTACGGCCACGGGTAACTGACCACCCAAGCCTAAACCAACGATAAAACGGAACACTAATAGCCAGGTCAAATTTGGTGCAAAAGCGCAGGCCGCCGTAGCCAAGCTATAAATGACCAGGGTCGCAGCAAAGACTGTTTTACGGCCAAAACGGTCTGCCAGGCCACCTGAACAAATCGCCCCGATCGCCATGCCGACAAAACCGATCGACACCACCCAGCTTTTTTGATCCGCAGTCATCTGCCAGTCTTCAGCCATTTTGGCCAGGATAAAGGAAATCAATCCGGTATCCATCGCATCAAACATCCAGCCCAGTCCAATCACCACCAGCAAGGTGTAGTGAAACCTACCAATCGGTAAGCGTTGTATGCGAGAAACTAAATCCATAACAAAAATCTCTGATCAGGTGGAACGGGAGATGCTGCTTTCTCAACAGGTGGGCTGCTTTATATTTTTTATACTACGAATTGAGCTGAATGCGGCTATTTTTATTGCCGCACTTTATACATTTAAAAATTAAGATTCGTCTTTGGAAGATGCCGAGTGCTCATCATCATCTTTATAAATGAATTTTGGCATTTCCAGACCAAAATAGATGGCGATCAGACGTAAGCTAAAACCAAAAATCAGGGTAGACAAAATGGTCAGATCCTGCGACAAGCCGTAGTGGCTACAGAGCCAGTAAAAGATCACTGAAACAAAGGCAATACTGGCATACAGTTCACGGCGGAACACCAGCGGCACGTCATTACATAAAATGTCACGCAAAATCCCGCCAGACACACCGGTCAAGACACCCGCAACGGCGCTGACCACAAAACCATGTCCCATTTCCAGGGCAATCTGACAGCCAATAATGGTAAAGCCAATCAGGCCCAAGGCATCCAGCACCAGGAAGACATTACGTAACTGTCGCATCCATTTGGCAATCAGGATAGTGACGAAGGCTGCGCAACAGGTCAGCACCAGATATTCGGGATGTTTGACCCAGGTCAGGGGATAATGTCCGAGCAGAACATCGCGGACCGAACCACCACCCAGTGCAGTAACACAGGCAATAATCATCACGCCAAACCAGTCCATGCTGCGCCGGCCAGCGGACAGTGCCCCGGTCATGGCTTCAGCGGTAATTGCAATAATATAGATGACGGTCAGTAACATCGCCCTGCTTCCACCTGAGGCTTTGAGATGGCGGCTATTCTAAGCTAAATCTGTGTGAAAGTTATAAGAATCCGGCACAACATTGCTTAAATTTTTTACCTGAACCACAAATACAGGGCTGTTTCATGCCGAGGGTCTGATCCGTGGTCGGATCCAGGAAATACCAGCGACCTTCCAGCTTCACAAAATGTGAAACTTCATGATGTATCTGTGCCTGCTTACCATCATGATAATGAGCCTTGAACTCAACCAATGCATGATTTTTATCTAATTTTTCATCGGCTTGAACTATCTCAAGCTTTAACCACTGATTGGCTTTGCTCCAATCGCTAATCGCCTGCAGGTCCAGTGCCTGTTGCTGACCCAGCGCGGTGGTGGTTTTGATGTAATCGATTTCATGCTTCGCGAAGGCACTATAACGGGAACGCATGAGTTGCTGCGCAGTCTCTGCGACCCGTTGTCCTGCATGTAAGGGCTGACAACAGCTGTGATATTCACCTTGTCCACATGGACATGCTTCTGACATTTCAGTTCCATAAAAATAGCCCGACAATGCGGGCTATTTTAGCAAATTTTTGCGTCCGAACCTTCGCTATAGTCTATTCTTGCACAGGAAGCGGAATGATATGCACTTTATCGATCTTATGGCCGTCCATGGTGACCACTTCAAAGATATGTCCATCTGCTTCAAATTTTTCACCACTATGCGGTAAACGTGCCATATGGAATAATACATAACCGGACAGGGTGGAATATTCTTCAGTTTCATTGACCAGATCACGATCCAGCAATAAGGAAACATGACGGATGTCGGTCGAACCATCCAGAATCAGGCTGCCATCTTCCAGACTTTCTGCAGCAGCTTGCAGCTCATCTTCATCCGGGAATTCACCGGCAATTGCTTCAAGAATATCAATTGGGGTGGCAATCCCTTCAATTGAACCATATTCATTCAGGACAATTGCCATCTGCAATGGAGCCTGACGCAACTGTTCCATCACCATCAAGACCTGGGCATTTTCATGCACAATCACCGGTTCACGTAAGTGCTTTTCAAAATCCAGCACCCCGGTTTCAATGTATTCGTTGAGGACTTTATGGGTCAGTACCACACCGGCAATATTATCCAGTTCACCCCGGGCGATAATCAGACGCGAGTGGCTCATCTGCAATAACTGTTCTTTGATACTGTCAGCGTCATTGTCCAGATCAATCCATTCCAGTTCAGGACGTGGCGTCATTACCGACTTGACCGGACGTTCAGACAGACCCAGTACCCCCTGCACCATGACACTATGATAGATGCCATTGTCATCATTAAAGACTTCATCGGCAAAGGCACGTGTCGCCAGAACATCTTCCGGCTCAGAAGAATCATTGTCCTGAGCAGGTTTGCCGCCGAGCATGCGCATCACTGCTGAAGCAGTACGGTAGCGCATGTCGGTGGTGGTCACCATTTTTTCCTGATTGCGTTTCATGGTCTGGTTAATAAATTCGACAATCACCGAGAAGCCAATTGCAGCATACAGGTAACCTTTCGGAATATGGAAACCGAAGCCTTCGACCACCAGCGAGAAGCCGATCATCATCAGGAAGCCCAGACACAGAATCACCACGGTCGGATGTCTGTTGACGAAATCCATCAGAGCTTTGGATGCCCAGAGCATAATCCCGATGGCAATAATCACGGCAATCATCATCACTGACAGGTCTTTGACCATACCAACCGCAGTAATCACGCTGTCTAATGAGAATACGGCGTCCAGCACCACGATCTGGACAATCACCATCCAGAATACCGCATGGACCGGATTTTCTTCTTTGATGACGGGTTTGGCTTCCAGACGCTCATGCAGTTCCATGGTGCCTTTAAACAGCAGGAACACCCCACCAAACAATAGAATCAGATCGCGGCCCGAGAAAGCATGATCAAAGATGTGGAATAGTGGATCAGTGAGGGTCACTACCCAGGCAATCGAGGCCAGTAAGATCAAACGCATCAGCAGGGCCAGCATCAAGCCGACAATCCGCGCCGTATTACGTTGTTCTGGTGGCAGTTTCTCCGCCAAAATAGCAATGAAAACCAGATTGTCGATCCCGAGTACAATCTCAAGAACAATTAACGTGAGTAAACCGACCCAGGCTGAAGGGTCTGACATCCATTCAAAGATCATACGCTTGGCTCCTGAAGCTCAGGACTGCAGCATGGAATCACCTGACGCTGTGACACAGTAAAACAGAATTTTTTATATTGAATAAGATCAATTATTTGGCGTAGATTTATAAAGTTAAACGGCCAACTACCACTACCCATCGTCGTTCTATTGTTGTGAAACCAATTTTCAGTATATCAAGATCAATTTGAAATTCACCTGTTTTCATAGCTGTTTATCGATGAATTTTGCTGAGCCCTATTGCAGTGAAAATGTCCCTGCTCACAGAATTGTCATATTTGTTAATTAAGCTATAGTCACAAGAAAGAAAAATGATAAGGTGAAGAAAATAAATGCAAAGCGTAATTCAAATGACAGATTATTTTAAAGAAAACTCCCCAAAAACAACACGCCCTCTAGTGGCTCTCTATTGTGGTTCACGTGCAGGCAACAAACCAGTTTATTTAGAAAAAGCCATTCATCTCTCGCAAGGACTGGCAGAACATGGTTTCGGGCTGGTTTACGGTGGCGCCAGTATTGGCTTGATGGGACAGGTCGCGGATGCCATGATCCAGCATGGCGGTGAAGCTGTAGGGGTGATTCCTGAATTTATGCTGGATTATGAAATTGCCCATAACCAGCTCACCGAATTACATGTGGTGACCAGCATGCATCAACGCAAGGCTATGATGGCCGAGCGGGCCTGTGCCTTTGTGGCATTACCGGGTGGACTGGGCACGTTTGAGGAAATTCTGGAAATTGCCACTTGGGGTCAGCTAAACCAGCACCAGAAACCGATGATGCTCTATAACGTGAATGGCTTCTATGATGCCTTGATTGCGCAGCTGGACCGCGCCGTTGAAGATGGTTTTTTACCGCCACAGCATCGTGCCAAACTGATCATTTGTGAACACGAAGAAGAAATTTATACGACTTTAACCAATTTAGGCCATCCGCAAAGATTTGTAGTCTAAGCTTCTCAAGCAATAAAAAAGCGAGCACCTAGCTCGCTTTTTTATTGGATTTTTAATATCAGGTCTTATTGACCATAATTCGTCACAAACTCATAAAACATCGGCAAAGTCGTTGCCAGAATGACCGACATAGCCAGACCGAACATCAGTTTCATGGCATCTGCACTGACATTGCGTGACGTACGATGTTTATTGACTTCATCCAGAATCATCGACATGGCAAATTCACGACCTGCAAGTAATCCCAGGAATACCCAAGTGGTACTCATTGGAATATTGCTCCACTCTTTGAAGATCAACAGGATAATGGCATACAGGAAGTCGATAATCGTCGCAGCACGAATGTCGGTCACACCGGTTTTGGTATCGACAATTTTCTGGATGGCCCCACCACGTTGATACAGAATCACGCCCAGCAACACTACGAATACCGCAATCGCAAACATCAGGAATTCAAACGGTACCTGACGCGGCACATACACGAAGATGTTGGCCAGATCCTGAATCAGCCATTGGCTCCACAGGAAACCGGTAGATACCCACTGCAAGCCCATCCAGACCTTGGAGTGTTCCTGATGACGTGTCTTGGCAAAATGCCGTGCCAGCTGCTTGACCACAAAACGATAGATGACAATCGCCACCACAAAGGCCACCGCATAGCCCATCATCGATTTGACCATCATCGAGCCTAAGCTGGCGGGAGAGAAAATCGTAAGCACCAGGAAAGTGGTACTGACTGGAATTCCGTATTTGGTCAGCATCAACAGCAGAATTGGCGGCACAATGTACAGCCAGGTAATGCCACCTTCAGGGAAAGGAATCGTTTCTAAACGACCGTATGAGGCATCACCCACCCCAGATGCATACCAACCATAGACCAATACGACAATTAAAATTGAGCTGATATAAATCCACAATACCCACCATGGGCGATGTGAATTCGAAGAAATAAATGTCCCTAAGGTTTGAGGTACATCATTTCCGACAATAGAGTAAGCGGCCAAACAGAAGCCGATCACCATCAAAATCTCGATTGTCATAAAAACAAACCTATACGCGAGGAGATTTCAGCAGTGCTGAAAAGTTGGCCCAAGATTATGACGGTTTTATTTCATTTTAATGACAAGACTGTCATATATATGGTCACCTTACAAAAAAGAGCACCGAAGTGCCCTGAATTTAAAAGCTTTTGACTACTTGAGATTTACTTGATAAATCGTGGTACTGCCACTGACTTCATGGCCGACCACCAGGAGGGGTTTCTTGTTCGGGGAGTCTTTTGCCGGAATAAATACCAAACCTTCCGGTCCTAAATCACCGGCTTGTCCCATTTCAATCTGCGCTGTAGTCGCTTTAAAATCACGTGAATTAATATATTGCACGAAGACTGGTGATGCAGGTGTAGACACATCATATACCATGATGCCACCGACACGCTCCAGCCCAATAAAGGCAAAGGTTTTTTGACCAATCTGCCCCAAGGTCACCCCTTCAGGTTCCGGCCCTTTATTGTCACTGCGATTATCCAGTCCGGCTTCTTCATGATTAAAGTTGAAAATCTCAGGATGATGTTTGGCAATATACTGCTCAAACTGATCGCCCGAATCCCATACCAGTTCTAAACCGGTCTGCTGATCATTTTCCACCCAGATACTGACCGAGCGCGTACCAAAGCTATATAAATGATCATAGACCAGATTGTCCCGTTCATTCAGTTTGGCTGTACCATCGGCATTTTTTTGATAGCCTTCAGTCCAACTAATATTTAAACGGCCCAGTAGATGATCTTCACGGCAGTCTTTGGCATCCCCTGCAATAGCACCGCAGTAGGCAAAGTTAGCCGGATTAAGTTCTGCACCTTTGGCCAATACCCGAAGATGAGCTGGCAAATCATCACCCAGACGGCGGTCAAAACCTTTGGTATGGACCAAGTGTTTCACCCGCCATTCTTCTACAAAGCCCTGGCTGGTATCGTTATTGAAATATGCAGGATTGTTTTCACCCCAGGCACGGGCATCGCCTTCATTGGCAGACACAATATAGGTTTTGCCGGCGACCTCAAAACTTGCAATCGCATCTGGCATATATAAGCCTCGGACATTGGCCCAAGTTTGAATATTGATTTTGCCTTTACCGTCGATACCATCCGCATCGCTGATATCCATGCCATGACCCTTCATGCCATGATCTTTGAAGCCAAATGGATAAACAGCAAGTACTTTGGCAGAAGCCACATCAATTTTGGCCAAGGCATTGTTTTCCTGTAAGGCAACCCAGGCGGTTTTTCCATCTTTTGAAACAGTGATGTACTCAGGTTCAAAATCCTGCGCTGCGCTGGCCTTTGGTCCGAAAATGCGGATGCCCTGTTCACGCAATGCTGCTTCCCGTCCGTTAAAGGCCTTAAAGTCTGCTGTACGAACGATCGGGGCTTTTAAATTGGCCAGATTAATGACAGACACCGACCCTTCAGGGTCAACCTGATAATCATCAGAAGGCTCGCCTTCATTGGCCACCAGCAAGCTTTGACCATCCGGTGTGAAAGTCAGCATATCCGGCAAGGCACCCACCTGTACGTGGGCCAGCTTGCTCACGTCTTTGGCCTGATATAAAGCCACATAGCCAGGGTCTGTTTTCACAGCAGCCTGAATTGCAATGGCGACGATGCCATTGTGTACCGCGACACTGTTGACCTCAGCCTCTGGCGCAATGTCATCGACCGTGATAGAACTTATTTTTTTCGGCTGATCAGGTCGACTTAAATCCAGTACATCTAATACGCCTTCTTTGGCATTGACCACGAATAGGCGTTGACTCTCGGCATCAAAGGCCGGAATTTCTGCTGCACTTTGCGCAAACACACCCGATTCATAAGCGGCTAATTTGCTTAACTCGATCGAGTTCGGTGTAGCCTCGACGATTGGAACCGGTGTTTCATTTTCATTCTCACTCCCACATGCCACCATCCCCACAGCCAGCATGGCCACTATCAATGATTTTAATTTCATTTTTTTGTTGATCTATCATGAAGAATTCGTGACCAATTTATAACCAGAGCATTGCAGTGCCATGACAGATCGGTTGCAGTTCCTTGACACAACACCGCATAAAAGTTGAAACGCTTTATATACGACAGACTCGGCTGATTCCTTTAAACTATTCAAAATTTTCAGTTTTCCAGAATTATGAATGCCACGCCTACGCATCAAGCCTTAGATCCTGAGTTCAGACTGCTGGTCTTGTTGGTCTCGATTGGCTTTTTTATGCAGGGGCTGGATACTACCATTATTAATACGGCCCTACCTGCAATTGCCCAAAATTTGCAGGAAGATCCGCTACGCATGCACAGTGTGGTCGTGGCTTATGTGCTGTCTGTGGCGGCCTGCATTCCTTTAAGTGGCTGGCTGGCAGACCGGTTCGGGGTCAGAAATACCTATTTTGCTGCGATTATTATTTTCTCTTTGGCCTCTTTGGGCTGTGCCTGGTCAAGTAGCCTGAATGAATTATTGGTGTACCGGATCTTTCAAGGGATCGGTGGTGCATTATTGCTGCCGGTCGGCCGTTTGGCGATGCTAAAGATCATTCCCCGTACCCAGTTTCTGGCCGCCATGAGCCTGATGAGTCTGGCCGGCCTGATTGGTCCTTTAATTGGGCCGACCCTAGGTGGCTGGATGGTCGAATATCTGTCCTGGCATTGGATTTTCCTGATCAATTTGCCGATTGGCTTGCTGGGCGCACTGATTACCTTTAAGGCCATGCCGAATGTACTTGAACCTACAGTCGCTCGCTTTGATTATTGGGGCTTTATCTTGCTGGTCGTGGCCATGGTGGGCCTCTGTCTGGGAATTGAAAATTTTGCCAGTCCACAAAACTCGCTGTGGTGGAGCCTGAGCCTGATTCTAGCCGGTTTATTGGCCACCCTGGTTTATGCCTATCATTCGCATACGCATAGCAATGCCCTGTTTCGCAGCCGGCTGTTTAAAAATAAAATTTATGCGATTGGTATTTTGGGTAATTTCTTTGCCCGTCTCGGCGGTAACTCGATTCCGTTTTTACTGCCGCTGATGTTGCAGGTGGCTTTCGGTTTCGAACCTTTTATTACCGGTTTATTGATGATTCCGACTGTGCTTGGTTCGCTGGCCTCCAAACCGATTATCCGCAACATCATTCAGCGTTTTGGCTACCGTCGGGTCTTGCTGGTCAATACCTTACTGGTAGGTCTATGTATTGCCAGTTTTGCCCTGACCACGGCGGAAACCCCAATCTGGCTCCGTGCGATTCATTTCTTTATCTTCGGCATTTTAAATTCACTGCAATTCGTGTCGATGAATACCCTGACCTTAAAGGACTTAAGCCAGCAGGATGCCAGTAGCGGCAACAGTTTCCTGTCGATGATCATGATGCTGTCAATGAGTATCGGGGTGGCACTGGCAGGAACACTGGTGAACATGCTGAGTGCCTATTACGGCGCTGACAATCTGGTGGCTGCTTTTCATGTATCACTGATCTGTTTAGGCTGCATCAATATTATTGCGGCCTATATTTTCTGGCATATTCCTAAAAATACCCCGGTTTGATGCGCTATATTCACTTTGGGCTGATTGTAAGTTTTAGGCTAAATCACATATAGGCAAGGACTGAAAATGCAAAAAAATCAGGCTCCGAACAGAGTTCATAAATCGCTCTTGATTGGGCTGGGCATACTGATCACTGTGATCACGATCGCCATGGTCTATCTCTGCCTGATGAAAGCACCGTCTGCCTATGCAGCCGATTATCCTATTCAGGGTTTTGATGTATCGCATCATCAAAAAGAGATTCAGTGGCAGCAGATTTCGCCTGAAAAATACCGTTTTGTTTATCTGAAAGCCACTGAAGGCGGCGACTTTAAAGATACCCGTTTTCAGGAAAATTGGTTGAAAGCACGTGAACGCGGCTTTTTGGTCGGTGCCTATCATTTTTACCGGCTCTGCCGCGATGGCAGCATTCAAGCCCAGAATTTTATTGACTCCGTACCCAATAAACCGGATGCCTTACCGCCAGTAATTGATCTGGAATATGACAGTAAATGCATCAATAGCTATTCTAAAGAGCAGCTTTTAAACGAAATTCAGGTGATGCACGATGCCCTGAAAAAGCATTATGGCAAGCAGCCGATTTTCTATATTTCTAAAGCTTTTTATAATATTGTACTGGCAGGACACTTTCCTAACGTACCACTCTGGGTACGTGAATACAAAGGTCTGCCTGATTTAAAAGATCAGCCTAAATGGGCGTTTTGGCAACATACCAGTCAGGGGAAAATTCCCGGTATTACCACACCGGTAGACCTGAATGTTTTTTATGGCTCAGAACAGCAATGGCTGGATTTTCTCAAAAAGAATGCGATTGTAGTACCTTCATCTGAGAATAAAGCGAAATAAAGCTGATCGCCTGAAAACAAGTTCTTTATAAAAACAACAAGGAAATAAAAAGATTGAAATGGATAAAAGGCATTTTACTCGGTCTGGTGATTCTACTCCTACTCATCGCGGGTATGCTGGCTTATCTGTTGCAAGCTTCGGGCAAGGTTAGTGACTTTAAAGCGTGGCAGCCGCAAACCGGTATATCCGTTCACGGGCTTACAGTCAAATTTTTTGGTGTGTCCACCCTGTTACTCGATGATGGCCACGATCAGATCCTGATCGATGGTTTCTTTAGCCGGCCATCTTTGCGGCAAGTAATTACTCGACCTATTCAAAGTGATAAGCTGCTCTTAGAACAACTGGTACAATGCCATGAATTGAGCCGAACCCAAGCCATTCTGGTCAGTCATTCTCATTATGATCATGTTCTGGATGTCCCGGCTTTACTAGAGATGCTTCCCGAAACTGCTGTCGTCGGTTCGCCGAGCACACTGAATATCGCCCGGGCAAATCCCCAAGTTACCCCACAGCAATTACAGCCGGTTAAGCCTTGGCAAGTACAACAATGGGGGCATTTTCAAATCACAGCAATTCCCTCACAACATACCCCGCCCACAGTGGTAAATGATGATTTAGGCGAAGAGCTGCTACAGCCCTTTACTCTTCCGGCTAAATTTTCCGAATTTAAGGAAGGTGGCAGTTTCGACTACCTGATTGAGCATGCAGGACATAAAATTCTGGTCAAGGCCAGTACCGGATTTATTCCAGAGCAATTGCAGCATCTGAAAGTCGACACCCTGTTTTTAGGCATTGCCCAGCTTTCCAGACAATCCGATGCCTATCAGCAGCAATATCTGGCTGAAACCCTGAACCTCCTCAAGCTCAAAGTGGTGATTCCGGTGCATTGGGATGATTTTTTCAGCCGTTAAACCAGCCGCTGCAATTTTTACCCCGTCTTGCCGATGACACCCCAAAAAGTTTGCAACTTCTGATTCAGGCTGCCGAGAGACAAGGGAAAAAAGTCGTCCTGCTCAGCGAACCGCAGCCCTATTTACTCAACGCAGCCGTCGCTTCCCAATCCGATTAAAGGCCCTTAAGATAGCGAACATGCGCAAAATTATTCATATCGATATGGATGCGTTTTATGCCTCGGTTGAGCTGCGTGAACGTCCAGAACTGAAAGACTTGCCTGTGGTGATTGCCTCGCATCATCCTCGGGCGGTGGTCGCGGCTGCCTCCTATCCGGCACGGGTTTATGGCCTGCGTTCTGCCATGTCCATGGGACAGGCGCGCAAACTGTGTCCTCAAGTCATCGTAATTGAGCCAGATTTTGCCAAATACCGGCAGGTATCGGCACAGATTCATCAGATCTTCCAACAATATACTTCCCTGATTGAACCACTGTCTCTGGATGAAGCCTTTCTGGATGTCACGGAGAATTTACAGCAGATTCCCAGTGCTACTGAAGTCGCCATGCGGATTCGCGAGGATATTTTTCAAGCGACCGGACTGACTGCTTCTGCCGGTGTGGCACCCAATAAATTTCTCGCTAAAATTGCTTCGGACTGGCACAAACCGAATGGCATCTGTGTAATTAAACCTTCGCAGGTACAGCGTTTTATCCAGGATCTGCCGCTGAAAAAAATTCCCGGCGTGGGAAAAGTCACTCAGGAAAAACTGAAAAGTCTGAATCTAGAAACTTTAGGCGATTTACAGCAAATTGATGAAGCCTTACTGATTCAACATTTTGGCAAATATGGCCGGCGGCTGTTTTTGTACGCTCAAGGTATTGATGAACGACCGGTCGAAGTGGAACGGGAACGCCAGCAAATTTCCAAAGAAACCACTTTTGATGATGACCTGCATCTGAACCAATGTCGCCCCTATTGGGAGCCTTTACTTGGACAAGTATGGCAAAGCCTGCAAAAGAAACAGCTTTCTGCTCGCGGCGTTACGGTCAAATTAAAACTCAAGAATTTTCAGGTGATGCAACACAGTAAAAGTTTTAAACAGGTGCTGCGTAGCCCACAGGAATTAGCCCAAGCCTTGGACTTACTGCTCGACGACCTGCATATTGCTCCGCAGATGCAATTTCGGCTGATCGGCGTCGGCGTGTATCAGCTCAGCGTCCCCGAAACTGAAACCCAGTTATTGCTACTCTAAACCTTTTTTGATCATGTTTTAGGCATCAGTTTAAAAATACGGCAACTTTGTTTTTACATTTTGATTTTTTAGAGTACTCTATCTGCGCAATGCATTATCCATGTATGTGCTGAGATGCTGAAAATCACCTTTACTTTCAGCATGCTGTCCTGTGATTAGCGTGACGATCAAATCCGAATATTGCAGGGCAACTCTGATGTAACTCATGGAATCCCCTCCTGCATGTCTTCTGTAAATTCTTCTGTTGTTCAAGAACAACGCGCACGTAAAGCTGCGCTATCTAGTTTTGTTGGTGCTGTTGTCGATTGGTATGATTTTCTCCTTTACGGCATTGTTGCAGCCTTAATTTTTAAAGATCAGTTTTTCCCCAGCATTGGCGAAAATATGGGCACCCTGGCGGCACTAGCCACCTTTGGGGTTGGCTTCCTGTTTCGTCCTTTAGGCGGTGTGGTATTTGGTCACTTTGGTGACAAGCTCGGCCGTAAAAAAATGCTGGTACTCACGGTAATCCTGATGGGAATTTCCACGGTCGGGATTGGCCTGCTGCCAAATTTTGAAGCAATTGGCTGGTGGGCTCCGGTGCTGTTGGTGTTTTGTCGAGCCTTGCAAGGCTTTGCTGTCGGTGGTGAATGGGGCGGCGCAGCTCTGATGGCAGTTGAAAATGCACCCAAGGGTAAAAAAGCCTTTTATAGCAGTGGCGTTCAGGTCGGCTATGGTGTTGGCTTGGTATTGGCCACCGGTGCAGTGTCGATTATTATTGCGACACTGGGTGAAGAAGCCTTTGCTGAATGGGCATGGCGTATTCCCTTTCTGGCCAGCATCGTACTGTTAGCTGTAGCGATGTGGATCCGACGTGATCAGGATGAATCGCAAGAGTTTGTGGAAAAGGTGGTGAAAGCTGATCATCAACCAGAAAAACTGCCGATCTTGCAGGCGATCAGCAAACATCCAAAAGCTTTCTTCTATATCATTGCCTTACGTCTGACTGAATTACTGACCATGTATCTGGTCACCAACTTTGCCCTGAACTATTCCACCAGCAACCTAGGCATGGACAAACAGTTCTTCCTGAATATCACGCTGATGGTCGGGGTAATTAGCTGTTTCAGTATTCCATTTTTTGCTTGGCTGGCGGATAAATTCAATCATCAGAAAATGTGTGTCTGGGGCGGTTTGATTGGTGCGCTTTCAGCCTTTCCATTTTTTATGGCGCTCGATGCACAAAACACCTGGATGATCATTGTCGGGGCAATTTTACTGGCGAACGTCGCACACGATATGGTGGTCAGTGTCCATCAACCGATTTTCACCTCCCTGTTTGGCACAGAATACCGCTACAGCGGTGCCGGAGTTGGCTATCAGGTGGCGAGCATCATTGGGGGTGGTTTTACCCCATTTATTGCAGCGGCACTGGTGATTTGGGCGGATGGTTCATGGCATTATGTAGCCATCTATCTGGCGGTGGGTTGTCTGCTGACTGCACTGGTCGCAGCCCTGATGCCCAAAACTCAGGATGAACAACATGACAGTTGAACGTTTACACGTATCGAAACGCTTTTCGGAAATTGCTATTGCCGGTAATCTGGTGCATCTTGCCGGCCAGCTGGCCACAGATGTTGAACTGGATATTAAAGGGCAAACCCAACAGACTTTAGATATTATTGACCAGTTTCTGGCAGATGCCGGCACAGACAAAAGTCACATCATGTCGGTAACCATCTATTTGAAAGACATTGAAAAAGATTATGCAGCCTTCAATAAAGTCTGGGATGCCTGGGTCGCTGATATCGAAGCGCTGCCTCGTACCTGTGTAGAAGCAAAACTCTATGATCCACGGGTATTGGTCGAACTGACTGTCGTGGCGGTTAAACCAGAATAATGTTTCAAGATCAATACTCATAAAAAAAGCATGCTTCTGGCATGCTTTTTTGTTTTAGCCCACAGCTTTGATTTTACTGCGCTCTAAATCCGAATATAAATAATATTTTTTCAGATCATTGCTAACTGTATATTTGGGCATTTTCTGCATTTGCGCTTGCTCCTGTAAGAAGTCCTGGCGCAACTGATAATATTCCGGCACATCCTCGTAGCGAATCACCCGATAACCGGCCATGGTTAGTAATGCATCCTGAAAACCCGTCTGTTGGGGACGCTTCAAAATTAATGGGTCATCCACTCCTACCACGGCTAGAATCTGATGCTGCTGATCCAGAATTACAAAATCTGCAGTCAGGTTGCGGTACTTATGTCGAGTCCGGTTAAATTTAGTCGTCATTAAGGCATCATAGGAAACATGTGCCAGAATAATGTATTCAGGTAATACTTCTCTCAGGCGAGTGAAGGTCAATTGCTCATTCAGGTTAAAAATAGCACGCTGCTTTAACGCGCTGTCTTGTGGTTTGGAATTATTTCCGAGCTTTTTCCATGCCATGAGCACGACACAGAAGAGCAGGAAACTCCCAATCATAATATAGGTGGTCATGCCTAAATCCTTGCATTCTTATAATCATTTTTGTTTTATTGTTGTGCAGTATAAACCCACGCTTTATTTTAAATAGAGCTAACAACTAATCTGTTTAAATACCCATACAACTGGTATCAAAACTCGATTCTGTGTTACCTAAAGTGACATCTCTCTGGATGCCAATGAAAGTGGATTTAAAGTACTGATAATGCACTCTAAAACATCCATGAAATTGATCGCAATACATATCTGCCCAACTGTAGGACAATTCCGACAAAGTGTTATTTTTATATCACTTTTTTAAAGAACTTAATGCAAATAATATATTCTTTTACACTTTCAACGAACAAGCTCAGGCTACGTTACTTTACCCAAGAGCTAAAAAAAGACACCGAAGTGTCTTTTTATTAACTTAATTATGCACGTGATTTGGGCTTCGCTTTAGGCTTTGGCTCACCAAACGGTTTTTTGGCATCGCCTGTTTCACGCGGCGGCAAACCTGTGTGCTGGGTCAGAATTTGCCCACGTTCAGGACGCTTCTTGGTATTTGAAGGACGAGACTGAGCTTGTGCAGCCTTGCTACGATTCCCTTGCTCACCAGTACGTTTTTGCGAATCACCGGCAACCGTCGAGTTTTTCTTACGCGCCGATTGATACTGACCGTCTGCACTGCCTACAGGCTGATAAGTCGGAATCAAATGCTGTTTCGAGTTACCAATCAAATCCTGACGACCCATTTCTTTCAGGGCTTCACGCAATAACGGCCAGTTGTTTGAATCATGATAACGCAAGAAAGCTTTGTGCAAACGACGACGCTTCTCACCTTTCACAATGTCGACATTTTCAGTATAACGCGCCACTTTCGCCAGCGGGTTTTTACCAGTGTAGTACATGGTAGTTGCAGTCGCCATTGGTGAAGGATAGAAGGTCTGTACCTGATCGGCACGGAAACCATTCTTCTTCAACCAAATCGCCAAATTCATCATGTCGTAATCGGTAGTTCCCGGATGCGCCGCGATGAAGTAAGGAATTAAGTATTGTTCCTTGCCTGCTTCCTTACTGTAACGATCAAACATTTGCTTGAAGCGGTCATAAGTCCCAATACCCGGCTTCATCATTTTATTGAGTGGGCCTTTTTCGGTATGTTCAGGCGCAATTTTTAAGTAACCACCGACATGATGGGTGACAAGTTCTTTGACATATTCAGGGTTTAAAACCGCAAGGTCATAACGTAGGCCTGAACCAATCAGAATCTTTTTAATGCCTGGTAAAGAACGCGCTTTACGGTATAACTGCGTCAATGGAGCATGATCCGTATGCAAATTCTGACAAACGCCCGGGAATACACATGACGGTTTACGACAGTTCTTTTCAATCTCAGGATCTTTACAGGCCAAACGGTACATATTGGCTGTTGGGCCACCCAAGTCCGAGATAATACCCGTGAAGCCCGGTGCAGTATCACGGATTTTTTCCACTTCACGCAGAATCGATTCTTCAGAACGGTTCTGAATAATACGACCTTCATGTTCCGTAATTGAACAGAAGGTACAACCACCGAAACAGCCACGCATGATATTCACAGAGAACTTGATCATGTCGAATGCCGGGAAACGTGCATTGCCATAAGCAGGATGCGGCAGACGTGCATAAGGCAGGTCAAACACATAGTCCATTTCTTCGGTAGTCAACGGAATTGGCGGTGCATTCAACCAGACATCACGTTCACCATGCTTTTGCACCATGGCACGCGCATTCCCCGGATTGGTTTCCAGATGCAGAATACGGTTGGCATGTGCGTAGAGCACTGGATCTGCAGCCACTTCTTCAAAAGCAGGCAAACGGATTACGGCCAATTCGCGCGGCGGTAACTTATGTTTAATCGCTTTAGAAGCCGGTTGCAGTTGCACAATTTGTGTATCAGGATCTAGGTCATCCCCTGCTCGCACAATCGGATTGGCGACATGTTCTTTTTGAAAACCTTGGTACTGGCTAGAATCCTTGCCTTGTTCAATCTCACAACCCTCGATATCTTCAGTCATGACATACGGGTTAATAATTGGATCAACACGGCCAATGGCATCGACATCATTCGATGCAATTTCAACAAATTTGGCTTTAGAGGCACGGTTGTGTTTATTCACAATGAACGCAGTACCGCGAACATCAGTAATCTCGTGAATTTTCTCGCCACGTGCCAGACGATGCATAATTTCAGTGATTGAGCGTTCGCCATTGCCGTACATTAAAAGATCGGCTTTTGAATCCATCAAGACTGAACGACGCACTTTGTCTGACCAGTAATCATAATGCGCAATACGACGTAACGATGCTTCAATACCGCCGAGCAATACCGGTACATCTGGATAAGCTTCACGGACACGCTGGCAATACACGGTTGCCGCACGGTCTGGACGTTTGTTTGGCTGATTGTCTGGTGAATAGGCATCATCAGAACGGATTTTACGGTCAGCCGTATAACGGTTGATCATAGAATCCATATTCCCTGCTGTTACACCCCAAGCAATATTCGGTTTACCCAAAACGCGGAACGCATCCACGCTGGTCCAGTCTGGCTGTGCAATAATGCCAACACGGAAGCCTTGTGCTTCTAGCGTACGACCAATAATGCCTGAACAGAAAGACGGATGATCGATATAAGCATCACCACAAACTAAAATAAAATCACAGCTGTCCCAGCCGAGTTGATCCATTTCCTCGCGTGACATCGGCAAAAATGGCGCAGGGTCAAAACAAGACGCCCAATATTTGTCGTAATCAAACAACGCTTTTGGCGCAGTCTGCATGGTATAAGCAGTAGACATGGCTAGCAATTCTCGGCTGGCAGATGATAGGAGATCTAAAAATAAGATCAAAGATGAAAGCCGATTATTTTACCATGAATCGGCCCTAGCTTGCTTGATTATAATTTATACAAAATCAGAGACTAACTGAATCGCGCTCTCTTTGTCACTTGAATCTAAAGTTTAAATATTTCAAAAAAGAAATTGATTCTATTTATGAGGAGGAAAGCTTGGAAATAATCTCTAATTTGAACGGAGTTTTAAACTGAATGACAAACCCGTCAGTAATAACGCGGCAATAAACACAGTTAATCCTATCCAGCCATAATTTTCCCACACCAATCCGCTTGAGCTCCCCAACACACTTGAACCCAAGTAATAGCAAAATAAATACAGCGACGAACCGACTGCCCGATACTGTAACGACTGGATCGACACCCAGCTACTGGCAGTCGAATGGGCAGCGAAGAAAGAAAAAGTAAAAATCAGCAATCCGGTAAAAACAACAACCAACTGATTGATCAGCATCAGCGACAAGCCCACAAGCATCATCAGGATCATGGCTGCCAATATTCTGAATTTGCCATAATGCCGTCCCCAGTGTGCTGCTCGAGGGGAGCTATAAATGCCGGCCAAATAAGTAATCGAAATCACGCCAATCCAGACATGAGATAATTCAAATGGCGCTTGGATCAAGCGATAACTCAGATAATTAAATACCGAGACAAAGCAGCCCATCAAGATAAAACCTTGCAGGAATAAAACCCGAAGTTTTGGATCAGCGAGATTCTGCCTAAATGAGTTTTTAAAACGATTCAGCTTGATTGGATAGGCTTTAAAATGTTGCGAAGCGGGTAATAGGTAATAAAATAATCCAGCGATACAAAGATTTAAGATACCGATAATCAAAGTGGCAGATTGCCAGGAGATAAAATCCACTAAAACTCCGGCAATTAAACGCCCTCCCATACCACCTATCGCTGTGCCAGAAATATATAAGCCCATGGCAAAACCGATATCTTTTTCTGCAATTTCTTCTCCGATATAAGTCATCGCGACCGCAGCGACACCACTGACTGTCAATCCAATCATTACTCGTGTGGTCAGAAACACGGACCAGATCGGCAATATTGCACTTAATAGTAATAATACTGAGACTGAAAATAGAGACCAGACCATAATCGGCTTACGACCGAATCGGTCTGATATTAGTCCAGTAAAAATCAGGCCAACTGCCAAGGCAATGGTAGAAAAAGATAAAGGGAAACTGCTTTGAGTCGGGCTGACCTGGAAATAATCAGCCAGAATCGGCATCATCGGCTGTACGCAATACAGTGATGAAAAAATGGCAAAGCCAGCAAGAAATAAGGAAAAGAGTACTGATTTAAAAGAAGAAGAGCCATATTCAATATGGCTTGAAGATGAATTTGAGGACATATCCGCTCCATAGACCGGTTCAGTATACGCCTCTCAATTTTATTTTTATGTGATGTTTCAGTCGAAATAGCACATAAATAACATTTATTTGACTAAATTCCACGCATAAAAAAACACCCCCGGCCTTATGGTCGGGGGTGTTTCGAATAATGAGCTGGCGATGACTTACTCTCACATGGGTAACCCCACACTACCATCAGCGCTAAGAGGTTTCACTTCTGAGTTCGGGAAGGGATCAGGTGGTTCACTCTTGCTATGGTCGCCAGCACAACTGTTTATGGATACTTGCTAGGTCTTATTGAGATGCCTTGCTTTCTACCAAATAGAATTCATTAACAGATTTATCTGAGTTGGGTATTTTGTTCTTTAGCGTTCACTAAATCAAGCTGTTTTGCTTAATATCGAATCAATCGATCCTCACTTCTTTCGAAGTTCGTACAACAACTGTTTGGGTGTTGTATAGTCAAGCCTCACGAGCAATTAGTATTGGTCAGCTTCACATATCACTATGCTTCTACATCCAACCTATCAACGTCGTAGTCTTCAACGGCTCTTTAGGAGACATAAAGTCTCGGGGAAATCTTATCTTGAGGTAGGCTTCCCGCTTAGATGCTTTCAGCGGTTATCCCTTCCGAACATAGCTACCCGGCGATGCCACTGGCGTGACAACCGGTACACCAGAGGTTCGTCCACTCTGGTCCTCTCGTACTAGGAGCAGATCCTCTCAAATTTCCAACGCCCACGGTAGATAGGGACCGAACTGTCTCACGACGTTCTAAACCCAGCTCGCGTACCTCTTTAAATGGCGAACAGCCATACCCTTGGGACCTGCTTCAGCCCCAGGATGAGATGAGCCGACATCGAGGTGCCAAACACCGCCGTCGATATGAACTCTTGGGCGGTATCAGCCTGTTATCCCCAGAGTACCTTTTATCCGTTGAGCGATGGCCCTTCCATACAGAACCACCGGATCACTAAGACCTACTTTCGTACCTGCTCGACTTGTGGGTCTCGCAGTTAAGCGCGCTTTTGCCTTTATACTCTACGCGTGATTTCCGACCACGCTGAGCGCACCTTCGTACTCCTCCGTTACTCTTTAGGAGGAGACCGCCCCAGTCAAACTACCCACCAGACATGGTCCTCGTCCCGGATAACGGGACAGAGTTAGAACCTCAATATTACCAGGGTGGTATTTCAAGGACGGCTCCATCGCAACTAGCGTCGCGACTTCAAAGCCTCCCACCTATCCTACACAAGTAAGATCAAAGTTCAATGTCAAGCTGCAGTAAAGGTTCACGGGGTCTTTCCGTCTAGCCGCGGGTACACCGCATCTTCACGGCGAATTCGATTTCACTGAGTCTCTGCTGGAGACAGCGCCCCCATCATTATGCCATTCGTGCAGGTCGGAACTTACCCGACAAGGAATTTCGCTACCTTAGGACCGTTATAGTTACGGCCGCCGTTTACTGGGGCTTCGATCAAGAGCTTCGCTTACGCTAACCCCATCAATTAACCTTCCAGCACCGGGCAGGCATCACACCCTATACGTCCACTTTCGTGTTTGCAGAGTGCTATGTTTTTAATAAACAGTTGCAGGGGCCTGGTTTCTGAGGCTGTCGGCCGCTCAAGGAGCAAGTCCTATCACAGACAACAGCGTACCTTCTCCCGAAGTTACGGTACCATTTTGCCTAGTTCCTTCAGCAGAGTTCTCTCAAGCGCTTTGGTCTACTCGACCTGACCACCTGTGTCGGTTTCGGGTACGATTCCTGTGTAACTGAAGCTTAGAGACTTTTCCTGGAAGCATGGTATCAGCCACTTCACTGTACAAGTACAGCTTGCTATCAGTTCTCAGCATAGAGTACCCCGGATTTGCCTAAGATACATGCCTACAACCTTCCACCTGGACAACCAACGCCAGGCTGACTTAACCTTCTCCGTCCTCTCATCGCATTACACAGAAGTATTGGAATATTAACCAATTTCCCATCGACTACGCCTCTCGGCCTCGCCTTAGGGGTCGACTCACCCAGCCCCGATTAACGTTGGACTGGAACCCTTGGTCTTTCAGCGTGCGAGTTTTTCACTCGCATTGTCGTTACTCACGTCAGCATTCGCACTTCTGATACCTCCAGCAGACTTCTCAATCCACCTTCATCGGCTTACAGAACGCTCCCCTACCACGCATAATAAATTATGCATCCGCAGCTTCGGCATATAGTTTTAGCCCCGTTACATCTTCCGCGCAGGCCGACTCGACTAGTGAGCTATTACGCTTTCTTTAAAGGGTGGCTGCTTCTAAGCCAACCTCCTAGCTGTCTATGCCTTCCCACATCGTTTCCCACTTAACTATAATTTTGGGGCCTTAGCTGGCGGTCTGGATTGTTTTCCTCTTGACTACGGACGTTAGCACCCGCAGTCTGTCTCCCGGATAGTACTCATTGGTATTCGGAGTTTGCATCGGTTTGGTAAGTCGGGATGACCCCCTAGCCGAAACAGTGCTCTACCCCCAATGGTATTCGTCCGAGGCGCTACCTAAATAGCTTTCGGGGAGAACCAGCTATCACCAAGTTTGATTAGCCTTTCACCCCTATCCACAAGTCATCCCCTGGCTTTTCAACGACAGTGGGTTCGGTCCTCCAGTTAGTGTTACCCAACCTTCAACCTGCTCATGGATAGATCACCTGGTTTCGGGTCTATACCCAGCAACTAAACGCCCTATTAAGACTCGGTTTCCCTACGGCTCCCCTATGCGGTTAACCTTGCTACTGAATATAAGTCGCTGACCCATTATACAAAAGGTACGCAGTCACCGGACTAAGCCGGCTCCCACTGCTTGTATGCATGCGGTTTCAGGATCTATTTCACTCCCCTCACAGGGGTTCTTTTCGCCTTTCCCTCACGGTACTGGTTCACTATCGGTCAGTCAGGAGTATTTAGCCTTGGAGGATGGTCCCCCCATATTCAGACAAGGTTTCACGTGCCTCGCCCTACTCGACATCATCATATAAGCCCTTTCGTGTACAGGACTATCACCGTCTACGGTCGCACTTCCCAGAGCGTTCCACTAGAACTTATATGACTTAATGGGCTCTTCCCCTTTCGCTCGCCGCTACTGAGGGAATCTCAATTGATTTCTTTTCCTAAGGGTACTGAGATGTTTCACTTCCCCTCGTTCGCCTTGCAACACTATGTATTCATGTTGCAATACCTACCTTATGGTAAGTGGGTTTCCCCATTCAGACATCTCCGGATCACAGGATATTTGCCGCCTCCCCGGAGCTTTTCGCAGGCTATCACGTCTTTCATCGCCTCTGACTGCCAAGGCATCCACCACATGCACTTAATTACTTGACTATACAACCCCAAACAGTCGTTTATCCTTACAAGTGGGATAAGCAACAGATTGTGATGATCTCTCATCACGCTCATACAGTTGGCGTTTCGTAGATTTAACTACAGTACAGCTTCAATTAGATTCATATACCAAAACGCTTGATTCAGTTAATTTCGCTAGAACTCATTTCTTGTAGTTGCCTACTTGAAACGAGTTTGAACAAATTATTTCAACTCAAATATATTCTGTTAATGATTTTTCCAGCCTTCGTCAGGTCAGGAAACTGTGATAAATCACAGAGGTTAATAACAACGAAGCGAATCATACGCCTCTTTCTTACTAAGCTCTATAAGCTATCTAGCTGTTTGTATGTTTCTTAGCTCATCTTACGTTTGCTTGATCATTTCAAGATCAATGTAAGTGATGGTGGAGACTAGGAGAGTCGAACTCCTGACCTCCTGCGTGCAAAGCAGGCGCTCTACCAACTAAGCTAAGTCCCCAGCTTATCAATAAGTCAATGTATCGTTCTGTTCTGTTTGCTTCAGCACTTTCATGCTTCGTTAGTCAGATTTGGTGGGTCTGACAAGACTTGAACTTGTGACCCCACGCTTATCAAGCGTGTGCTCTAACCAACTGAGCTACAGACCCTCAGATACATCGTATGAAGAACAACTTGTTGTGGATTCTTACCAATCGTCAATCTTTCGTTAAGGAGGTGATCCAGCCGCAGGTTCCCCTACGGCTACCTTGTTACGACTTCACCCCAGTCATCTGCCACACCGTGGTAAGCGTCCCCCCTAAGGTTAGACTACCTACTTCTGGTGCAACAAACTCCCATGGTGTGACGGGCGGTGTGTACAAGGCCCGGGAACGTATTCACCGCGGCATTCTGATCCGCGATTACTAGCGATTCCGACTTCATGGAGTCGAGTTGCAGACTCCAATCCGGACTACGATCGGCTTTTTGAGATTAGCATCCACTCGCGTGGTAGCAACCCTTTGTACCGACCATTGTAGCACGTGTGTAGCCCTGGTCGTAAGGGCCATGATGACTTGACGTCGTCCCCGCCTTCCTCCAGTTTGTCACTGGCAGTATCCTTAAAGTTCCCGGCTTAACCCGCTGGCAAATAAGGAAAAGGGTTGCGCTCGTTGCGGGACTTAACCCAACATCTCACGACACGAGCTGACGACAGCCATGCAGCACCTGTATGTAAGTTCCCGAAGGCACCAATCCATCTCTGGAAAGTTCTTACTATGTCAAGACCAGGTAAGGTTCTTCGCGTTGCATCGAATTAAACCACATGCTCCACCGCTTGTGCGGGCCCCCGTCAATTCATTTGAGTTTTAGTCTTGCGACCGTACTCCCCAGGCGGTCTACTTATCGCGTTAGCTGCGCCACTAAAGCCTCAAAGGCCCCAACGGCTAGTAGACATCGTTTACGGCATGGACTACCAGGGTATCTAATCCTGTTTGCTCCCCATGCTTTCGCACCTCAGTGTCAGTATTAGGCCAGATGGCTGCCTTCGCCATCGGTATTCCTCCAGATCTCTACGCATTTCACCGCTACACCTGGAATTCTACCATCCTCTCCCATACTCTAGCCAACCAGTATCGAATGCAATTCCCAAGTTAAGCTCGGGGATTTCACATTTGACTTAATTGGCCACCTACGCGCGCTTTACGCCCAGTAAATCCGATTAACGCTTGCACCCTCTGTATTACCGCGGCTGCTGGCACAGAGTTAGCCGGTGCTTATTCTGCGAGTAACGTCCACTATCCAAGAGTATTAATCTCGGTAGCCTCCTCCTCGCTTAAAGTGCTTTACAACCAAAAGGCCTTCTTCACACACGCGGCATGGCTGGATCAGGGTTCCCCCCATTGTCCAATATTCCCCACTGCTGCCTCCCGTAGGAGTCTGGGCCGTGTCTCAGTCCCAGTGTGGCGGATCATCCTCTCAGACCCGCTACAGATCGTCGCCTTGGTAGGCCTTTACCCCACCAACTAGCTAATCCGACTTAGGCTCATCTATTAGCGCAAGGCCCGAAGGTCCCCTGCTTTCTCCCGTAGGACGTATGCGGTATTAGCATCCCTTTCGAGATGTTGTCCCCCACTAATAGGCAGATTCCTAAGCATTACTCACCCGTCCGCCGCTAGGTCAGGTAGCAAGCTACCTTTCCCCGCTCGACTTGCATGTGTTAAGCCTGCCGCCAGCGTTCAATCTGAGCCATGATCAAACTCTTCAGTTTAATACTATGTAGCACCTTAAAGGGTGCCAATCTTGGCTCATCAATTTTCTGACAAATATTTCTCAAATAAACTTCGAGTAATTTCTACCATCAATCAATGAAAATAATTTCGATCGATCAACCAGTAAAAATCCACACAAGTTGTTCTTCATAATCTCTTAATGATCTTCTTGCTAATTCGTCACCAGCAAGCTAGGTCGGCTATATTACTCTCTATCTCTAGAAAGTCAACCAGTAATGAAAACTATTTTTAAACTTTCTTTCTAAAACCCAACTTAATCAATCTCAACTAAGTTACTGTTTTATCAGAAGTTTTAATCTTCATCACCGCCGATGGATGTGCATTCTACAGGATTTCAAAGCCCTTGCAACACTTCTTGCAAAGATTTTTTATCGTGTGTTTATTTTTCAAACCAATGAAAACATAAGACACTGTTATATATAGTTAATTTATTTTCATTATTTTTGAATTTTATTGAGCACCTTCAACAAAACCTACCCACTAAATCAATAAGATATTGATTTATTTGAATTTAAATTATAAAAGTCTTTATCACATGACTTATGTCGTTCAATTCACATTCTATTCTTGTTTGATTCTTCATCAACCTGGCGTTTATATACACAAAACTTGTTTTATCCAGTCTTCTTCCAAGATACATAGGCCCTATTTAAATATGGAAAATTTATTGCAACCCTAAAAATTAAAAAGCCATCGCTATTGAGCAATGGCTTTTGGAGTACTGAGCAACAATTAGAATTTCATACTGACACGTGCCCAGTAATTACGTCCCATATTATTAAACTGCTCGGTTGTTGGTAAACCTGTCCCGGAAGCACCCATTTTATTTAAGTGCTCGGTATAAGTCCGGTCTAGGACATTATCGACTCCGACTGATATATCCACGCTATCCATGACATGGTAGCTACCGTTTAAAGACAAAGTGCCAAAGCCTGCGCTCTGCTTGTTGTCATAACCCACAATATTACCTTCGTTAAGACTGATCCGGTTTTGACCATCTACTACACGCCATAGCAATCCAAAATTATATTTGTCTTGAACATAGCGCAAGTTAACACGGGCTTCTAAAGGAGAGATTTGTGGTAACGGCGTATTATCTGTGGTGTTTTCACCCCAGGCATACATGGCACTGATATCTGCCTGAATCGCGTCACTAAATTGATAACCAATTCCAGCTTCTGCGCCTGCAATGGTTGCATCGATATTTCTTGAATCCGCACTATTCATTTTTGCTGGCTGCATTTCTCCCATATCATTACCCATAGGATGACCATGCCCAGAGTTTGCAGACTTAGGATAAGTCATCAGAATAAAATCCTGAATCACACCGGCATAAGCTGATACCCAAGAATTAAACGCGCCATGATGATGTTGATAACCCAGATCGAGTTGTAAGGTCTTTTCTGTTTCCAGTTGCTTAAATGTATTTGCAGTTATTCCATGATAATCGGTCTTAAATAATTCCCAGTAATCCGGCATACGCTCGACATAACCCAGACCAATATAGGTCTTGCCATCGTCATGATCGGGATGATGATTTTCAAAACGAATAAAGGCACTCGGTAAAGTCTCTTTACGATCAATACCACGCTTAACTGAATCAATATTGACTTGATCAATACGCAAGCCTGAAACGACTTTATTATCATCTCCTAGATCATAGCTCAATTCACCAAAACCACCAATGGATTGAAACTCCATATCTGTTGTTACATGAGAGTTCATCATGGGTTTAGTCGAATGGTACATACCGCCCGCATGTTTATTTAATTGAGAATCTACACCACTGACTAACTGTAGCTTATCCCACTCATGAGTCATTGATAGTCGTGAATTTAAAGTTCGACGTGTAACGGTCATGGCTTTATTAGGTTCATCAACTTGACGTAAGCTAAAATTATCCATGACATGGTCATTAAAATTGTAGTTGACCTGTGCTTCTACTTTCTTAAGTGTCTCTGTTAGGTTTTGTTTTTGTACACGCAAACCTAAACTTTCACGTGCAAATTGAGAGCCATCCATCGTACGGCCAGCATAAACTGATTCACCATCTGCCTTACCGCCACTTAGCTCGACCCAAGTATCTTCATCTGGTGTCCAGCCAATCGCCAAATCAGTATTCCAGCGTTCCCAGTCTGAAGGAACTGTATTTCCATCCCCATCTTGATAACTATTCGATACCGAACGATTGGTATTCAGACGGATATATTTCTGTTCATCGCCTGCTGCGACTTCGACATTATGATCAAGGCGCCCGAAAGATCCCATCAAGACACTGGCCTGACCACGATAGTTTTGATCTTGATCAAACTGTTCCGGTGTACGTTCGAAAATCACCGTGGCCGCAGAGCCAGTATTGGCATACTGAACCGTTTGCGGTCCTTTAATCACCGAAATACGGTCATAGCTTTCCGGAGAAATATAGGAGGTCGGCGAATCCATACGACTTGGACAGGCGCCCAGGTTTTCAGTGCCATCAGTCAGGATCTTAATTCGTGAACCAAACATACCGCGGAATGTCACATCACCATTGGTGCCGGCACCGCTATTGACCGAACTAAAGCCAACAATACTTTGTAAATAATCCGCACCATCACTGGCAGGAATCGGTTGAATCGGCTGTTTAGGGTCGGCGCGGACAATCAGCCCATTGGCATCATTACCTGCTGCCGATGTCACCACAATCGGGGCAAACGTCTGCACTGGCATGGCGTCATTGGCCATCACTATCGAAGAATAACAAGCAACACAAATCGCAGCCGCAAGTGGCTGTAAAGAAAATTTAGGCTGAGCCATTTCTCTATCTCACTAAATACATAAATTAGGCACGGCTTGAGTCAATACCAACCCAAGCTGAAAAATGCAGATTTATGCAGGCAGTGGTGGCGCTCGCCCCTGAGGAATTAAGAAGAGTTGCTGAAGGACAAACCAGACATGCTTAAAGGTTTTTTGATAGGCAATTAAACGGACATGAATCCGGTCAAGAACCTGTTTGATGTCCAGATCAGGCGGTAAGACTAAATTGGCATGAACCTTACAGTACTGACACTGATGATTGGCATCATGATGATCATGTTGAAGATGATCAGATTGGATAAGGTGACTATGCTCGCCAGCGCTATGCTGCGCATGAGCATCTGTCGCGATAAAAAGCGCACGCGTGATGGTTTCACATACCGGAGCAACCTGATATTGCTTCGGTAACAAAGGCTGTAAAAATACAGCAATCTGTAGAAACACAGCTGCAAATGCAAATAGCAGCCCCGCGCGTAAAAACACAGGCTATTCCTAAAACATGCTTATGTTGATTATAACAAAGCCCAATCAGAATTGGGCTTTGCTAGACCATTTAAATAAACTTTAAAATGATCCTAGCGTTTCACAGCCACCTTGTCTTTATTACGCTGGCGAACCAGTTTTTCCACTTTTTCACGTGCACGTTGACGTTTTAATGGCGATAAATAATCGACAAATAATTTGCCATTTAAGTGATCCATTTCATGTTGGATACACACAGCGAGAAGTCCGTCAGCATCGAGCTCAAATGCTTGACCTTCCAGATTAATTGCCTCGATTTTTACGCGTGACGGACGATCAACTTTATCGTATATTTGAGGAACTGATAGACAGCCTTCTTCGTAGGGCTGCGTTTCTTCAGTCAATGGTGTGATTTTGGGGTTAATAAACACCATCGGTTGATCTTTATTTTCAGACAGATCCATAACAATCAGCTGAATATGACGATCCACCTGAGTCGCGGCAAGTCCGATACCTGGTGCTTCATACATGGTTTCAAACATATCCGCAGCGAGCTGACGAATTTCATCAGTCACTTCTTCGACAGGTTGTGCAATGGTACGAAGACGGGGATCCGGGAAACTTAAAATAGGTAATAAGGCCATACTGCGTCCTCAATTATGCCATTGATCAAAAAACCAAATGAAGGGAATGCTTCATCAAAAAAATGTGTGTAAGATCGTTATTATAACGCAACTACGCACATAATTTTAGGAATTATGATAATGAAAAAGGTTTTGAAGGGCATGCCATTTTTTAGTGCCTTGGGGTTTAAAAATCAGATACTGGCACTTGCAGTTTGTGTAGGCGTCAGTATGGGGACCATTCATTCTGCCGAGGCAGCACCTGCACGCAACGTCAATCCACCGGCATTAAAAGCTAATGCACCGAACGTTTATGTGGTGAAAAAAGGCGATACGCTTTGGGATATCTCGAAACGCTTCCTGAAAAATCCGGTCCGTTGGCCGGAAATCTGGGCCAGTAATAAGCACGTGAAAAATCCAAATTGGATTTTCCCGGGTGACCGCCTGCTGATGTGTGATTACCAAGGCCGTCCGATTATTGGTAAAGACGAAGGTGATGGTTGTGAAGGTATTATCAGCCGCTATCTTGGCAGTACTTCTCTGCAACCCCAGATTCGTGTTGAATCTTTAAATAATACGATTCCAGTGATTCCGCTTGAGCATATCAAGCAGTGGTTGGAACGCTATACCCTTCTGGCGCCTGATTCAGTTCAGGGCACACCCTACATTCTCGGAACTGCAGATCAGCGCGTACTGGCTGGCAAAGGCCAGAAAGTTTATGCACGTGGTCACGGTCTGGTAGTGGGTCAACGCTATGCCGTTTATCGTGAAGCTGAACCGTATGTATTTACGGATGCAAACGGCAAGAAATATACTGCTGCACTTGAGCTGCAACAGGTGGCATCTGGTATTGCAGTTCGTGGCGAAGGTGATGTCACCACACTTGAACTGACAGATAGTTACAATGCTGAAGTACGTCGCGGTGATCGTGTCTTACCAGAATACGATCCAATGTTACCGACTCTGTTCTATCCGACCAATGCAGAAAATATTGCTGCCGGTGGCCAGATTGTGCGTGTATTGGGGTCAATTGGTACAGCAGCACGTCATAGTGTTGTCACCATTGACCGTGGTACGGCACATGGAGTTCAGACGGGTCATGTCTTTAGTGTGAATCAAAAAGGTGAAGTGGTCACTGATCCTAAAACTAAAGAACGTGTGCAATTGCCAGGTGAGCGTATTGGCCAAATCATGGTATTCAAAAACTTCGATCAATTAAGCTATGCCTATGTGCTAGAGAGCGAATTACCAATCAAGGTTGGTGCAGGAATTCAAGCACCTCTTTTAGATGAATAAATATTTGTCTAAATAAAAAAACTTAATAATAAGAAGACAACCCTATAGGTCTCAATATGCTGAACCCGTTATCACGCGCGCAACTGGAAACAATTACGTTATGGTATCTGGTTCAGCATTCTCTTTCGAGTTTCTATAAAATCAGTCAACATTATGCCGAACTGGCGCATGCCCTTCAGCCGGATCAAGTACCCGTCTGGCAAGCACTCGGCCTTCATGCCAATCATGTGCAGCGCTTAAAAGAGTTTTACCTCCCAGAAGCGCAGCAAAAATTTCAGCGATGTCTGCAGCAGATCCAGCAGGATAGCGATTTTATTTTGCTGCACAGCGATCCGCATTATCCTCAGCAGTTGCATCCTTATGCAGATAAACCACCGATCATTTTTGGTCAGGGTAGATCCGATACCCTGCTTCAGGCACAGATTGCCATTGTGGGCAGCCGCAAACCCAGTCCACACGGCCGGCAAGTAGCTTATGACTTTGCTTTTTATTTGAGTGAACAGGGTTTCTATATCAATAGCGGTCTGGCATACGGTATTGATGAAGCAGCGCATCGGGCTGCGTTACAGCATCAAGGCACGATTGCGGTGATGGCGACCGGACTGGATCAAACCTATCCAGCACAACATCAATCACTACGCCAGCAAATCATTGAGTACGGTGGTGCAGTAATCAGTGAGTTTCTACCAGATACGCTGCCTTTGCAGCACCATTTCCCACGGCGCAACCGAATCGTCAGTGGTTTAAGTCTAGGTGTGATTGTGGCAGAAGCTGCATTAAAAAGTGGTTCTCTGATTACGGCTAAACTGGCAGCTGAGCAAGGTAAAACTGTGTTTGCCATTCCGGGACATATTTACAGCGAGCATTATCAGGGTTGTCACCAACTGATTCGTGAGGGTGCGATTCTGATTGACCATCCACAGCAGGTCATCGAAGAACTGGCACTGGCGACGCAATGGCAGGCTTTAGAAAATACCACCAAAACGAAAGTTACTGAAGCAACATCACAGCAAATTCCACCGCATCTGCTCAGTCTGTATAATCAGCTGGACTGGGTGGGACAGAGTTTGGATCAACTGGGAACGCAGGTTCAGCAAGAGGTATCTGCTTTGACCAGCCAACTCATGGAACTGGAGTTACTCGGTTTTTGTACCCAGCAAGCCGGCCTCTATCTACGTTGTCGGATTCTCAAATAAGGTTCACAATAGCGCTTTGTTGTTTGATATAAGGTATCCACATGATCACTACCTCTGTTGCCGAAGCAGCAGCATGGCTTAAAGACGGACAAGTCTTGGCATATCCCACAGAGGCTGTTTGGGGCTTGGGTTGCGACCCCTATAATGAACAGGCATTTCATCAAATTTTAGAATTGAAGCAGCGCCCGATTGAGAAAGGTGTAATTTTGTTGGCAGCTCATCTTTCACAGGTAGAACACCTGCTGCAGGATTTAAGCGAAGAAATGCGTGAAAAAGTGATTGAATCCTGGAGCAATGACAGGCCTGCTGAGCGTGCGACCACCTGGCTGCTTCCTGCAAATAAAGATATTCCTGACTGGATTAAAGGTCATCATCCTAAAGTAGCCGTCCGCGTGACCACTCACCCGCTCTGTGTAGCATTGTGTCAGGCCTTTGGCGGTTTTATCGTTTCTACCAGTGCCAACCCTGCCGGCATGGAACCTGCCCGCTCACTGCAGGATGCGATCCGCTATTTTGACCAGAATCTGAATTATCTTAATGGTGACCTCGGTTTAAGTCAGCAACCAAGCCGGATTATTGATGCTGTGACTGGCGTAGTTATTCGTGACTGAGTCCTGTCTGATTTAGTCGGGACACTCAAGCCCGACTAAAGTTTTAAGACAAAAAAAAGCTCAGCCATATAGGGATGGCTGAGCATAAAAAAGGATGTGCATAAATCACATCCAGAGGGTTCAGAAAATCTCTGGGAGTCTGATAAAACAAGGATTTTCTTGCTTGATCATTCTCGATGGGCGCATTATGAAAGAAACTGAGTACAACGACAAGTACAATAAAACAATCAAATAATACATATTATCTATTAATAGAAAACATTTTTGACCAATATTCAAAATATCTTGCTCTTTCTATTCTCTTTTTAAAATAAAACGATATTTTTCTATTTGTTTTAACATTTGAAAATTAGCATTTAAAAGGGGATTTCAATTAAAAAAGTTTTGATCAACCGCTCAATGTTTAATCAGACAAAATTCTTAATTAGCTCTTTTAATTCCTAATTAAGCGGATCTGCCGGGATATTGAGCCCAGAGGATTCCGAGTAAAATGATGCCACCACCAATACTGTGATACATGGTCCAGGCTTCACCCAGCCACAAATATGCCACTACTGCGGTAAAGATCGGCATCAGGTTCATAAAAATGCTGCTGCGATTGGGACCAAGTTGCTGCACGGCCATCATCCAGAACAAGGGTGCGGCAATGGAAGGGAAAATTCCGGCATAGATAATGCTGGCTGCATTAGCGTGATTGATGCTGTCCAGACCTAAAAACAACACCAAAGGAATATGATAGAGAAAGGCCATAAAAATCTGGATATACAGGCTCACTAAGAGTGGAATCTGAATCTGCCATTTCTTCAGAAACACGCCATAACACGCATAAAAAAATACTGCGATCAACATCAACAGATCGCCAATATAGCTTTCACCGACAGTTAAAAACTGCAAGCCCTGCCCTTGTGCCATGACATACATCAAACCAATAAAGGACAGAAGACTCCCTAGCACTGCAGCCTGTGTCGGGCGAATCTTTAAAACAAAAATACCCACGATAATGGTAAAAATAGGAATAAAGGCATTGATCAGGCCCATATTGGTCGCAGTAGTGTAGTGTGCCGAGCTATAGGCCAGTCCCTGATACAGCACCATTCCCAGCGCACTCAAAACAGCAAAATGTCCGAGATGCGGACGAATCTGTGACCACGCCGCTTTGACTTTGGGCAACATGAATGGAGTTAAAATCAGCAAGGCCAAGGCCCAGCGATAAAAACTGATACTGATGGGAGAAATGTAATCTGCCACATAACGGGTGACGGTCATATTCAGAGACCAAATCAAAACTGCGGCCAGTGGTAAGGCCATGGCCCACCAGACTGCCTTTTGTTGCTGTGTCATACTTTCATCCATGAGTCGCTGGTCTTGTTATTAAGCTATTCCTATTCGCGCATCCTAGCATAATAGATTTTTCACATAAAATTGAGGCAATTTGCAGCTTTAAGTAACTGGGCTCACCTGTTTCTACTTGTACTGAAAGCGAATACCCGTTAAAACAAATACCGTTCAGTCGCAATAAACAGGAAATCTAATGACTCGCTCTGTATATGACATTCCAGTCAAAACTATTGAAGGAACAGAAACCACTTTAAACCAGTACCAGGGTAAGGTTTTGCTGGTGGTTAACGTCGCATCTAAATGTGGCCTGACGCCGCAATATGAAGGCTTACAAAAACTGTATCAGGACAAAAAAGCGGAAGGTCTGGAAATTCTGGGCTTCCCTGCCAATAATTTTTTGGAACAGGAACCGGGTAGCGAAGCCGAGATTCAGGAATTCTGTTCAGTGAATTATAAAGTCGACTTCCCGCTATTTGCTAAAATCTCTGTTGCGGGTGAAGACAAGCATCCTCTATATACCACCCTTACGCAGGCTGTACCGGAACGCATCGGTGAAGGCCCTTGGTGGAAAGATCTGGTCGATTATGGCCTAACGCCAAACCAGCCACCAGAAGTACTCTGGAACTTTGAAAAATTCCTGATCAATAAAAATGGCGAAGTAGTGGCACGTTTTGCACCAGACATCACTGCGGATGATCCACGGATTGTTGATGCAGTGAATGCAGAACTTGCAAAATAATTCTCGATTATTCTCATAAGCATCAAGCTTGAAATAAGTATCTATTTTTTGATAGATACTTATTTTTTTATTTAAAAACGGTTGTTTAATTGCATTGAAATTCACCTAAAACATTTTCAGAATGATTGCAGACCGAACACGCCAATTCGGTAAAGAAAGCGAGGTTCATAGTTATTTTTTAATCAACTTTTTCTTGTTTTTGAATAGAGCAACGTTCGCAACCCAGAAGAATTGTTATGAGTTTGCAACAATCTTTTTTATCTCCATAGTTTGTTCTTATATTAAATACTATTCAAATTCTATTATCTGTATCGAGACCCTGATTCCATGTCCAAGATTCTTGCCAATGCTGTCCTTCCTTTCGCATTATTTAGCTCGGGAATTTTACTGATGGGCTGTGAACAGGCCGTCGAAGCGCCGGCTGAACAGGCAGATACCACGACCTCAGATCTGGAACCAGCCTCTCAGCAACAGAGTTCAGCAGCGCAAACCGAACTTAAATCGGGCAATATGTTTTATATGGTTCGTGATGTGGCCGACTTGCAACTCAAGGCCGGCAGTTATGTGGAACAGTTAAAACAGACCCAGACCGAACTGCAAACGGCAGTCGAAGCCAAAGATACCCAGCAACTGCAGTCCACTGCGACCCAGCTACAGCAGCAACTCAGCAGTTTTAATCAGGTGCTGGGCAACCTGAACTTGAAAAGTCAGGAAATTGACCAGATTCGTGACAACATCATGACCGCTAATCAGCAAGTTCTGGCTTCTCCTCTTTTAAACGGTCAGGTGGATTTCAGCCAAGTAAACTTGAAAAAGATTGAATCCCAAATGGTCAATGTTCAAGCGGAAATGGTCAAACTGGCGGGTTTGCTGATCCAGAATCCAGATCAGGAATCAGAGAGCAATAGTGATCAGGAAAATACCTAAAATCACATTTAAGGCGCTTGATCGAAAAGCGCCTTTCTTAACTGCGGTGTAGGCTATACACTGTAATGGATTATAAAAATTATATTTAGATCACGAATTTTCATCTAATCAGATCATCAGGAGTTCAATCATGTCGAATTCAGTGCTGTATTCTGTGGTTTCAGTCACATCCCGGCTTGATCTGAAAGATCCTTTTATTTTTACCGTTCATCATCAAGATCATTATCCGCAAGGCAATGCCGAATTAGGCCCAGTTTCCCCGCCAAAGCAGCATGAATATGACATGTATTATGGCGAGAGTATTCCCGGTTTTCCGGAGCATCCGCATACTGGCTTTGAAACCATTACCATTGTCGAGCGCGGTTATGTCGATCATTTTGACTCGCTGGGAAACTCGGGACGTTATGGCGCGGGTGATGTGCAATGGCTGACTACTGGTAATGGGGTGCAGCATTGCGAGATGTTTCCCTTAGTCCATCAGGATCAGGACAATCCTCTGGAGCTGTTTCAAATCTGGCTGAACTCCTCACCAGAACAGAAAAAACAGCCAGCCGATTATAAAATGTTGTGGCGTGAACAAATTCCACATGTATTTTCAGCCGATGCGGGCGGACGTAAAGCGGATATCCGGGTCATTTCAGGACAGTTTAAACAGACTCAGGCACTGGACCGCCCACCACATTCATGGGCAGCCCTTCCAGAGAATCAGCTCAATATTTATTTAATCACTTTAGGGCAGGAAGCAGAATTAATCATTCCTGCAACCACTGCTACTGCAACGCGTTTTTGTTATTTTTATCAAGGTAGAAGCTTGGAACTTGAAGGACAGAAGATAGCGCCGAAGCATCTACTTGAACTCAAACCGGATGCAGATATTCAGCTCAAAGGTGGGCTGCTGGAATCACATATTTTATGGCTGGAAGGTGAACCGATCGGTGCACCGGTGGCTATGCATGGGCCTTTTGTGCTGAATAGTGCGCAAGAGCTAGATACTGCTTTTCGCCGTTATCGCGAAACCCAGTTTGGTGGCTGGCCTTGGCCAAGTGCTGAACCGTCATTTGCACCAGAACATCCGCGCTTTGCCAGTTATGAAGGCGGCAAACGTGAAGAATATCCAGACCAACCAGACAAAGAAGCCACTGAATAGTGGCTTCTTTGACATCAGATCGTATTATTTTTTCGGGCTTCTGACGACAACTAGTTTCTTCTGCACAAATTCTCTAAAACCATCAATCGATAGTTCATGCCCATAACCGGAATTTTTAATTCCACCAAATGGTAACTCAGGCGTGGTATCAGTAAACCAGTTGATCCAGATCATGCCAGTTTCTACCCGTGACGCTAGCTTTTTCGCCCGCTCGATATCCTGTGAATGAATCACGCCACCTAGGCCATAATTGGAATCATTGGCAATTTCGACAATCTCATCATCATTCTTCGCCACATAAATTTGCGCCACCGGACCAAAAAATTCTTCATACCAAGCTTCATTTTCACGCGTGATATTTTCCAGAATGGTCGGTGCATAGAAATTGCCTTGATGTTCTACAGCCTTACCGCCAGTAACTACGGTCGCACCTTGCGCTACAGCCTTTTCGACCTGTTTGGAGAGTTTTTCCAGCGCATCTTTTGAAGACAATGGACCCAACGTGGTTTCAGGATCAAGCGGATCACCCAGCTTTAACTGTTCAAAAGCTTTCAGCATGCCGGCTTTGAATTGTTCGGCAATTTTTTCATGCAAGATAAATCGTTTCGCCGCCGTACACACCTGCCCGGCATTATTAACCCGCGCCTGACAGCCTAACTTGATCGCGCGTTCCAAATCTGCATCATCGAGCACGATGAATACATCATTACCGCCCAATTCCAGCGTTGATTTCTTAAGATGTTTTCCGGCCTGTTCAGCGACAGCACTGCCCGCACCTTCTGAACCTGTGAGTGCCACACCACGCACGCGCTTGTCTGCAATTACTTCCGCGACCTGATCACTGCTGATAAACAGATTGGTCCAGACACCTTTGGGTGCGCCTGCATCCAAGACCAGTTGTTCAAAGGCTTCCGCACATTGCGGTACAATGCCAGCATGTTTTGCCAGAACCGGATTACCAATGGCACAGTTCGGCGCAAATACCCGCATCAGTTGATAAAATGGGAAATTCCACGGTTCAACTGCCATGATAATACCCAATGGATGATGCTCGACCCAGGCTTCACCCAGATCGGTCTGATAAGACACTGGCGCTAAAAATTCTTTGGCATGATCGGCATAGTATTCTGCAATTTTGGCGCAGGTTTCGATTTCACCTTCACTCTGCTTAATCAGTTTTCCCATATCCTGGGTCATAAGCTTGGCCAGTTCGGATTTTTGCGCTCGCATGTTGGTAGCCAATTTACGCAGTACTGCAATACGGGTATCGACCTGCTGTGACCATTCTGACTTTAGGATTTTTTCTGCAGTATCGAGTGCATGTTGAATATCTTGATCGCTATGCGATGGGTAGTCTTTCAATTTTTGATTGGTAAATGGATTAATAGATTGATAAGCCATGGTTTTCCCTTTTTCAATTATAAGTTTTGCCTGTTCTAAACTTCTATCGTATTAAGCTATAACAAGCGAAATCTGTTCGAATCATTTAACTTATCACTGATTTTTTTATGGCGTGTGCAGGTTTACAGATTGGTTCAAAACATTACTGAGAAAGGGTAAAAGTTATATCGAGTGGTACAAATTAAAATTTATTTAAGAATCGGAAATGTAAAACCAACACTCTCAAGATCGATACTTGCAAAAATTCCAAGCTAAAACAAATAATCTAAATCAGCTGTTTTAAGGTGATGCTAAAAATATAAATTTCAAATTTTCAGGTGTGTAGTACATTATTCTATATAGTAGAAAAAAGAAAATTCATAATGAGTCAAATACCATCTAATATCATTCAAA
Source organism: Acinetobacter sp. WY4 (assembly GCF_018438165.1). Taxonomy (GTDB): domain Bacteria; phylum Pseudomonadota; class Gammaproteobacteria; order Pseudomonadales; family Moraxellaceae; genus Acinetobacter. Next base: position 2,212,481 of record NZ_CP053947.1, on the reverse strand, counting down.
CAGCAGAAAACTATTTTGATAATACAGTTTTAGAAACGACTGATACTATTTTTCAAGAAATTTTAAAAGCTTTTCCAATAGCATCTTCAGGTTTAGCGATTTATAAAGTTTTCAGAAGCTATAACGAAAAGCAAAAATTAAAAAATATCCTGGAATTTATAAAGGAAGGTGAAAAGTTAGCATCAGGAACATTACTAAAAATCTTCAAGAATCAAAACAACTTAGAAATAGGTGGTGAATTACTCAATGCTTTAGATAAAGTCTATTTAATCCATCAATCTAAAATGCTCGCTCGTTTAGCTCTTTTATATGATGCGAAAGAAATAAATCGTGAAAATTTTTTAAGATATGCTCATATTATTCCTCAATTTACATCGTTTTTATTAGAAGGGTTAGAAAAAGCCTACTTATCATTTGAAATGAACAAATTCGAGAAGGATTACCGCCTTACGAATAATGAATGTAACTTTTCAGCATCTGAATTAGAAAAGTTTGGTTTTTTGTACGTAGTAGCTACATTTGGTTCTGGCAATAATTATGGTAGAGAAAAAGACTTAATCTTTTTTTATGAACACATATATAAAAACAAACATGATAAGAACCTATGAACCATAAAAAAACCACCCTTTCGGGTGGTTTTTTCAATCTCAAACCGTCTCTTATTGAGCGCGGTTTTTGATTTTGCGGATCGTTTCCAACTGTGCAGCAGTTTCTGCAAGAGCAGCCAAAGCAGCAGCAGCGTCCAAATCGCTCTTTTGATTCGCAAGCAATGCTTCAGCGTGTTTACGCGCTTCAACAATAGCTGCTTCATCTAAGTTTTCTGCACGGACTGCAGTATCTGCAAGAACCGTAACAACATGCGGTTGAACTTCTAGAACACCACCAGATACATAGATCAACTCTTCTGTACCGTTTTCCAAAATAACGCGGATCGCGCCAGGTTGGAGCAAAGTTACCAGCGGAGCATGGCCAGGCATAATACCCAACTCACCGCCAGCACCTTTTGCAATTAGCATAGTTATAGTGCCTGAGTACAAAGACTCCTGAACACTTACAACATCACATTGCATAGTCGCCATGAGAATCTCCTAAATTAGAGTAGCTAATTAAAGTTTCTCGGCTTTAGCAATAACTTCGTCAATACCACCAACCATGTAGAACGCTTGTTCTGGGATGTGATCGTATTCACCAGCTAGAAGACCTTTAAAGCCACGAATCGTTTCTTTAAGAGATACTAATTTACCAGGAGCACCAGTAAATACTTCAGCTACGTGGAACGGTTGAGAGAAGAAACGCTGGATTTTACGCGCACGGTAAACAACCAGTTTATCTTCTTCAGCAAGCTCGTCCATACCAAGAATCGCGATGATGTCTTTAAGCTCTTTATAACGTTGCAATACGTTCTGTACAGAACGTGCAATTTCATAATGCTCTTGACCAACAACTAACGGATCTAACTGGCGTGAAGTTGAGTCTAGTGGATCGATCGCTGGGTAAATACCAGAAGATGCGATGTCACGGCTCAATACAACAGTTGCGTCTAAGTGAGCAAACGTTGTAGCAGGCGATGGATCTGTTAAGTCATCGGCAGGTACGTATACCGCTTGGATTGACGTAATAGAACCAGACTTAGTCGATGTAATACGTTCTTGAAGAACACCCATCTCTTCTGCAAGTGTAGGCTGGTAACCTACTGCAGATGGCATACGACCTAGAAGTGCTGATACTTCAGTACCCGCTAGTGTATAACGATAGATGTTATCTACGAACAATAGTACGTCACGGCCTTTACCGTTTTCGTCTTTCTCGTCACGGAAATATTCAGCCATAGTAAGACCAGTCAACGCTACGCGTAAACGGTTACCCGGTGGCTCGTTCATCTGACCGTAGACCATTGCTACTTTGTCTAGAACGTTAGAATCTTTCATTTCGTGATAGAAGTCGTTACCTTCACGAGTACGCTCACCAACACCAGCAAACACAGATAAACCTGAGTGAGCTTTCGCGATGTTGTTGATCAACTCCATCATGTTTACAGTTTTACCAACACCGGCACCACCGAACAGACCAACTTTACCACCTTTCGCGAACGGGCAAAGTAAGTCGATGACTTTAATACCAGTTTCTAAAAGGTCAGTAGAAGCCGCTTGTTCTGCATAAGAAGGCGCTTGACGGTGAATTGGTAAACGCGCTTCAGTCGCAACAGGACCAGCTTCGTCGATCGGGCGACCAAGAACGTCCATGATACGGCCTAGAGTCGCTGTACCTACTGGTACAGAAATCGGCGCGTTAGTGTTAGTTACGTTCAAACCACGCTTAAGGCCTTCAGTAGAACCCATTGCAATAGTACGAACTACGCCATCACCAAGCTGTTGCTGAACTTCTAAAGTAGTTTCAGTACCATCTACTTGGAGAGCGTCATAGATCTTAGGAACGCTGTTGCGTTCAAACTCGACGTCGATAACCGCGCCGATGATCTGAATGATACGACCGCTATTCATTGCTGTCTCCTCAATTCAAAATAATGTTAAACGGCAGCGGCACCACCAACGATCTCAGAAATTTCCTGAGTAATCGCGGCTTGACGCAGCTTGTTATAAATAAGTTGCAGGCTCTTAATGATCTCGCCTGCGTTGTCTGTCGCTGCTTTCATAGCGACCATACGTGCAGACTGCTCACATGCGATGTTTTCAATCACACCTTGATACACCACAGACTCGATATAGCGAACCAACAAGCCATTTAAAAGCTCTTCAGCTTCAGGCTCGTAGATGTAATCCCAACCGTATTGACGGTTCAGATTCTTGTCTTCTTCAGCAGCAGCCAAAGGAACAAGTTGTTCGATCTTTTGATTTTGAGTCATGGCATTGACAAAGCCGTTTGACACTAGATAAATACGATCTAACTCGCCTTTATCATAAGCGTCCAACATCACCTGTACAGAACCAGATAACTGCTCAAGACTTGGGACATCACCGACTTGCGTCGTCGCACCAAGCACTTTACCGCCGTAGTTTTTAAAAAACGAAACCGCTTTTTGACCAATTAAAGCAAATTGAACTTCAATTGACTGCTCTTGTTGCTGTTGAACGTGTTTAACCACTTTCTTGAACAGGTTAATGTTCAAACCACCAGCAAGGCCACGATCTGAAGACACAATGATATAGCCAACGCGCTTAACCGGGCGTTCAACCATATAACGGTGTTTGTATTCAGGATTCGCTTGGACCAAATGAGCAATTACACGGTGCATATTTTCGGCATACGGACGGCCTTGAGCCATGCGCTCTTGCGCACGACGCATCTTAGAAGCTGCTACCATTTGCATCGCTCGAGTAATCTTCTGCGTGCTCTTGATACTAGCTACTTTGGCGCGAATTTCTTTTAAATTTGCCATACGCTTAACCTAGTATTCGAAAGCCCTTGCGAGCTTCCGAAGGTTGATTCCGTGAACCAAACCGACACTAAATTCAACAGAGGTTGAAATTAGTAAGTTTGAGTCGCTTTAAAGCTTTCAATACCTGCTTTGATTGCAGCTTCGATGTCTTTGTTGTAATCACCAGAGGCATCGATTTGTTGCATTAACGCAGCATGTTCTGAACGGAAGTAAGAAATTAACGCAGCATCAAAGTCTACGATTTTCTTAACGTCTACGTCAGCCATGTAGCCTTCGTTAGATGCATAAATTGAAACAGCTTGGTCAGCAATTGAGTATGGAGCATATTGTTTTTGCTTCATTAACTCAGTTACACGTTGACCATGTTCAAGTTGCTTACGAGTTGCTTCGTCAAGATCAGAAGCGAACTGAGCAAATGCTGCCAATTCACGGTATTGCGCCAAAGCAGTACGGATACCACCAGACAATTTCTTGATGATCTTAGTTTGCGCTGAACCACCAACACGAGATACAGAGATACCCGCGTTCACAGCAGGACGAATACCTGCGTTGAATAATGATGTTTCAAGGAAGATCTGACCATCAGTAATCGAAATTACGTTGGTTGGTACGAATGCAGATACGTCACCCGCTTGAGTTTCAATAATCGGTAATGCAGTTAATGAACCAGTTTGGCCTTTAACTTCACCGTTAGTGAATTTCTCAACGTAGTCAGCAGATACACGAGAAGCACGTTCAAGTAGACGCGAGTGTAGATAGAACACGTCACCTGGATACGCTTCACGACCTGGTGGACGGCGTAAAAGCAATGAAATTTGACGGTAAGCAACAGCTTGCTTAGACAAGTCATCATAAATGATTAACGCATCTTCACCGCGGTCACGGAAGTATTCGCCCATTGTACAGCCAGAGTACGGAGCTAGATACAGCATTGCTGCTGGATCAGCTGCAGCTGCTGCTACAACAGTTGTATACGCCATAGCGCCAGTTTCTTCTAGCTTGCGTACCACGTTAGCGATAGTCGATTGTTTTTGACCGATTGCTACGTATACACATTTAATGCCAGAGTTTTTCTGAGCGATGATCGCGTCGATCGCCATTGCTGTTTTACCAGTTTGACGGTCACCAATGATCAACTCACGTTGACCACGGCCTACAGGGATCATTGTATCTACTGATTTATAACCAGTTTGTACAGGTTGATCCACTGATTGACGCCAAATTACGCCTGGTGCTACTTTTTCAACAGCATCAGTTAATTTTGCATCAATAGGGCCTTTACCATCAATCGGGTTACCCAAAGCATCTACTACACGGCCTAAAAGTTCTGGACCAACCGGAACTTCTAATACACGACCTGTGCAACGCGCTTTTTGACCTTCTTGAAGGCTTAAGTAGTTACCTAAAACAACGACGCCCACTGAATCCTGTTCTAGGTTCAGTGCCATACCGTAAAGGCCGCCGTCGAATTCGATCATTTCACCGTACATAGCGTCAGCTAAGCCGTGAATACGCACAATACCGTCGGAAACCATAACAATGGTTCCTTCGTTCTTAGCGGTTGCGCTGGTGTCCAGATCGCCGATACGCTGTTTAATGAGCGCACTGATCTCGGATGGATTCAGTTGTTGCATTGCGCTATACCTCAATCTTTTTAAAGTTCAGTCTTCTAAATGCAATTAAGCAAGAAGACGAGTACGCATTTTTTCAAGCTTGTTAAGCGCAGAATCATCTATCACTTGGTCGCCTGCACGAATAACTACACCAGCAATCAGCGCTGGGTTAACTTCTACAGAAACATTTACCGCCGCTTCGAATTTTTTCTCTAATGCGTGAGTAAGAAGTTGTTCCTGTACAGAAGTCAATGGGAATGCAGATTCAATCACTACATCCACAGTATTGTTATTCTGTGATTTAAGCTGCTCATATTCTGCTGCAATCTCAGGAAGAAGAACCAAACGGTTATTCTCTGCAAGCAATGTCAGGAAGTTAGACACTGCTGCAGTTTGGTCTTCACCTAAAACTTTCGCAAAAAGAGCCACCTGCTCAGCAGGTGTAAGCTCAGGGCGATTTAGATAAGCTGAAAATGCTTCGTCTTGCACCGCAGCACTGAGCAATTCAAGTGCTGTTGACCAAGAGTCAGTTGCACTTTGCTCAGAAGCGTAAGCAAATGCTGCTTTAGCGTATGGGCGTGCCAACGTCAAGAGTTCAGCCATAATCCGCCTCTCTTAAAGTTTAGCAGCCAGCTGAGTCAGCATGGCATTGTGAGCTTCTGCATCAACTTGCTGGCTAAGAATTTTCTCAGCACCAGTTACTGCAAGAGCAGCCACTTGTTGACGCAATTCTTCGCGAGCAGCATTGATTTCAGTATCAACAGCTTCTTTAGCCTGTTGACGAATACGCTCACCTTCAGCCGCAGCTTGGGTACGCGCTTCTTCGATCAATTGTGCACCACGACGGTTCGCTTGTTCGATCAATTGAGCCGCTTGTGCTTTTGCCGCGTCTAACTCAGCTTTCACTTGTGCTTGCGCATCTGCAAGGTCAGCCTTCGCTTTTTCAGCAGCATTTAAGCCATCAGCGATTTTACGCTGACGTTCACTAATCGCATTGATTAGTGGTGGCCATACAAACTTCATGCAGAATGCGACAAAAATCGCAAACGCAATCGCTTGGCCAAACAATGTGAGGTTGATATTCATTGCAAATTCCTCAAATAGTGAATTTCGGAATTAAGCTGATTAACCTACAAATGGATTAGCGAAGATGAAGAACAAGCCAATACCAACACCGATCATAGGCACAGCATCAAGAAGACCCGCGATTAAGAACATACGAGTTTGAAGTTGTGGAGCCAATTCTGGTTGACGAGCTACAGCTTCAAGGAAACGGCCGCCTAGAAGACCAAAACCAATCGCAGTACCTAAAGCACCGAAAGCGATCAAGATAGCAGATGCAATTGCAACTAGACCTAAAGTGAGTTCCATGATAATTCCTCAGAGGTTAGGTTTTATACCAAATTAAGTTAAAAAATTGTGTGCCCAACCATCCGTTGACAGTTAGGCAATACCATTAATGCTTTTCGCTTGCCATACTCATGTACACGATAGTCAACATCATGAAAATGAATGCTTGTAGCGTAATAATCAAAATGTGGAAAATCGCCCAAGGCACAGACAACGCCCACTGGATCCAGAACGGTAATAACGCGATAAGAATGAAGATTAACTCACCCGCATACATGTTACCGAACAGTCGTAGAGCCAATGAAACTGGTCGCGCCAAGAAAGTAGTCAATTCCAACAATAAGTTGAATGGAATTAAAAGCACTTTAGCAACTGGATTACTTGGGTTAAATGGGTTCAGTGCTAACTCACCAACGAAGCCGCCAACACCTTTCTCACGAATACTATAGAAAATAATTAAGAAGAATACAGAAATAGACATACCGAGGGTAATGTTTGGATCTGTAGTCGGAACAATTTTAAAGTAAACCTGATGAGGGTCTACACCCAGCATAGAAGCAATCGCGTGTTGAGCTACATAAGGAATAAAGTCAACAGGGATCAAATCCATCAAGTTCATGAGGAAAATCCACACGAAAATGGTTAATGCTAAGGGTGCAATTAATCGAGACTTCCCGTGGAAGGTATCACGTACACTTGAATCTACAAACTCGATAATCATTTCAATTGCAGACTGGAACTTGGTAGGAACACCAGCATTAGCCGCTTTCGCAACCAACCAGAACAACAAACAGAAAATCAGACCCAGTCCGATAGACCAACCCATTGAATCCAAGTGAATAGCAGTGAACCCCATCTGTTGAGCTTCAGCACCGCTCTCGGCCAATTTCCACGTACCGTCCGGCATTTTGCCATAGGTCATGTTGGTCAAGTGATGCTTGATATACTCGGTCGAAGTAAGGGCATGTTCTTCAGCAGCCATAAATCACACCTGGTCAATGTCAAAAAACTAATAGAACAAACGAATATCGCGTGCTGCTTGATATCTCGCCTGCTCCTGAAAAACTTTTCAATTTCTTGTTGTGCTTATACTCATTTTTGTAGACGTGACGCCCAAAACGGAGCGACCCACGACATGGCTTGAACAAGTATAAAACCACAAAACAACGCCACCGCTGACAACGGTTTAACATTGCTTAAAATTAAAATGAAACCAACAATCACAATGGCAAACTTTCCCATCAAGCCTTTATACATGTTCGAAAGAACTTGTTTAGACGCGCGGGCTCCTGCTGCTCGAAACGATTGCCACGAAAAATAACAAGTCGCGAGCCAACATACCAGTGCACCTAATGCTGCACTCAAGGCTGCGGTTGAGTCTTTCACGACCCAGCCGATCAAGGCTGAAACAGGGATCATACAGGCTTGCAGGAGGACCAAAGCTTTCGCTAATCGTCGGTCAATCAAGCGACTAGTTCGGCTCATTATTTATTCACTCACAGCAATCATGCTTGACAAGTTTAACAGGTGATTATTTTTAATCGCAGGCATTATAGAGTTACACCCCTGAACATGCAATCTTTTCCCGACCTTAGTCGTGTTTTTTTAAATCGGGTCACTGCTGTTAAACTAATCAAAATCTGTCTATTTTTTAAACCATTAGCGTGCATTTAGTACACATTTCTGGGTTTCTGTAGCCAATTGCTGCCAAGCCTGCACAAAGTCCCTTGCCCCGCTCATGCTTTCATCGACATGCTGGAACAGTACCGGATTGAGTTTGCGGTACTGGTTTTCACTGGCATGACCTTCGGCCAGCAGACACATTTTGCGCTGTGGACGATGATCCTGTAAAAACTTGATTTGGGCTACGGTTGGCGAAACATGCGGATCATCGGTCAATGCCCCCATGAATTTTAAATTGAGTGGGCGCTCAAGATACTGGTAGGCATCGTGATAAGACCAATAAGGTTTGGCCTTGTTGCTTGAACTATAACGCTGGGCCGTCGCAAACATGTTTTGTGCAAAGTCACGGGCATTTTTCCAGTAGCGTTCACGATGCTCCGGCAGTTGCTGCGAACGTAGCGCCGCAATAAAGAAACCTATCCGTACCGCATTATTCGGATCGAGCCAGACATGCGTGTCTACCGTATTTTTTAAGACCTCGCCACGCGGATTACGCATCGGCAAGGTGGTCAATATCCCCGAGTCTAACAGTGCAATGCCTTTATTACTTTCATTCAGCACTTTGGCCAAGGGTGCTTCATGCGCCTGACCCAGCCAGATCACCAGACCTGCATTCTGAATAGTTTTTCGATGCGCCGGAGTCAGACTCACATCATGTCCACTTTGGTTGGCCAGCAATAAAGTCGGCTGTTCCACACCTTGGGTAATTTTCTTGACAATCAGATAGATCGGCTGCGTAGACACCACCAGACTTTGTGACCAACTGAGTGTACTGAACAATGCCAGCAGACTGATTGCAAGGAGACGGAACATGAGTAGAAATCACTTAAAAACGATAAAATCAGGAAGTGTTATAATATAACAAAAATACAAAAATACCTATGCCCAATCGAAACTCAGAACGCTTCATGTTAAGATTTGAAATCTATTAATTTTCAGTTTCGCACTTGAGGTGAACTATGGGTTCCTGTTCGCACGAACACCACAACGCATTGCACGGCGTGCACGACCATCCAAATGTCGCACAACGTCTTGCTGAAGCGGAAAGTCTTTGTGCAGCAAGCGGCGCACGCCTTACACCTTTACGTAAAGAAGTGCTGGAACTCATTCTGAATGCGCATGGCCCGATGGGCGCCTATGATCTGCTGGCACAAATGAAAAATGCCAGTGATCGTCCTGCAGCACCACCAACGGTGTATCGCACTCTGGATTTTTTATTAAGCAAAGGGCTGATTCATCGCCTGACCTCGATCAATGCCTATATCCCCTGTTGCCATCCGCGCGAAGGGCATCAGGCCGCTTTTTTAATCTGTACCGAATGTAAAGCCGTGAAAGAAGCGTCGGCTCAGGGCCTGCTCGATCAGCTTGATGCACTGGCCAGCTCGGACGACTTCACGGCACATCACAGCATTATCGAAATTTCAGGAATTTGTCAGCAGTGCCGCAACAAAGCTTAAGTGCCTCTCCCCTGATTCAGCTCTCCAAGATCTGGGTTAAAATCGATGAGCGCGATATCTTAAAAGCGATTGATTTCTCGTTACAAGAGAAAGAAATTGTCACGCTGATTGGTCCCAATGGTGCTGGTAAATCGACCTTGATTAAAGTCATGCTGGGCATACTGAAACCACAATCGGGTGAAATCAAAACTGCGCGCAAGCTGAAATTTTCTTATGTGCCACAAAAATTCAATCCATCCCATAGCTTGCCGCTACGAGTGAAAGATTTATTGGCACTAGAAAAATGCCCGTCCCAGATTAAAACCGAAATTATTCGCGATACCGGCATTAGTAAACTGCAAGATTCTAAAGTTCAGCAGTTGTCTGGCGGTGAGCGTCAGCGGGTGCTACTGGCCCGCGCCTTATTACGCCAGCCGGACATTTTAGTTCTCGATGAACCGATGCAGGGTCTAGACATCCAGTCCGAAGCTGAACTGTATGAATATGTGCGTAACTTGCCGGAAAAATATGGCTGTGCCGTACTGATGGTTTCACATGACCTGCAATGGGTGATGCAAGGTACGACTCGTGTGGTCTGCTTAAACAAACATATTTGTTGTAGCGGCCTGCCAGAAAGCGTGCAGCAACATCCGGAATACCAGGCAATTTTTGGCACTAACCGGGTGTTCTATCAGCATCATCATGATCATTGCGCACATGGTGATTCTGCCACCCCCTGTCAGCATGACTCACGTCCTCATATTCACCCCGAGCCGGAAGCTTAAACCATGATGGATTGGTTACAACTCCTTTTACCTGCATGGATCATGGGTACGCTATTGGTATTTCTGACTGCCCCATTGGGCTGTCTCATGCTCTGGCGACGTATGTCATTTTTTGCTGACACTATGGCACACGGTACTTTACTCGGTGTTGCCATTGCTGGGGCTTTAAGTTTACCGCTGTGGATGGGAGTCACTTTTATTGCCTTATTATTGGTCGGGATTTTGTGGGTACTGCATGATCCGCGCCTGCCGAATGATGCCTTGCTGGCGCTGTGTTCAGCAACACTGCTTTGCTCAGGTCTATTGTTCATTCAGCATTTACCGAGTTTAAGACCGGAACTTCTCAGCTATCTATTTGGTGATCTACTGACGATTTCCTGGGCGGACTTACCCACCTTTGCTATCGTGATTATTCTGGCCTTAGCCGTTCTCTATAAAAGCTGGCAAGCGCAGATTCAAATCGCAATTGATCCGGACATGGCGGTCAGTGAAGGTGTAAATGCCAAATGGCAACGCCTGATCTTTATGTTGTTATTGGCATTGTTTACCGTGCTTGCGCTGAAAGCAGTCGGTTCACTCTTGATGGGGGCATTACTGGTGATCCCTGCCCTGACCGCACGACTCCTTGCACACTCACCCAAACAAATGGTGATCTGGGCATTCGTGATTGCGCAAATTGGGGTGACCGTGGGCCTATGGTCGAGTGCCGGTCTCAATACTTCGACTGGTTTAACCATTGTACTGACCATGGCGGTGCTATTTGCACTGATCTTCTGTGTGCAGAAGTTTAAAAAGCTGAATTAATCTTTCTGTTAAATCATTATGATTTTCTAATGATCTATTCCGCCTCTCTCCTTTAAGGAGAGAGCAAAGACTCTTTATTGATGCACCAAACTCAATAAAAATGCAGCGCCGGCAAATAACCCGGCAAAAGTCCGGTTCATGACTTTTTGTTGTTTCGGCGATCTAAGCAGCCTTAAAACTTTAGCAGCCAATCCGGTATAACCCGCCATCACAATCAGATCAATCGTCACCATTGTCGCAGCCATAATCAAATACTGAATCCATTGTGGCTTAGACAAATCCAGAAATTGCGGCAAGACGGCCAGTAAAAATACGATGGCTTTAGGATTAGTGATATTAACCAAGAAACCATGCAGTACCAGTTTCCCTCTCGATTTTCGCGCCAATTCATGTTTAATTTCGATAGATTGTACAGGTGCTTTCCATTGCAAAATAGCCAAATACAATAAATAGCCGACACCAAACCATTTCACCACTAAAAATGCCCATGGGGTTGTCGCAAACAAAACTCCCACGCCTGCTGCAACCACTGCAATCTGTACCAGTAAAGCCAGTTGCAGACCCAGCGCATTCCAGTAACCATGCCGAAAACCATAATTCAATCCGCTCGACATCGATGCAATTGCACCAGCACCCGGAGAGACACTAATCACCCAGCAGGCCAACATATAGGCAAACCACATTTGATAGGACATGAATATTTAACTCAGCAAAACTTGCCCAATATTATATGAATTTTCCAATAAAATCAGGCTAAAAACTTGCTTAAATATAAGGCACTGCACTATTCACTCTGTCTAGCTTCAGGCACAATATGTACATTAAAAAACAGGATCTATCCTTATAGGAGCCATGAATGACAGCCCAATCGGTAATCTTGCCACTTCCTTCAGATCATGCTCGCTTTATTGTGTTACGTCTTAAAGATTTGAGTATTGAAAAATTAAAAGAACAACTCGAACATTTGTTTACTTCTCGTGATCGGCTGATCACGCAACACCCTCAAGCACAAATTAAAACAGGCGTAGCTTTTGGTCCTGAACTGTGGACAAAACTTTATGATCAAGCTCCTGCAGGCTTTAAACAGCTTGAACCCATTCATGGTTCGTTTGATATGCCGGTTGTTCCAGCAGATGTACTGATTCATATTGCCAGTGCCCGTGCTGATATCTGTTTTGCGCTCAGTCAGGCTTTTTTTGAAGGTATTCAGAACCAGGTTCAGGTGCTGGATGAGCGGGTATGCTTCCGATATTTTGATGGTCGTGACATTACCGGCTTTATTGATGGGACTGAAAATCCGCAATTCCCGGATGATCGTGCAGAAGTCGCGTTATTAGGTGAAGATTCAGGTATTTTCCAAGATGGTTCATTTATTTTTGCTCAGCGTTATGCGCATAACCTGGAAAAATGGAAAAAGCTAAAAGTTGATACTCAAGAACAGGTTATGGGTCGCACCAAGCTTGAATCCATTGAATTGGATGATGAAGTCAAACCTGAAAATGCGCACGTGGCACGTACTGTAGTTGAAGATGAAGAAGGCGAAGAAATGGAAATTCTACGTCATTCTCTGCCTTATGGTGACGGACGTGGTGACCAGGGTCTATTCTTTATTGCCTATACCAAAGACCTGAAAATTATTGATACTATGTTAGAACGTATGTTCGGTACCTCTGGCGATGGAATTCATGACGGTCTGCTGCATTTCGTAACACCTCTGGATGGTGCCTATTACTTTGCGCCAAGTGAGGAGCTGCTGGGAGAGGTTTTGGAAGGGTAAAAGAAAAAAGCCGGTGGAAGCCGGCTTTTTAAATTAATTATTCTTAGAATGAGAATTCTTTTTTATTATTTCCTTCAAAATATTTTATGTTTAAATCACCATCAATATTTACATTTTTTCCTGCATAAATATATTTTTCTGAAATTAAATTAAAATTTTTAACTTTCATAATCCTTAAATTAGCTCCCCCTTCATCAAAAAACGGAGATACTATTAAAAAGAAATCTTTTTCCCCTTTCAGAAAAACACTCATTCCATCTTGAGGGTTAATAAAATTATACTTATTTAATATTTTTTGCGAAGATATTAATCTCAAGTTATTACATTGATTTAATTTAATATTATTTATACACTTAAAATGAATATTAGATGAATAGGGCAACTTAGAAAATTCTTCAATACCATTTAATCTTAAGCCCTCTATTTTATTTACACGTCCTTTTTCAAACTTATAACATTCATTTTCAATATTAATATTATTATTTTCTAAAAAGTAGGTATTCCCTGATAAACAAAATTTATTATCTTTTTTATTATATTTTATAATAGCAGGATCATCATTAATTTCCCTTAAATTACCATCGACAAAATTACCTACCATCTGAGGCACAGGAATTACTTTTTTTTCTAGAGGATCTAATATAACTATCAGCTTAACAACTCTACTTTCACCTTTACCTGTACTTCTATTATGATTTAAAATTAATAATATTTTATCATTTGAAAAATTAGGCAAATCTTTAATATGTTGATTATAGATTTCAATCTTGTTTCTAGAACAAAAATCAACAACTTCACTTTCAAAATAACATCTTGATACATTATTTGATGTTATTAATATATTTTCTTTTGGGTATGTACAACTTGAAAATAATAAACCATTAAAAAACAATGATAAAATTAATTTGGATTTCATATTTAAAACCTATTTATTTGAATGATAAGCATGAATTTTTTCAAATATAACTTTAACTTTTTCGGTAGAATGTTTATTTGCTTTATTCGTTTTAGATTCATGATAACCGATACTACCATCAGAAATAATTCCATATTTATTCTTTTCTCCCTTCGGTAAAGCAATTGAAGCCCACTCTTTCGAAGCATCAACCATGGCCTGCTCTACAGTTTTATCACCTTTAATAATCAAGCTGTAGATAGATGAACGACCTCTTAATAAATGCTCCTTAAAGACTCTTTCTTGCATAGCAGGATCATATAATTCATTACCACTCAAATTTAGTCTCGCTTTAGCTGCTGCTAAAGTAGAAGGAATTGTTTGATATTTTCCAGTGGCAAATCTTCTTCTATTGTCATCCCATCTATATTTTTTCGCAGCGTCTAAAATTTCATCAATAGTTTTTTCAGTGATTGTACCTGGCAAGTCATTCATTTTTCCGTATTTAACTCTTTTTCCTTCTGGAGCTCCTGCATTCCAAGCTTCATAGCTACCTTCACCACTAGCAATCGCATCACCTAATTCTTTTACCTGAGCCTCAATAGTTTGATCTGTTATTTTAGAAATAGTAGAAGTATTTACGATTATTCCTGCACAATTTAAAATAGAATTCATATTTAGTGATTTAATAATCTCAACTACCGGATTTCCATTGAGATCTTTAATTTCTTTTTTGAAGTATTCATCATTAAAGTAAATACTTGAGAATCTTGTCACATCAAAATGAACCCAAGTAGTTGCTCCATTTGCTCCACTCTTAAATTTTTTTGGTTCTAAATATATTTTATCAGAAGCCCTTTCTTCACTTGCTCTCATTTTTATAGTCATAATTTTTTTTCTAATAAACTCTATATCTTCTATAGCCTTAGTCCTCTTCCCATTTTTATTAATATGTATATCTAATGCTAAACCCATATGATTTACTGTAGTTCTGCCTTTTTTCTTATTATCATTTATACATCTATAACCAGATTCTATATAAGCCACTTCAAGACCTTTATATTTAAATTCATTTTTTAAATAAAAATTTAATGCTTTTAATATCCATATTAAAGATCTATGCAATCCTGGATATTCATTAGCAGTATTCAAACCAGATTTAATACCTCTTCTATTATTACCATAACCTGAACACTGACCACAGGGACAACTAGCTTTAGTCATAAAATTTGCAATTCCATATTCATCACGGAACTTATCTAAAGCTGCTAAAAAACTTCCGCATATTTTTCCAGTTTCAGGAACCCCCATATAATCCCGTTGAAATTGCTTTATACATTCCGCTGTTAAAGGAGTAAATTCATCTGTAGGTAATGCGCCACCAAAGCCTGCTAGCCTGATATTAACCTCTCTAATAAGTTCACTTTTGCCTTGAGATATACATTGAGGATTAGTTTTACATAAATTGGAAGTATCAGTTTTCGGTGTTCCGCCATCCTGACTGCGATCCTCTTTCATATCAATTTTTATTGAATCCGATAAAGCTTTCTTACCTTCTTCATACCATTCATTAAGCTGCTCTAATGCTTTCTTCTCATACTCTTCAACTGTATTCACAATTCCTTTATCAGCCTGTTTAGTCTCTTTTTTACTTTTCTCTGATGATTGAGACTTATTATTTTGAGAAGCATTTTTTTGAGGGTTTGGCTTTCTATCAATACTTGTATTATTTCCTGTAGCAGGCATATTAATTGGAAGTTTAATTACTTGTCCTATGCTGATTTTATTGACATCTTTTATCCCATTCAGCCTTTCGAGCACTCGGATTGTGGTGTGATACTGTTGTGCAATAGATGATAAAGTTTCACCTTTTTTAACCTTATGTGTTTTACGTTTATAACTTCCTTTATTTTCATTATTTTCTAATGTTTTTAAATCCAAGAGAATTTTAGGACTTATAACCGTAACCAGCATACGGTCTTTCGCCATTATGAAAGTCTGAACTTTTTTCATACCTCCACCTAAAAGGCTTTTGACATATATATCTAAAACCGTTCCTTTGTCTCTTTGAATTTCATAAAGGCACCCCTTGGAATTGGTAGAACCCCGTACTACATGTTGACCTGTCTTACTATTTTTGACTTCATATTGAACTTTAGGAATTGGATTTCCTAACAAATCTAGAATTTGTACTGTTGCTAAAGACTTATTTGTCATTTTTATTTTTATCTCCTATTTATTATTCTGCTCAATCAGGTCATCAACATCATAACCTTGGACACTTAATCCCCATTCATCATTGAGCCCTACCAAAATTTCTACTTTAGAGGAATCAGCTGTAGTAATTTTTCCAGTACGACCGTGCGCATCAAGCTGACCTGAAATATACGAATTAGTATCAGGAATAAAAGCTTTATAATTTATTGAACTGAAATCAGACTGCCAAAATAGATCATATATATCCAGCCTATTGCTATATAAAGCATTATTCGGAAGCTGAGGTATTTCATAAGAGACTTTAGCCCCTCCCATAAAATTATGTTGCCCCGCCTTACACTCAAATTTTCCGCCAGTCGTGAAAAATACCCCGCCACTATTTACCTTAATTTGAGACCCTCCAGCGGTCAGTACAATCTCCTTCGGACTAGTGATTTCGATTTTGTCTTCAGTCGAAATGAGCTTGATTACCTTACGAGCGATCGCTTCAATTGCATCATCTTGGGCTTGTAGTTCAATTTTGCCTTTAGCGGCATAGACACTTGCGCCCTCTTGAGCAGCGAATAAACTGATCCGGTCCTGTGCATGAGCAACTAAAGACTTCTGTGTGGAAAAATGAATATTGTCCCCGGCACTCTGATTGATTTGCTGATCAGCGGATAAATGGATATTTTCATTTGTGCTCAGTACAATCGTTTGGGGTGCAGTTAATAACATCACGGCCTGTTTAAATGCGGTGGCCTTGGCTTGATCTTCAGCTTCAATCTGATTCAGAAACTGTTTTAAACTATCAAAAAATTCCAATGGATCAGCCTGCTGTTTTTCTGCAATATCACTCAAGGCTTTACTATGATTGAGATTCGATTCAAGCTGTTCTTTGGCTGGGTCAGCATCTAGGTGATTGCCAGCTGCTGAATCTTGCTTATAAGTGGAAATTAATAAGCCTTTTCCTGCACGTAGGGCACCCCAATGGTCTGTCCTCAGTTCAAAACCTTCACCTCGACCGTCGCTGCTTTCATTTTCTTTGGGATAACTTAAATTTCCCAGATTAAGCTGACTGGCTGCATGACTACTTTGCAGCTGTACACTAATCTGTTCAGGAGTATCATCGAAACGCAGCTGGTTAAAGCCCTCACCATCGACCTCCTGAGAACGGATGCCACTGAGCTTTTTGGTCGCAGGAAGTTCTCCCTTCGCATCAAACATGGCCGGACGACGCTCTGCTTCATGAATCCGCCCCACCACAAAGGGCCGGTCGATATCACCTTCAAAGAAATCAATCACCACAATTTCTCCAATTCGTGGATGCAACCTGACGCCATAGCCTTCACCCGCCCAAGGGGTCAAAACATCCACCCAGGCAGAATCGCTATCATTGTCATTGCTGCCTGCGCCGCCATCATGCTGATGATCTTCACTCCGGGTAAACAGAAAACGAACTTTCACCCGTCCCCATGCATCGACATGAATCGTTTCACCTTCAGGTCCGACCACTCGAGCCCGTTGCGGATATGCAGCAGGCCGATGAATAAAAGGCTGATACTCAGGAACAACCGGGATTTCACGGCGCACGATCTGTAGTTCATTGGCCTGTCGTTCCTCCTGTGCCATCTGCCAACCGCTCTTCTCAAGCAAACTGTCCAGCTGCGATAAAATATCTTTGGGTAAATTGTTCTGGTTATAAAACCGCTTAGCTAAAATCAGAAATTCACGTTGATGGGCAGGATGCTGATCAATTTCAGGATGCTGTTGCAGTTCAAACCAGTATCCGACCTGAGCATCTCGTACGCTGCTACTGGCTTTAAAATATTTGGACTGCAAAGCATGATAGTCACTGAGCTGCTGATTGAGTCGATCCAATTGCGCTATACCAGATGCTGTTACCTGATCCTCATGATTTAAGTCGCCGGTCCAGGCCGGACTGATGTTCCACGCATCTTCAAGCTGAAGAGTGGCATTTGCATGAATATCACTTTGCTGATGATTACTGAATAAAGGCTGGCTTTGATCCTGGGCAAGTTGCTGGGTATGCCAGCGCTGGGTCCGGGTACTATTCGGATTGAGCTGACGTACCGCAATCAGACTGTTCAGCGTGTCGAGCTGTTCGGTGGCATGACTGCAATGAAACCGGATGGAGCGGCGTTTTAAAGCTGAAAAATATTGGGAATGATCTACCAGTTTTAAAAACTGAGCTTGAATCTCGCTGGCTGATACAGGCACAGTTAATTGCTTTTCATCGATCAGCCAGTTAATTCCTTCGCTACGCCATAAACGGGTCAGAAAATCATAATCCGATTCATTAGATTGCATCACAAAAGGCCGGACATCATAGTCCCGGCTGAGTCCTGTCAAATCCAGGCTGAGACTGGCCGCGAATAATGCACTTCTGCTTTGCCATTCACTGAACAGGATTTCACTGATCTCGCGCACCGTCTTGTTCATAAAAACCCGACTGTTACGGCGCTTCTGCCAGAGTGCAGTCGCGTCATTCAGCGTCAGTTTATACAGGGTCAAAGCTCCATCATTCTGTCCTTGGCTGGCTGCAGTAATAATGCCCGTAGTCCGGAAAAGTTCACCCCGGTCTGTGACCTGATCAATGGCCACCCGACAGCTGATAAACTGTTTCAAGGCAATATGAGCATAAGTGGAAAGACAGATCAGTTCAGCCTGCAGACCTTGATTGATCTGATGCTGACCCTCAATCCGCTGAATCAAAACCTGATGATTTAAAGGAGGATGTGAAAACTGTAAATGTAGCGCACGATGCTGGCGCTTAAGCCCGAGCTGCTCCAGCAGCATATGGATAGGTTTTGGCATTTTATAGTTATAATTTTAAGCTTTATTATTGTGCGGCAAATTTTAGGAAAAGTTATCCATTTCGTCCAGTTCACGATGCATTTCACATAATTAGGCCTTTAATTTATGACTCTTCAATTAAAAATCTTAAATCGCATGTGGTACATCTTAATTAAAAATATTGCCCAATATTCCCTATTTTTCTGATTATCCTATACGGAACTTGCTGTTACACTCATTCAGATCTCATTCTTCAAGGCCAAAGACATGCTGAAACTCCCTTCTAAATTACCTGATTTGGGCGTGACCATTTTTAGTACCATGTCGGCCTTGGCACAAAAACTCGGAGCCTTGAATCTTTCTCAAGGATTTCCGGACTTTGCAGCGCCTCCTGCCTTGATTGAAGCTTTAAACCGGGCCAGCCAGAATGGATTTAACCAGTACGCACCGGGAGATGGTCTGCCAGTCTTGCGAAGTCTGGTGGCAGATCTCTATCAACAGCGTGATCAACTGATTATTGATCCTGTCGAGGAAATCACGATTACGCCTGGGGCCACGATTGCGATTTTTTGTGCCATTCAAGCTACAGTGCGCGCCGGTGAAGAAGTGATTATTTTTGATCCAAGCTACGACAGTTATGGCCCTGCGGTACAACTGGTCGGGGCAAAGCCAGTGCATATTGCTTTACAGCATCCTGATTTTTCTGTGGACTGGAATCAGGTCAAAGATACCATTAATGACCGTACCCGCGTGATTGTGGTGAATACTCCGCATAATCCGAGTGGGAGTGTGTGGTCCAAGGCAGACTGGCAACAGCTGATCGAGCTGATTCGCGAGCGTAATATTGTGGTGCTGTCCGATGAAGTCTATGAACATCTGGTTTTTGACGGCGTTCAGCACTATTCAGCATGGTCATTTCCAGAACTTCGGGAGCGTAGCTTCGTGATTGGCTCTTTTGGTAAAACCTTCCATGTCACGGGCTGGAAAACCGGATTTTGTATTGCTGCACCGGCATTGATGAAAATGTTCAGACAGATTTATCAGTTTGCCAGTTTCTGTGGTGTAACGCCCGTTCAGGTTGCCTTGGTGGAATATATGCAACTGCATCCTGAGCATATACCTGAACTGTCCTCTTTCTATCAAAAAAAACGGGATTTATTTAACTCATCCATTGAAATGTCACACTTTAAATGGACGCCTTCTCAAGGGACTTATTTTCAGAACTTAGATTATTCAGAGATTCGGCCTGAGCTTAATGATCTGTCCATGTGCCATTTTCTGGCAGAACAACATGGGATTGTCGCGATTCCAGTCTCCGCGTTCTACCAACACCCCCCTGCCGATTTACGCCTGCTCAGGTTCTGCTTTGCAAAAAAAGAACAAACCTTGATCCTGGCAGGTCAAATTCTTTCAAAGGTTTAACTCAGCTTTTAACTAAAACTCTCATAAAATAAATGCCTTAGTTACTTAAAAGCTAAGGCTTTTTTTTATATTCTGCCGAATAATGGCAGCATCAACAAATAGATGATAATTCAATCACAGGATGTCGCATGGCACAGCACTCACTGATTCATCAACAGAATTTATGGAAAGCCTTTCTGGTTTTTCTGTTGCCATTAATTGCGACCAATATCTTGCAAAGTCTCTCCGGCACGATCAATACGGTTTTTGTGGGACAAATGCTCGGAGTGAATGCGATTGCTGCTGTTGCCGTTTTTTTCCCCATCCTGTTTTGTCTGATGGCCTTTGTGATTGGTTTATCTGCCGGTTCTACCGTATTGATTGGACAGGCTTGGGGTGGGAAAAATATAGAAAAAGTGCGCTGTGTGGTCGGTTCAACTTTATTTATGACCTTGATTGGCGGCAGCTTGATTGCGCTTTTCGGGGTAATTTTTGCTGAGAATATTCTCTTGGCACTTGGCACAGATCCGGATGTGATGCATTTGTCCCTGCCCTATGTACAATGGATGCTGGCGGGTAGTCCCTTAATTTTTATCTATATTATTTATACCTCGATCTTGCGCGGCGTTGGCGACAGTACCACGCCCCTGTTTGCTTCCGCACTTACCATTGGGGTGGGTCTGGTGGTGACACCGGTCCTGATTGGTGGTTATTTTGGCTTTCCTAAAATGGGCATTATCTCGCCGGCGATTGCCACCATTCTGGGAAATCTGGCGGTCCTGTTGTTTTTAATCATGTATTTGAATTATAGGCAACATCCACTCAAACTGGACTGGGCGTTATTAAAAAATATTCGTCATCAGCCACAGTTGAGCAGAATGATCTTGAAACTGGGTGTTCCGACCGGGGTACAAATGGTCACGACTTCAGTTGCCGGACTGGTGATTGTCGGATTGGTCAACCGCTATGGCGCAGAAGCAACAGCCGCTTATGGCGCAGTCAATCAGGTCTTAAATTATATTCAATTCCCCGCCTTATCGATTGCGATTGCCGCGTCTGTATTTGGCGCTCAAGCCATTGGCGCAGGTAAATCGGATTTGCTCAATAAAGTTACCCGGACTGCGCTGAGTATGAATATTCTATTTACCGGCGGTCTGGTGATTCTGGCCTATCTGTTCTCCAAATATCTGATGGCGCTGTTTATTACCGATCCTAAGGTTGTAGTACTGGGACAACAACTGCTGTTTATTGTGCTGTGGTCGATTCTGTTCTTTGGTGCCAGTGCCATTTTTGCTTCGATCATGCGCTCAAGTGGTACGGTGACCGTGCCAATGCTGATCAATATTTTTGCCATTCTCTGTATTGAAGTTCCCGCCGCTTATCTTTTCAGTCAGTGGTGGGGCCTGGAAGGTATCTGGTATGCCTACGCGTTAGCCTTTGTCAGCCTGTGTATTTTGCAGGGACTGTATTATCAGTTTGTCTGGAAGAAAAAAACGGTTGAAGCGTTGATTTAGATGCAGGGTTTTACTTGTCTAAAGCATTACAGTAGCTAATACTCTCATTCGCAAAAAATTAGCCTCTATTACAGCAATAAAAAAACCCGCTTTCGCGGGTCTGTTTTGCAATTTCTTAAGCAGATTTGTTCTTCTTTTTGCCAAACTGGGTCGCCAGTGCAGTGACATGCTGATAACCGGTCGGCAAGATTCGCTGAATCAGGTCAATTGCCTTGGCATCATTACCGATCAGCAGACGGCGTTTGTCTTTTTGCACCGCCTCCAGAATTTGACGGGCAGCTTCTGCAGGTGGACAACGCAATAATTTATTAAAATTACGGGCTGATTTTTCCGGATTCATACCTAAAGTTAGCAGGCTGTTATTCATTTTTGCGGCATTGGCAATGTTGGTACGGATCCCCCCCGGATGTACACAGAGCGCACTGACTCCGCAATTTTCCAGATCCAGTTCCTGACGTAAGGATTCGGTAAAACCACGTACCGCAAACTTGGTCGCATTATAAGCAGACTGGGTCGGTTGAGCAGTCAGACCAAACAGGCTGGAAATATTGATGATATGACCATCGCCGGTTTTCTTGATCAATGGCAGGAATTCTTTGGTCCCATACACCACACCCCAAAAATTGATCCCGACAATCCATTCCAGTTCTTCATAAGATGCCCCTTCAACGGTTGAGCCTAGTGCAACGCCGGCATTGTTAAAGATCATATTGACACTGCCATGATCCTGTTCGACCTGTGCCGCCCAGTTACGCACCTGTTCCAGTTCAGCCACATTCACTTTCTGGATAGTCACACGAACATCACTCTCTTTGAGCAATTCAAGCGTTTGTGCCAGACCTTGTTCATTGATATCACTCAGCGCCAAGTGACAACCCTGCTGGGCCAGTAATATTGCCAGTTGCTGGCCAATACCCGAACCTGCACCGGTAATCGCAGCGACTTTATTTTTAAAATTTTTCATTCAATTTCCTTATGTAAAGAACTGCCATTCCATGACAGCAGGATCTTGTTCTGTTGTTTCAGGAGCTAGCACAGATCCTCAATATAGTTTTGACAATATAGATTGTCAATAATTATCCCATGTCCTTAGAGGCCAAATTTCAGGGCAGCATTTCCATATAGGTCTAAGCGTGATTTATTGCTAAGATATTTAAAATCTTCATGCAGATGAGCACACAGGCCTTATGACCGATTCAATCGACTCAGCAGCAAAATCACGACCCTCCAAAACTAAGGAACGTCAGTTTAAAGGCCTGTCGATGGCTGAACGGCAGCAGGCACGTCGTGAAAAGCTCATCGAAGCCGGGATTGAAGCTTATGGTAGTTATGGTTTTTTTTCAGTTACTGTCAAAGATATCTGCAATGAAGCCAAACTAACCGAACGTTATTTTTATGAATCCTTCAAGAAAAGCGAACATCTGTTTCAGACCATTTTCTTAAAACTGATTGATGAGCTGCAACAGAATGTGATGCAGGCCATGATGCAGGCCTCGACCGATCCGAAAAAAATGATCGAAGCGGGTTTGACTGCCCTGCTCACTACTCTGCGTGACAATCCGCGCATGGCAAGAATCATTTATATCGATGCCATGCTGGTGCAGGAACTGCATAATCAGGCCACCATTCATGAAACCATGTCACGTTTCGACCGCATGATTCACGCCTTTGTCATGTTGATGATGCCGCAGTTAAATCGCAGTGAGCAGGAAATTTCCCTGGTTTCGACCGGTTTAAATGGTTATGTCACCCAAATTGCCATTCGTTGGGTGATGAGCGGTTTTAAGCATTCGCTTGAGGAAGTTTTATCATCCTGTAGTGTGGTTTTTTTGGCGCTGCTCGAGTCATTTTCAGAGAAAAAATAACTGTTAAATCCTGTGCTTAATAGGCTTTCCTGCATTTACCAGTCAGTTACAAATTTATGCTGCACTACGGAAATGAGTAAAATTAATTTATGATTTTTTAACAAGTTTCTGCGCTATATTTGTCACAAATCTTTTCGAATTTCAGCAGTTTTTCCCTTTCTGCAATGATACTGTCATAATTAGTCTTTGTAATAAGCCTGTCATAAATATAAAACGGTTCACCGTTTACATGAAATAGGGTATTGCGTTGTGAAAGATGACTACATATTAATCGTCGATGACGAGCTCCCGATTCGGGAAATGATCCATACCTCTCTAGATATGGCCGGTTTTCAGTGCTTACAGGCAGAAGATGCCAAGCAGGCGCATCAGATGATTGTGGATCAGCGTCCGGCATTAATTTTGCTGGACTGGATGATGCCGGGTGGTGTCAGCGGTGTGGACCTGTGTCGTCGTCTGAAACGTGATGAAAGCCTGTCAGAAATTCCGGTGATCATGCTCACAGCGCGCGGTGAAGAAGACCATAAAGTACAAGGTCTGGATGCCGGTGCCGATGACTACATGACCAAGCCATTCTCGACCCGAGAACTGGTCTCCCGGATTAAGGCGGTACTGCGCCGTGCCAATGCCCTGAGCGGTGAAAAAACCATTGATGCCAATGGTCTGATTCTGGATCCGGTCAGCCAGCGGGTCAATTTTGGCAATAATATTCTGGAAATGGGACCGACCGAATACCGTTTGCTGGCATTCTTCATGACCCATCCGGAACGTGCCTATACCCGTGCGCAATTGCTGGATCAGGTGTGGGGCGGTAACGTCTATATTGAAGACCGGACCATCGATGTGCATATCCGTCGCCTGCGTAAAGTGCTGGAACCTTATGGTGTAGACCGTTTTGTACAGACCGTTCGCGGAACGGGCTATCGCTTTTCGACCCGTTCAGATGTCGCTTTAGGTTAATATCTTTTAAGGTAAATCTTGTTTTATGTATGAACCCTACCCTGTCCCCGAACTGGCACGTGAACACAAAAGAATCCGTTACAGCAGTTTATGGGATTTTGCGAAGCAGGATTTACGCTTATTGGCTTTTTTCCTGATTATCGCCAGCTTTATCGGTTTTGGGATTGGGTATTTCTGGATTTGTATCGTAATTGCCTTCGTGGCGTTCTTTGCGACCCAAATGCGTTCCTTATATCTGGTCAATGAATGGATTTCCAATCGCCCTTATGATGTTCCACCGAATATTGGCGGGATTTGGGGTGCGCTACTTTTCAATGTTTATCGCGCCCAACGTCAGGAACGGATTGTTCAGGCGGAAATGGTCGAACTGATCGACCGTGCACAGTCTTCACTAGTGGCCTTACAAGAAGCTGTGGTGCTGCTTGATGAAAACCAGCAGATTGAATGGTGGAATCCGGCGGCCGAACGTCTGCTTGGAATCTCGAGTGATGACCGTCGCCGTAATATTCTGACCTTGTTACGCCAACCGAGCTTTATCGAATACTATCACCATATTGATGAATCTCCCGACGGCCTGAAAATGCGTTCTTCGCTGTTTGAAGACCATTATGTGCAGGTTAAAATGACCCGTTTTGGCGGAGAAAGCCGGGTACTGGTCGCTTATGATGTGACCCGGATGCACAATCTCGAACAGATGCGAAAGGATTTTGTCGACAATATTTCACATGAACTGCGCACGCCTTTGACCGTACTCAGTGGCTATATTGAAACCTTTACCGACCAGGAAGATATCAATCCACGCTGGAAACGCGCTTTTGATCAGATGCAGTCGCAAACCCGACGCATGAATGCACTGGTCAACGACCTGCTGCTGCTGTCACGTCTGGAAAATGATAAAAATATTGCCAAAAACCAGATCATTGAAATGCCGAGTCTGATGAACCAGTTGTTCGATGATGCCCAGGCCTATAATATTGACTATGGTCATACCCTGAATCTGGACATTGACAGCCATTGCGATCTGATCGGTTCAGATATGGAACTGGCCAGCGCCTTTAGCAATCTGATCACCAATGCCATCAAGTACACGCCCAAAGGCGGCACCATCACCATCGGCTGGCATGATGATGGCGAGTCTGCCTATTTTGTGGTGCAAGATAACGGTATAGGCATTGATCCCAAACATCTGCCACGACTGACCGAGCGTTTTTACCGCATCGATTCAGACCGTAGCCGCCGGACTGGTGGTACCGGTTTGGGATTGGCAATTGTTAAACATGTACTGATGCAACATCAGGCACATCTGGAAATTGAGTCCAAGGAAAACCAAGGTTCTACCTTTAAGGTGGTTTTCCCCAAAGAACGTCTCAGCTTCCCCGACTAATCTCACAAAATCAAAAAA